>JANMVM010000127.1:0-27316 GCA_031392695.1 Rubrivivax sp.
GACCGTTGTTGCCGCGGACAATGAAGTCCTCCGCCCAGTCGAGGTACGGTTGCGCATCGCGCATGGGTACCGTGAACAGGACATTGGGCACCAACAGTCGCCTGCCGGCCGGCGCCAGTGCACCTGCCTCGGGTTCGCCCACGGCGGTCATCTTGACGGTGAAGGACTCGATCCTTTTGACCCGCTTGCTGCCGGTCTCCAGGCCGCTCAGCTCGAAGCGAAAGTTCGAGGCGCGCCACCGATGTCGCTTCCTCGTTTTCAGGGCACGTTTCACTGTGCGTGCAGACTGGCTCAAGACCATCGACGTCGACTCGGGCGCGATCACGAGAGTCAGCACGACAGTGTCTCTCGAGCTTGCATCGAGCGCCGGGAACGTCACTTCGGTGATGCGGCCCCTGGTCCACTCGAGGCGACGCTCCTCCTTGAAATTGATATCGAGGAAGAGGATGGCGCCGTCCATGGGCTTGTCCGACCGCGCAAGCAACCGGGCGATCCACTGGTAGAACACTTCCGTCATGCCGGCACCGAACTTGATCCTGATCGGCTCGTATTTCAGCGTGGCGACGTGCTTGGGGATGACACCATCCGGGGCGGCCGACTCCTCGGCAATCTCGGCAAACACTTCGCCGCCCTCGACTGAATCGAGGAAGCCGGCGAACTCTCCTTCCAGTTCCAGACCGAACTTGCCCGCTGAGTAACCGCGACTTTCTGGCATTTATGGCTCCAAGCAGTGAGGGGTATGAGAGTTGGCTGGAAGGTGTCCCGTTTGTCTATCGCACCGACCGCAAGAGCGGCTGGTCGTTCTTGATGACGAGCCCGCCCTTCATGACGAACTTGACGCGCAGCAATGTGGCGATGTCGTGCAGGGGATTGCCCTCGACGGCAACCAGGTCGGCGTACTTCCCCGCTTCCAGCGTCCCGACAAGATCGGCCATGCCCAGCAGGTCGGCGGCCAACGTTGTCGCAGACTGGATCGCCTCGAGTGCGCTCAGGCCCCGCTTCGTCAGGGCGACCAGCTCTTCGGCGTTTTTGCCATGTCGATCGCTCGCCGAAGGGTCGGAGCCACTCACGATCTTGACGCCCATCGCACGCGCCGCCTCGACAGTGCGGCGAGCCCCCTCCATATGAGCCTTGAGCTGTGGGGACGCGGCGTTTTCGGCCGACTGGGCAGCCCATGCGTCGGCAACGGCAAGCGTCGGCACGAGGAAGATTCCCTTGGCCTTCATGGTCCGAAGTGCCTCCTGATCGGCGTGGGTGCCGTGTTCAATCGAGTCGACACCGGCGGCGACCGCGTTGCGGATGCCTTCAAGAGTGCCCGCATGGGCAGCGACCTTGCGGCCGGCCTTGTGCGCCTCCTCCACGACGACCTGCAGTTCCGCCACGGTCAGCGTCGGGGCGCTCCAGTCTGCGTAGACCTTGATCAGGTCGGCACCGCGACCGATCTGCTCGCGCACCGCACGTCGAGCGTCGTCAGCGCCGCTGATCATCTGCGCACCGCCCACAACGCCGTCCAGATTCGCTGAGATGCCGAAGGGATGGTATTGGCCGATCGCCGCGATGGCTCGCGTCGCGACGCGCATGCGTGGGCCTTCGATGAGTCCTCGGTCGATGGCGTCGCGCAAGGCGACGTCCGCATAGCGCGAGCCTTCGTTGCCGACATCGCGCACGGTCGTGAAACCGGCTTGCAGCGTCGCCCGAGCATTGGCCGCTCCCTCAAGGGCACGGTAGGCGTCCGACTTCGTCACCAGATTGAGCGCATAGCCGCCGGCGCCTTCGGGTATTCGCGCCAGCAGGTGCGTATGGGCGTCGATCAATCCGGGTAAGACCGTGACATTGCCCAGATCCAGGACCCCGATCCCCGCGGGTACTTGTTTGAGTACTTCCGTCGCGACGCCGACCGCCTTGATGCGATCCCCCTCGATGACGAGGGCGGCGTCCTCGACAGTCCTTCCGGATCGGACGTCGAGCAAGCGCAGCGCCCGCACCAGCACGACGGGTGGCGCGCCTGCCTGCTGGCCTTGTGCAAACGAGTCACACGGACAGCCGATCACAAACACCCACAGGGCCCATGCCAGCCACATGTCAACCCAGCGTCGACCGCAGGCGCGTGTTCCTAGGTCGATAGCGCGAAAGACGTTTTGCATTCCGAGACCCCGAAATGTTGGGTGCTGCCACCGAACGCCGAGCTGCTCGCTGGTGGTGCCGCGAGTGTCGGACGAGCACGCTGAGGCGGTCGCGAAGCGAGCGGTACGCACCACCGGCTGCTGAGTCGCGATGCTCAATTCAGAGTCGTACTCATCATGTGACGCCGCCACCTTCGCGGACCGATCACCGCCATGCCCAGGCCCGTGATCATCAGCAGCCACGAACCGGGCTCCGGTATTGGCGGCACCCCCGAAACCCCGAGAATGCGGTATGACACGTCCAGATTGGCTATGCCAATGTCACCGGCAGGATTGTGGAAGTCGATTCCGAAATCCGGCGCATTCCAGTAGCTGCCGTTGGTAAACGGGCCTCCCACAGCGTTCGTGCCCGAAGTTCCCCGAATGTAGGGAATGGAGCCGGGACGTGAGATGTAGTTCTGCCAATACAAGCCGAGCCAGTACGTTCCCGCGCCCAACTCGATGGCATCGTAGTTTGGCGTGGGAAGCGTCGCTTCCACGTAGTAGCCGGTTTGGCCAAAGTCGAATCCATCCGGTGTGACCGTCGGAATCGCTTGCCCCTGCATCACCAGCGTTCCGCCCACCCCCTCGGACATGCCCGTTCGGATCTCCCAGGCCAGCCAATGTGCGGTGGGAACCCCGGTCGCGAAATGCCCTCCCAAACCGGTGATGGTCCAGCCGCCGGCACCGACGACGAAATCGTCGTAGACGGTAGCCTTGCTGATTACGAAATGAACGATCGGACTCCCATCGGTTCCGCTCACCAGGCCCAAGCCCGCTGTTGCATCGGGGTCGCCTCCGTAATAAAGCACGTCGGCAAACCCCGGCGAAGAAAGTCCAAGGGCGATTACAGCAAGAAAGTGTTTCAGCATGACGGTCTCCTGTTGGGCTCCGAAAAACTGTTGAAACGGGCATTTCGGGCATGGCGCCCTCACTCGCGCTGCGCGGTGAGGGTCAAAGTGTGAGTTGTGCGGCCGCCGCTCGCATCGGTCTCGACGACCCTGCTTTCGATCTTGCGGCCGTCGGCCGAGACCGAGAGCGGATTCGTCGCCAGCGGATAGAGCAGCCAGGACCAACTGTTCAGGAACGTGCGCCTCTCGTTGATGCCCAGGTCGGGGCACACGGCGACGGAGGTGCTCGTGATCGCCGTCGTACCGGACAGCATGCCGACGCTGCGATCGACCAGCGGGAAGACGGGGCCTTCGAGGTCGGGCGTCATCGTGAGCATGCCGTCGGTGCCGGAGACGGGTCTCGTCGGGCCCATGATCGTCGTCTCGCAGCGCGGCGAGGCCTGCCGTATCACGGAGCGTCCGCTCGCGTTGCCGGCGTTAGAGCCGAAAAGCATCCTGCCGAAGAGGACGCCGCGGTTCTCGAAGAGCAGATTCGTCGCATCGGCGAGGTAGTCGCCAGCGTTGCCCGTGCCGTCGTCAAAGACGAAGCTGCGCGAAGCGCTGCCGCGCCACTGCCAGCAGCCGACGTTCGACGTGCTCACCGACAACGCGTTCGAGGTCACGAGCGGCTGCGAAGCCGGCGCGGTATCGCCGTTGCTCACGATCAACACGAGCTCTTCGATTCGCTCGTCACCCTTGTCGCGGCAGAAGTACTTGGACGATTCGCTGCTCCAGTCCTCGACCGCGCTCCACCGTCCGCCGACCTTCACGAGCGCCTGCAGTGTCAACGCCGAGTTCGTGCTGCCGATCAGGGTCGTCGCCACATAGACCGAGGCGACTGCGCTGTCGGTGAACTCCAGACGCTCGAAGGCCATGCTGCGCGGAGGTATCCGATATCCGGCGCCGCTGCGCAGAGGCTCGAACAGATCGAATTTCGCCCTGCCCGCCCCCAGCAGCGCGATGGTTCGCGTCTTCAGGGTCTGCCCGGCCCTCAACGTGTCGAAAGCAAACTTGACACCATAGACATAACCCTCGTGCGGCATGCGGTTGAGGTCGTCGAGGACGTGATCGGTGGCGTCGTTCCACAGCGCGCGCGCGAACTCCGGCCAGACCTCGCGCAGACTGCTGCCGGAAGCGACCAGGGCGACCTCGAGCGACTGCACGCTGTCGTTGCCCTCCCAGGCATCGAACACCCGCTTCACGACCTGCGAGCCGAGCTTGCGCGCAATGAACTGGAAGAAGATGTAGTCGCTGTAGCCGTTGGCCTGCTCCAGCGGCTTGCGATGGCCGCCGAGCACGTAGTCGGCGAAGAACACGCCCGCGCGCGGCGCGAAGTCGACCTTGCGAATACCGTCTTCGAAGTTGTCGTCCGGGAAGAGCTCGTCCATCACCCACTGCGCGCTCGCCTCGTCGGCCCAGTCGTAATCGGCGCAGGGCGCCTGGCGCGTCATGCCAAACTGGATGGTGTGCAGCACTTCGTGCGCCAACACGCTGCGCAGGTAGCGCAACCCGATGGTCGGATCGCTGCCCGGCGACGCCAGCATAAGCGCCACCTCGTTGGCATTGACAACGATGTAGCTCGGCACGGCCTGGCAGCGCCCGGGATAGGCGATCGTCTGGGCCGCCTGCATGCCCAAGGGCCAGATGAAGACGTCGGTCGAGCCGTCACCGCCATTGCACGGCTCATCGGTGTCGGGCTTGGCGCTGCGCTGGAACAAGGCTCGTTCGCGCGCGTAGATGTCTTCCACGCTGCCGGCCAGAGAGTCCATCGCCGCGACGGTGACCGGGTTGGGCAAGGCCCAAAAGGTGAAGCTCAGCGTGGTCCGCTTCTCCAGCCCCGGAAGCAAGCCCAAGTGACAGTTCAGCGACAAGGCCATCCGCCCCGAGCGACCCGCGCCGACGGCTTGCGCCTTCGCACGCGCCGAGGCCTCCGTCGACAGCCCGAGCTGCTTGCCGAACCAGCTGTCGACGTAGATCGGCGGCATGAAGAACGGCAGCAGCAGGGCCTGTGTCGCCGCCGACAAAGTCGGCAGCTTCTCCGACAGCAGGCGCATCGAAACGGTACCGTCCCGGTCGGGCGCGCCGTCGAACTCGGTCGGCAATCGATCGTCGGCGAACTGCGCATACACGCGATAGACGGTCGCCCGCTCGGCATCGATGCGACCCGCCGCCAACGCCGCATCGATGAGCGCGCCGGTGGTCGCGTCAGGGCTGATGCCCGCGGTATCCCAGACCCCGACACTCGTCGTGGAGCTACTCGTGCGGTCGCTGGCCGTAATGGTGGCCCGGCCGCGCGCGACTGCCGTGACCCCACCACTCGCGTCGACGCGCGCGATCGTCGGGTCGCTCGACACCCATGTCACGGCGCCGCGCTGGCCGACCGTGCTCAACGCGCCTTGGCCGCGCACCTCGAGCGAAACGCGGGCCGGCAGCGCCTTGAAAGGCAGCGTCGAAACGGGGGGCACCTCGGGCGGTGGGGTCGGGCCACCCGCGGCGTCCTTGTTGCTGCCCCCTCCGCCGCAAGAGCCGAGAAGGAGCGCCGCGGTGAGCCAGAGCACCGCGCTGACCAGACGGGGTCGAGTGGGGTGCGTGCGCTGCATGTTCATCTCCCTGAGTCGCGGCCGAAGGGCTTCATCCGAGTCCACGCGCCAGCACGGCGTGCGTCACCTGAGGGTCGATCGATGACACCGGGCTCTCGCGACCGACCCAGGGGTCGCCGCCGAAATAGCGGATGAACAGGCGCTCGGCCGTCCGCGTCGCGAGCGCCTGCGTCGTCAAGGTCGGGTTCGGCCCGCCCAGCCCATTGGCGAGCGCCGAGTTGTCGGCCACAAACAGGCGTGGCACCGCGCGCGACTCGGCGTGCGCGTCGAGGACCGAGTCGCGCTCGTGCTCGCCCATGCGCATCGTCGACTGGCTGTGGATCACGAAGGGCGGCTTGTTGATGCGCAAGACGGCCGTGGCACCGAGCGACCGCAGCAGCGCGACGGCTCGCTCGGCAAGGAACTCGCGATTCGCCACCGTGCGCGCCGAGCGGTTGCGGTGCCGGATGTCGATGCGCGGCACCGGGCCATGCTCGTCGGGCGGAAACGCGGTGGAGAGCGAGACACCGTTGCCGGCCTCGACGTCGTCGTCGGTGAAAACGTCGATGTTGAGCAGGCGATCGACGTCGCGCATCGCCGCCTTGAGCGGGTTGCCGACGAGCCTGCCGACGCTGTCGGCGCCCCAGGCGCCGCCGGGCAAGCCGTTGTCGTAGTAGCCGGGGATGCCGGCATCGCTGAACGCACTCAACGCCGCCCGCAGGCCCGGGGTCTCGCCGACGACTTCGAGCATGCCGCGGCCGGGGTAGTCGATGCGGCCGTTGGAGCCGGGGCCGCGCGTGGAGCCGGTGTCATACGGCATGACGCCGGTGATGGCGTCGACGAAGTGGTCGGTCAGGCCGCGCCCGACCCAGCCGTTCGGATTCGGCAAGCCGCTGTTGAGCCACAGCCGCGGCGTCTCGACGGTGCCGCAGGCCAGCACGACGACGCGCGCGCGCTCGGTGTGCAGTTCGCCGCTCGCACCGGTACGCCAGGTCAGGCCGGCCGCGGCGCCGCGCTGGTCGCGAAGGACCTTGACGGCATAGGCGTCGGCCAGCAAGGTGAGTGCCTTGCCGTGGCGCGACCAGCGATCGCAGGTGAGGGCCATCGGCACGTAGCTGACCGATGTCGAACGTTTGGCCTTGAGGTTGATCGGCGCCCTGAGCGGCATGTAGCAGCCCTGCGAGCAATGGCCGCAGAACGTGCAACCGCGTGCCTGCGGAAACGACAGTCGCGCGCGCTCGCCGGTGCGGCCGGCCGTGCCTTGCGGCTGCAGGATGGCGTTCTGTTGCGGCCTGAAGGCGGCGCGCGTGATGTCCTTCGTGGTCTCACGCGGCAAACCGAGCGCCTGGGCGCCGCGGAAGAAGATTTCCTCCTTCAGGCCCATCGGCGCAGTCTGCACCGGCAAGGTGTGCTCGACCCATTCGTAGTACGGCAACAGCTCGCGATAGCCGAACGGGAACCGGTGCGAGCGGTCGTAGGACAGCGCATCGGCGCCGCGGTAGTCGGCGAAAACGCCCGGGGCGGCGCGCGGCGAATTGCCTTGGTAGTGGTTGGTGGTGCCGCCGACGCCGGCGAGCTGCACGAACAGCATGCTCTGCCCCACCTCGCGCACCCACGGCGGCTTCGCCCGGTCGGCCGGCCCGAAGCGGAAGTAGCCCGAGGCGACGTTGTTCGCGTCGCTCTCGAAATGCGTCCAGTCCGCTTCCGGCGACGCGAAGCGCGCGCCGGCTTCGAGCAGCAGCACATCCAGGCCGCGCTGCGCCAGTTCCTTGGCGACGACGGCGCCGCCGCCGCCCGCGCCAGCCACGATCACATCACGCATGAGATCCTCCGGTGTCTTGCCGATTGAGGGGTACCCGGCTCAGTGCCGCCCGAGGTAGCCGCGGAACTCATCGCGTCCGTCGGCGACACCCTGGTAGCCCGAGAGCTGCCACGCCACCGGCTGGCTGGTCAGCCGGCGCGTTGCGGGGTCGAATGCCGCAGCCTCGGAGTAGCAGAAGAAGGCGACGAATGGCGGCAGCACGCCGCCGAGCAGCTTCAGCGCCTCGTTGCCATCCATGATCTGGAAGACGGCCGCCTTCTGGGCGAACGAAAGGCGGGCGAAGGGCGAGGCCAAGGGCGAGGCGATCGTGGGCGGCGCTGTCGGGTTGACGACTGACGCGAGCGCGTTCAGCGTCGCCGCCACGGTGGCCGAGAAGTTTGGGACGAAAGGCGTCGTCTGGTCGATGGTGGCTGCCAGCAAGGCCGCGATGCCCAGGCCGACGCCGCCGACGGTGGGGCTCGTCATGCCCTGCGCCACCGAATGCGCATCGGGCCCCGGCACGACAAAGGCCAGCAGGCCGTCGAGCGTGTCGAGAACGACCGGGTCGGCCGCCGCCGAAGGCGCGGCAGTCGCCTGCGCGAAGTCCGAGCGGGAGACGACGAGCGCGGCCGCCGCCAGTGCGCCGCCCCAGACGAAATCTCGCCGCTTCGTGGTGGCCCGCGCTGCTTGCGCTGCTTCGTTCGCCATGGCTTGCACTCCTTTGTCCGTGTCGGGGATGGGCACTGTGGGCGCGGTCCGCGCCCCCATGGCCGAACTCTGCGTGCCAAGGCGCCGCCATGGGTGATGCAACGCTGAAGAAACGCTGAAATCCCGCTCGACGACTTGAGGGCCGGCGCCGTAGCATGTGCCGATGGTTGATGGGCGCACTCAGCGAAGCGACAGGCCGCCGGCGCGGCGTCAGGCGACCTTTCGTTTCGATGACTTCGAGCTTCGAGCGGGGCGCGAACTGCGCCGGGAGGGCAAGCCGATCGCGATCGGCAAGATCGCGCTGGACTTGCTCGGGGCGCTGGTTGGCGCGCGCGGCGAACTGGTCACCAAAGCGGAACTCTTCGACACCGCCTGGCCGAGTGTGGTGGTGGTCGAAAACGCGCTGCACCAGCATATGCGTGCGCTGCGCAAGGCTCTTGGCGATCGGGCCGATTTGATCGGCACCGTCACGCGGCGCGGCTACCGGTTTCTGGGCGAGGTCGAGGAAGTCCCGGTCGACGCCGGGCCTGCGCTCGCATTCGGTGAGGTCATCGCGATTCCGTCGCCGCTCACGCCGCTGATCGGCCGCGAAGACGAACTTGCAGCGATCGAGACGCTGCTGCAGTCGCGCCGCTGCCTGACTCTGCTCGGCCCGGGCGGCGTCGGAAAGACGCGCCTCGCGCTCGAGATCGCCTCGACGCAGCAGGTCCGCGGCGCGGGCAGGGTCGCCTGGGTCGAATTGGCCGGCATCGCCGAGGGCGCGAGCATCCCAGGTGCGTTGGCCGAGGCGCTTGGCTGTTCCGCTCCCGCGAGCCAGCTGCCGCTGGTACGCATACGCCACGCCTTGTGCGATGCCCGAGCGCTGCTGGTGCTGGACAACTGCGAGCATCTGATCGAAGCCTGTGCATCGGCTGCTCACGAGTTGCTGCGCTTTTGCCCCGGGCTGCGCGTGCTGTCCACGAGCCAACGCCCCCTGGGCATCGTGGGCGAGCAGCGGTTTCTGGTTGCGATGCTCGGTCTGCCTCCGGCCGGGGCATCGGCCGCATCGATTGTCTCCACCTCGCCGGCCACTCGCCTGCTGTTGACCCGGGTGCGCGAGTGCAATCCGTCATGGCGCTGCGACGACGACGGACTGCACGACGCCGCCGAGCTATGCCGCCAGCTCGACGGCAATGCGCTCGCCATCGAGTTGGCGGCGGTGCGCGTGGCCACCCTGGGCCTGGTCGCGACGCGGGCCGCCCTCGCCGATCACTTCCGTCTGCTGGCCGGCGCGCGGCGAGACGGGCCGCCCAAGCACCAGTCGCTCGAGGCCATGATCGATTGGAGCCACGGCCTGCTCACGGATGAGCTGCAAGCCACATTTCGCCGCCTGGCGGTGTTCTCGGGAGGATGGACGATCGATTCGGCGTGCGCTGTCCTCGGCGAAGCGAGCGATGGTGCCGGCGGCACAGACGTTGCATCCCGCCTGGCGGACCTCGTCGAGCGATCGATGATCATTTGCGAGCCCCCTGCGGCCTCTGCGCCCGCAGCGCCCTCAGCGCCCTCAGCGCGATTCAAGATGCTGGAGGCGCAGCGCATCTATGCCGTCGAGCGGCTGCAGGCGTGCGGCGAGCGGACCCGATATGCAGCGGCCCATGCGCGGCATCTGTGCGCCGTCTTCGAGGGCAGCTACGCCGAGTGGGACGACACCGCAGACAGCGCCTGGATCGCGCGCTACGGGCCCGAGCGCGACAACCTGCGCGCGGCGATCCGCTTCGCGCTGGAGGCGTCCGATACGGAACTGGCTGCCCGCCTCGTGGGGTCGTCGGTCTGGTTGTGGCGCGCGATCGGGGCGACGCATGAGCTTCATCAGATCCTGGGCCAGGTGTTGCTTCCATCGGCGGCGGCGCTACCGAGCGGCGTCGAAGCCCGGTTGCTGCTGGCGCATGCCTATAGCCTGCACGCCACGTCGACCGAGTCGTTGCACGTGCAGGCGGCGGGAGAACGCGCCGTTGCCGCATTCACGGCCGCTCACGATCTTCTCGGTGAGGCCAATGCGCGGCTATGCCTGGCATCGGCCTACGCGCAACTCGGTGATACGACAGCGCATCGGGCCTGCCTGGGCCAGATCGATGTGCTGTTAGGTGAGCGCAGACAGGGCAAGGCCTACGGTTGGTTTTGCGGCTCGCATGCATGGGCCGCGCAGATCGCGGGTGACTTGCGCGAAGCCTTGCACTGGGCGATGAGATCGCGCGCCGCCTATCGCGGCAGCGGTGCCTGGCACGGCGAAACACGCGCCATGCTCCACATTGCGGATCTGCGGCTGGCGCTGGGCGATGTCGATGATGCGATTGCGATCGGAGAGGAGTCGGCGGCCAGGCTCGAAGGTCGAAACCATCGGGACGACCATGGTCGCGCGCTTGCCAACCTGGGGGCCGCGTGGCTCGCACATGGCGAACTCGAGGCCGCGAGAAGCTGTTGGGAGCGTGCGTTGGACGAGTTGCGTGGCCTGGACTTCAGCTACTGGGTCTTCGACCATATCGCCGCACTGGCGATTGCCGAAGGGCGCGAGGACTGCGCCGCGCAAATGATCGGGTATGCCGACGCCGGATACTCGCGCCTGCGCAAGGGCAAGCGGGTGCAGAACGAGCAGCGCGCTCATGCAACCGCGATGGCCCATCTGGCAGCGCGCTTCGACGTTGCCGAGTTGGCAAGCATTCTGTCGGTTGGCGCCAACGCCGCCGAGGACGATGTGATTGCCCTGGCGTTGCAGCGGCCGGGCCCAGCACAAAACCGAACTGCCGACCGAACCGGAGGGACAGGCGAGTTCGCATGACCGTTGGACGAAGGCCCAGGCTCCGGTCGCGGTGAGATGCTTGCCGATGCGATTGCCGGGCAGCACGATGGTGGTTCGAAGGTGCGCATCTGTGCAGGCCTGCGTGGTCTTGCCGCTGCATGCAGGCGCAAGCGTCAGCCCGAGTCGCACCAGGGTGAAGGCGTTCGCGCCGATTTGCTGGTTCATCTTTGCGGGCAAGGCGACGACGCGGACGCAAAGCGCCCGGACGGACCGAATATCGCCCACCTCGCGGTTCGCGCTGCCGGGCGTGGTTTGCCGAGGCCCGCGCTATCAAGAGTGGGTCTCGCTTGTCTGCCCACCGACCTTGCGCAGGGGTCGACGTTGTACAGACGCGATTCACATACAGCCATCCTTGCGTGCCAGGGGTCGAAGTTCCCCGACGACGGCGTACTGCACCAAGGGCACCGGCCCACTCGTGAAAGTGCCGAAGAGTAGTAGTGCGGGGTCAGCCGCAAGGAATGCGGGCCGAGGACACTGGCGCCTGAGCCGGACGGTCAGCAGCGCCTGCTTGTGGGTGGAATCTCAAAGGCGGCTAAGCGCCACCGTGCGGACGGTGGAGCCCTTCGGCTCGTCCGCTGTGGACGGGCCGGTCGACGCCTGTCGTTGCTATGTCATTGATCGCAACTTGGTATCAGTCGCCCAGATCGACCCGGCCGGCCCAGCGCAGTGAAACGCGAGCGATGGGCTGTTGTCAACACCCCGGGGTCGACATCGCTCGCCGGGCCCTCATGCGAATTCGCTGTCAGTCGCATGCTGGCGGCCGATTCCGGGCCCTGCACCTCTGCCAGAACCGACGCCGCTGAGGGTCGGCAGCGAGCTGATTGCTTTCGCTCGGGCTTGGTTGGCCTGCAGCGGGTCCCGGCCCAGTCCGGCCGGCCACACGGGTCGAGAGCAGCCGGTCACCTCTCGACAGCAGGCTCAACCCTTCGTGCACTTCCGGGATCGACCCATGCGCTGGCATCGACGGGGGGAATCTGCAGAGTCGGACGACGACCCGTCAGGCTAGCGGCCTCCATCCTTGAACCCGATGCTGCCGTGCGCGCCGTCGCAGAACGGCTTGTTCTTGGACGCCCCGCAGCGGCACAAGGTGTAGTGCTCCGTTGATGCACCCTGCGCCCAGTCTTGCCCCAGCAATTGGGCCGCACCCTCGACTGCGTACGGCCCATCCTTGGTGACGGTGATCGACGGCTCCTGCGGCGGCTCCTCGCCCTGGATGCCCTCCAGCGTGTAGCTCAGTGCCCCCGACGGACATCGGCGGATGGTCTCGATGATCGCTTCGACCGCAGCGCCGGAGGCATCAATCCACGGCTCGCTCCCGTACTTGAACACCGCAGCGAGGCCATCGGTGCAATGCCCCGCGTGGGCGCAGATCGAGCGGTTGTCATGGATGGTGATTCTTGGGGCTGGGTAGCTCTGGCGCTGGTCGGTGCCGCGCTCAGCCAGCTTGGCGCCGGAAAAGCCGTTCTTCTGATGCGTGCCATCGCAGAACGGCTTGTTGGCCGAGCCGCCGCAGCGGCAAAGCGCCATCACCGGCTGGGATTCCATGCGATTGCCCTGCCAGTCCTTGAGATGCTCGAGGTCCCTGACGAGGTAGGGACCGTTCGGCTTGCACTCGATCGTGAATCGTTGGTTCATGCTGGATTCCCTTCGTTGACAGCCGTGCGCCACAGGGTTGCGCCGCATCCGTTGTTCGATCGTGGCCTGGCCCGCGCGCTGAACACGCCCAGCTTACTTCTTCGCATGGCCGAGGTCCTTGAAGGCGGCAGGCACGTTGAGCCCGGGGTGGACCCAATCAAACAAGGCGTAGCCTCGAAACTCGGGCAATGAGACCTGCTTGACGGTTTGCTCGAGGCTCAGTCCTTCGGCGATGGCCCTCTCCACGCCCTGCTTGACCGCTTCCAGATAGTCGATCTGCCACTTCATCGCTTCGCGCCCCATCACCGCGCCATGTCCTGGGACGATGCGCGCGCCTGGCGGAAGAAAAGCATAGACGCTTTTCAGCGTCGCCAGCGTTTCGATGAGGTGCCCATCCAGTAACCACGGCAAAGCGGGTTGGGACGCGATGATGGCGTTGCCGCTCCACATGACCTTCGCATCCGGCTCCCAGACAAACAGATCGCCCCCCGTCTGCGCGAAACCGAAGTCGATGATCTCGACCTGCTTGCCGCCCAGGTCGATAGTTATGCGCCCCCCTCGGGGCACCAGTACATCGCCACTGCGCGCTTGAATTGGCTCAATGCCCCGGCCGGTGCCGAAGTTCTTGATCATGAAGGCCTTGTCGTCTTCGAGATGCTGGTCGACGTATTTCTTGGTATTGATGTGCTGGACGATCTTGGTGCCTGGCGCCAAGTACATGTTGCCGAACGAGTGGTCGCCGTGCGCGCTGGTGTTGACGGCATAGGTCAAGGGCTTGGACGTTGCCTTGCCCGCCAACGCCAGCACCTGGCTGTTGAGCCGGCGGTTGAGCATGGTCTCGATCAGCAGGCTGGCCTTGCTGCCGACGATCAGGCCGCCGCTGGTGGCGGCAGCGCCTCCCTTGGCATTCAGTTCCTTGGCGTTACTGGCGTAATACGCAAAGACGCCAGGCGCCAAGGTCTCACTGACCATCTGCACCTGGTTGGCGTCCCAGATCGGTTCGGCAGCGTTGGCCGCAGCGCCGCACACGATGCCGCCTGCCAAGCAAAGCGCAGCCAACGCGGCCCGGGGCGATTGAATCGATTTCATGATCATCTTCTCGATGAAGCTTGGGCGATCACCGAGACTAAGCTTCGCAAGGACGCAAGACAATAGTCAATCTGAACAAGCGGCATTTGCACACATGCAAGCGATGAACGACCTGAACGATCTGCGATTCGTCGCCGCCATCGCGGAGATGGGTTCGCTGTCCGGTGCGGCTCGGCGGCTCGGCGTCAACCATGCGACTGCGTTTCGGCGGCTCGACAAGCTTGAGGCGAACCTGGGTGTGCGCCTGTTCGAACGCCGAGCCGGGCGCTACGCCGCGACCGAGTCCGGGGAAGAACTCGCACGCGCCGGCGCTGTGATCGAACGTGAGGCTGCCGAGTCACTGTCCAAGGTGGCAGGGCGCGACTTGCGGCCCAGCGGCGTGGTGCGCATCACCACGACCGAGAGCATTGGGATGCGGTTTCTCGGACCCATTGCGCGTGCCTGCCGCGAGCGCTATCCCGACATCACCTTGCACGTCACCACGGCCAACGAGATCCACAGCCTGTCCAAACGCGATGCAGACATCGCCCTGCGCGCGTCGACACGGCCGCCCGAGGATTTGATCGGCAAGCGAATTGCCACCCTTGCCCATGCCGTGTATGGCGCCAAGCGCTACCTGCGGCGAACACGCCATGTTCAGGACTTGCGCGAACATGACTGGATCGCTCTGGACGACTCGATGAGCCGACAGGTCTCGCTCAAGTGGTTGGCCAAGATCTCACCGTTGGAGCGGGCCATCCTGCGCACCAACAGTTTTGTCGGTGTGCAAGGTGCCTGCATTGATGGGCTGGGACTGGCCGTGTTGCCGTGTTTCATGGGCGACAGCCAAGCGTCGCTCGAGCGTGTGACCGGGACGCTGGACGAATGCAAGAACGAGCTCTGGATACTGATGCACCTGGATCTACGCGACACCGTGCGTGTCAAGACCGTCTATCAGGTCATGCTGGAAGAGGTCGGCAAGGCCTCGTCACTGTTCGCCGGCGCAGCGGCGTGAGACTTCACGACCGACTGTGATCGGCCGCTATGGAGCCCAGTGGTGACCGTCTCCTGGTGGCCGGTTGCCGTCAGCGAGCAGGTGGAAACCTAAAAGCGGCTAAGCGCCACCGTGCGGACGCTGGAGCCCTTCGGCTCGTCCGCTGTGGACGGGCCGGTCGACGCCTGTCGTTGCTATGTCATTGATCGCAACTTGGTATCAGTCGCCCAGATCGACCCAGCCGGCCCAGCGCAGGCCGGCCAGGCCGGCGGGCATGGCGTGGTCCGCCACCACCCAGGCTCTGTCGCCGCGGACCGCCGCTTCGCCCAGCACGCTGTCCAGCACGCGACGGGACGCTGCATCGAGCGCTGCATAGGGCGTGTCCAGCAGCGTCAGGTGCGCGCCGCTGGCCGCTGCAGCCACCAGGCCGATCTTGCGCCGGCTGCCGGTGGACAGCATGAACAGCGGCTTGTCGATGTGCTCGGGCAGACCGAAGGCCTGCGCCGCGTCGCGGGCGCGCGCCGTGCTCCAGGCGGGATGGCGGCGGGCGACGGCATGCAGCCAGGTGCGGGCCACCGCTTGGTCGTGGGCCGGATCGGCGGGCTGCTCGAAGCAAACTGAATCGGGCACGCCGTGCAGGCGGCCCGCCGTCGGCTGCAGCGTGCCGGCCAGCACGCGCAGCAGGCTGGACTTGCCGCGGCCGTCGCCGCCGCGAATCAGGCTCAGACCCAGGCCGATCGTGAAGGACAGCCCTTCGAAGACCGTCGCTTCGCCGTGCCGGAAGGTCAGGTCTTCGGCAACCAGCTTCACGGGCGCTTGGGCTTGTTCGGTTTGCATCACGGCCCCCATTGTCGCGGCGCCTTCGAGCCGGCCCACAATGGATGCCCATCCGGAGGACTCTTCCATGGCATTCGACTTCAAGGGCAAACGCGTCGTCGTCGCCGGCGGCAGCCGCGGCATCGGCCGCGCCATCGCGCAAGGTTTTGCCGCCGCAGGCGCCGACGTCTCGATCTGCGCCCGCGGTGCCGCCGCACTGGACAGCACGCGCGCCGAGTTGATGCTGCACGGTCGTGTCGTGCACGCCGCACCCTGCGACCTGGCCGACGCCACTGCCGTGGCCGGCTACGTCGCTGCCGCGCAGGCGGCGCTGGGCGGCATCGACGTGCTCGTCAACAACGCCTCGGGCTTCGGCATGGGCGACGACGAGGAAGGCTGGGCCGCCGGGCTGGCGGTGGACGTGATGGCGATGGTGCGCGCCTCGCACGCCGCGCTGCCGGCACTGCAAGCCGCGCCCGGCAGCAGCATCGTGCACATCGCTTCGATCTCCGGCTACCGGGCCTCGACGCGCGCGCCGGCCTATGCCGCAGTGAAGGCGGCGATGATGAGCTACACCGCCAGCCAGGCCGCGATGCTGGCCGGCGCCGGCGTGCGCGTGAACTGCATCGCCCCGGGCTCGATCGAGTTCCCCGGCGGCGTCTGGGACCAGCGCAAGCGCGCCGGCGACGCGCTCTACGCGCGCACGCTCAAGGGCATCCCCTTCGGCCGCATGGGCACGCCAGAAGAGATCGCCGAAGTGGCGCTGTTCCTGGCCTCACCGCACGCGCGCTGGGTCACCGGCCAAGTGCTGGCGGTGGACGGCGGTCAGTTGCTGGGCGGCTGAGTCAGCCTGGGCTTTTCAACAACTGCCCGCCACCGAAGCTGGCCGCCGCCGGCGCTTCGCCACCCGGCGCCACGCGCACCGCGCAGTACTTGAACTCCGGGATCTTGGCCACCGGGTCGAGCGCCGGGTTGGTGAGCTTGTTGATCGCCGCTTCGAACCAGCAGAAGGCGACGAAGACGGCGCCGCGCGGCGTGCCTTCGTCGGCGCGGGCGTAGAGGCTGACGCGGCCGCGGCGCGATTCGATCGTCATCAGCGCGCCAGCAACGATGCCGCGCGCGGCCAGCTCCAGCGGATGCAGGCTGGCCACCGCGTCGGGCTCGATGGCGTCGAGCACCGCGCTGCGCCGCGTCATGCTGCCGGTGTGCCAATGTTCGAGCTGGCGGCCGGTGATCAGCACCAGCGGGTACTCGGCGTCGGGCCGCTCGTCGGCCGCCACGATGTCGGCCGGGACGAAGCGCGCACGGCCGCTGGCGGTGGGGAAACGATCGGTGAAGACGACACGCTCGCCGGGGTCGCCCTCGTGGGTGCAGGGGTAGTTGACCGCGCCTTCACGCAGCAGCCGCGCCCAGGTGATGCCCTCGATGCTGTGCATGAGCTGCCGCATCTCGTCGAAGACCAAGCCGGCGGCGGCGTCGCAGTCGGTGGGCGAGGCGCCGTAGCCGCTCCAGTCCAGGCCGAGCTCGCGCGCCAGCGCGCACAGGATCCACAGATCCTGCCGCGCCTGCCCCGGCAGCGACAGCGCGCGCCGGCCCAGCTGCACCAGACGGTCGGTGTTGGTGAAGCTGCCGGTCTTCTCGGGGAAGGCCGATGCCGGCAGCACCACGTCGGCCAGGCAGGCGGTCTCGGTCATGAAGATGTCCTGCACCACCAGCAGGTCCAGGCCGCACAGCGCGTCGCGCGCGTGCTGCGCGTCGGGGTCGCTCATGGCCGGGTTCTCGCCCATGATCAGCATGCCCTTGACGCTGCCGGCCAGGATGGCTTGCATGACCTCGACCACGGTCAGGCCCGTGTCGGGGCTGAGCGACGCGGCGCTCACGCCCCAGTGCGCGGCCACGCGCTCGCGCGCCGCCGCGTCGTCGACGTGCTGGTAGTCGGGGTACATCATCGGGATCAGCCCGGCGTCCGACGCGCCCTGCACGTTGTTCTGGCCGCGCAGTGGGTGCAGGCCGGTGCCGGGGCGGCCGATCTGGCCCGTCATCAGCGCCAGCGCGATCAGGCAGCGCGCGTTGTCGGTGCCGTGCACGTGCTGGCTGATGCCCATGCCCCACAGGATCATGCTGGCGCGACTCGTCGCGTACAGCCGCGCCACCTCGCGCACGGTGGCGGCGTCGATGCCGGTCACCGGCGCCATCAACTCGGGACTGTAGGCGCGCACGTTCTCGGCCAGTGCTGCGTAGCCTTCGGTGCGCGCGGCGATGAAGGCCGGGTCGACGAGGTCTTCTTCGACGATGACGTGCATCAGGCTGTTGAGCAGCGCGACGTCGCTGTCGGGCTTGAAGCCCAGGTAGAGGTGAGCGTGGCGCGCGAGTTCGCTGCGCCGCGGGTCGATGAGGATCAGCTTCGTGCCGCCGCGTACGGCGTTCTTGATCCAGGTCGCCGCCACCGGGTGGTTGACCACCGGGTTGGCGCCGATGACGATCACCACCTCGGCATGCACGACGTCCAGCACCGGATTGCTGACCGCACCCGAGCCGATGCCTTCGAGCAGCGCGGCCACGCTGCTGGCGTGGCACAGCCGCGTGCAGTGGTCGACGTTGTTGCTGCCGAAGCCCAGCCGCACGAGCTTCTGGAACAGGTAGGCCTCTTCGTTGCTGCCCTTGGCCGAGCCGAAGCCGGCCAGTGCGCGGCTGCCGTGCGTGTCGCGGATGGCTCGCAGCCCGCCGCCGGCCACGGCCAGCGCCTCTTCCCACGACGCTTGGCGGAAGTGGCGCATCGCCACCGCCGGGTCGCTGATGGCGTGGGGATCCTTGGGCGCGTCGGCGCGGCGAATCAAGGGCACCGTCAGGCGATGCGGGTGGCGTGCATAGTCGAAGCCGTAGCGGCCTTTCACGCACAGCCGCCCCTGGTTGGCCGGGCCGTCGCGGCCTTCGACGAAGAGCACGCGGTCGTCCTTGACGTGCAGCGTGAGCTGGCAGCCGACGCCGCAGTAAGGGCACAGCGTGTCGACCTGCTTGTCGGGCACCGGCAAAGCCGCGCCGCGCGCCGGCGACAGTGCGCCGGTAGGGCAGGCCTGCACGCATTCGCCGCAGCCGACGCAGCTGCTGGCGCCCATCGCGTCGTCCATGTCGAAGACGATGCGCGCCTGGCCGCCGCGGCCGGCCAGGCCGATGACGTCGTTGGCCTGCTCGTCGCGGCAGGCGCGCAGGCAGCGCGTGCACTGGATGCAGGCATCGAAGTTGACGGCGATCGCCGGGTGGCTCAAGTCGGCGGGCACGGCCGCCCGTGCTGCGAAGCGCGGCTTGCCGACACCGAGCTGGCGTGCCCAGTCGTCGACCTCGTTGTGGCGTGTGTGCGCAATTTCCGGCAGGTCGCTCTGCAGCAGTTCGAGCACCAGGCGCTGCGACTTCAGCGCTCGCTCGGATCGACTGCTGACCTGCATGCCGGCGCTCGGCTTGCGGCAGCATGCGGCGGCCAGCACACGTTCGCCCTCCACCTCGACCATGCAGGCGCGGCAGTTGCCCGCCGGCTCCAGGCCGTCGCTGGCGCACAGGTGCGGGATCGGCACGCCGTGCTGCTGCGCGATCTGCAGGATGCTCTGATCGGCGCGGCCGCTGACGGCCTGGCCGTCGAGCGTGAAATTGACGCTGGGCGCTTCGATCCGGGCGCGTTCGGCGCGGCTGACGGCGTTCATGGCTGCAGCTCCTGCGGGAAGTACCGGATCACGCAGTCGACGACGTTGGGCGCGGCCTGGCCCAGGCCGCAGATCGAAGCATCGCGCATGACCTGGCCCAGGTCGGCCAGCAGCGGCCGGTCCCAGGCGTCGCCGGCCATCAAGGCGCTGGCCTTGGCGGTGCCGCCGCGGCACGGTGTGCACTGGCCGCAGGACTCGTGTTCGAAGAACCGCATCATGTTGCGCGCCGCATCGACCGCGCGGTCGTGCTGCGACAGCACGATCACGGCCGCCGAGCCGATGAAGCAGCCGTAGGGCTGCAGCGTGTCGAAGTCCAGCGGCACATCGGCCAGCCGCGCCGGCAGGATGCCGCCCGAGGCGCCGCCGGGCAGGTAGGCGTAGAGCTCGTGGCCTTCGGCCATGCCGCCGCAGTACTCGGCCACCAGTTCGCGCAGCGTGATGCCGGCGGGTGCGCGCTTGACGCCCGGCGCCTTGACGCGTCCGCTGACCGAGAAGTTGCGCAGGCCCTGGCGGCCGTGGCGGCCCTGCGATGCAAACCAGGCAGCGCCGCGCTCGACGATCTCGCGCACCCAGAACAGGGTCTCGAAGTTGTGCTCCAGCGTCGGCCGGCCGAAGAGCCCGAGCTCGGCGACATACGGCGGCCGCAGGCGCGGCAGGCCGCGCCTGCCTTCGATCGATTCGATCATCGCCGACTCTTCGCCGCAGATGTAGGCGCCGGCGCCGCGGCGCAGCTCGATCGGCGGCGCTGCGAACTCGCCGCTCACGCGCTCGAGCTCGGCCTGCAGCAGCTCGCGGCAGGCGTGGTACTCGTCACGCAGGTAGACGTAGACCCGGTCCACGCCCACGGCCCAGGCCGCGATGAGCAGGCCTTCGACAAAGCGGTGCGGGTCGCGTTCGAGGTACCAGCGGTCCTTGAAGGTGCCGGGTTCGCCTTCGTCGATGTTGACCGCCATCAGCCGCGGCGCCGGCTGCTCGCGCACGATGCGCCACTTGCGCCCGGCCGGAAAGCCCGCCCCACCCAGGCCGCGCAGGCCGGCCTCGGCCAGCGTGTCGATGAGGCTGTCGGCGCTGCGCCGGCCGGCCAGGCAGTCGCGCAGCAGCTGGTAGCCGCCGCCGGCGACGTAGGCCTCGAAGTCGATGTGGCCTGCCGGCGTGGGCTGCGGCGCGGCAGCCTGCACCGCGGCCGGCGTGGCGTGGGGCACGGGGTTGTGGTGCACCACCACCACCGGCGCCGTTTCGCAGCGACCGACACAGGGCGCCGCGATCACCCGCACCTCGCGCCCGAGCAGCGCCGGCAGCCGCGCCAGCAGATCCTGCGCGCCGGCCATGGCGCAGGGCAAGCCGTCGCACACCCGCACCGTCAGGGCCGGGGCCGGCGGCACGCGGCCCTGATCGTCTTCGCGCACGACGTCGAAGTGGTGATAGAAGCTGGCGACCTCAAAGACCTCGGCCTGCGACAGCTTGAGCCACTGCGCCAGCGCTGCCAGGTGCGGCGTGGGCAGGCAGCGCAGGCGGTCGTTGATGAGGTGCAGGTACTCGATGAGCCGGTCGCGCTGCGGCTCCTGCCCGGCCAGCCACTGCTGCAACTCAGCCGCCACGGCCGGGTCGACGCCGCGGCCTCGGGTCGCCTGGCGCTTGCGTTGCCGCGCCACGGCTTCGGCGCTGAGGATGGGGATCGCACTCACACCCTGAATTTAGCGCAGCGCCAGGCGCAGCGGGGTCGCCGCCGCGGCCGGCTTCATTGCATGGGCGAGCCGCGGCGCCCCAGCAGTTCTGCCGCGGCAGCGGCCAGCGCCTGCACCTGGCGCAGCTGCTCGGGCACCAGCACGCGCGGCCGGAAGTCGTACGCGCACAGCGTGCCCAGGGTCTGCCCGTCGACGCGCAGGCGCGCCGCCGCGTAGAAGCGGATGAAAGGGGCACCGATGACGAAAGGATGAACCGCGAAACGGCGGTCCTCGAAGGTGTCCTCGACGACGATGAGGTCGTCCTCGGTGTCGAAGAAGGCCTCGCAGAACGAGGTCGCCGCCGGCGACTCATTGAACGGCAGGCCGATCTGCGCCTTGTACCAGTCGCGCTGCTCGTCGAGCACGTTGACCATCGTCATCGGCACCTGCAGGCCCTTGGCCAGCATCTGCACAATGTCGTCGTAGGCCCGTTCTGCCGAGGAGTCGAGGATCAGGCGACGACGCAATTCGGCCAGTCGGGTCGGGGCGTTGCGCATACTGGCAGGCTCGGGTTGCGGTTGGCGATCGGTGCCCGCGACTGCGGTGGGCACGGTGCCGATTGTGACGCCGGGCGGCTGACGAAGCCGGATCCAGCCGGGCAGGGCCAGGCACGGCTACGATCAAGTCCACCATGGCCACCCCTGAAGTCACCGCCACACCGCCGCGCCCTGCGGAGCGCTGGCCCAACGCCGCCATCCTGGTCGTCGACGACGAGCCGGGGATGCGCAACTTCCTGCTCAAGACCCTGGCACCGCGGGCCGGCCACGTGCTGGCGGCGGCCTCGGCCGAAGAGGCCGAACTGCTGCTGCAGCGCCACCGCTTCGACCTCTTGATCCTCGACATCACGCTGCCCGGCAAGAGCGGCCTGACCCTGCTGCAGGAGATGCGCCAGCGCGACAACGGCTGCGAAGTCGTGCTCATCACCGCCTTCGCCGACCTCGACACCGCGATCGAGGCCTTGCGGGCTGGTGCCGGAGACTTCCTGCTCAAGCCCTTCCGCGTCGCGCAGGTGCTGGGTGCCTGCCAGCAGGTGCTGGAGCGCGCGCGCCTGAAACGCGAGAACTGGGTGCTCAAGCGCGCCCTGCACCAGCGCACGTTGCAGGCCGACGGGCTGGTCGGCCGCTCGATCGTCATCAAGGGCCTGCAGGCGGCGCTGCACCGCATGGCCGGCGTCGACAGCACGGTGCTGCTGACCGGCGAATCCGGCACCGGCAAGGAGCTGGCCGCGCTGGCCCTGCACCGGCTCAGCCCGCGCGCGGTGGCGCCCTTCGTGCCGGTGAATTGCGCCACCGTTTCGCCGGCGCTGATCGAGGCCGAGCTGTTCGGCCAGCCCGGGCGCGACGGCCTCTTCGTCTATGCCCAGGGCGGCACCCTTTTCCTCGACGAGGTGGCCGAGCTGCCGCTGCCACTGCAGGCCACGCTGCTGCGCGTGCTCGAAGGCCGCCGCATGCGGCCGGTGGGCAGCGAGCAGGAGATCGCGGTCGACGTGCGCATCGTCGCCGCCAGCAACCGGCCGCTGCGCCACGAGGTCGAGGCCGGCCGCTTCCGCGCCGATCTGTACTACCGGCTGCAGGTAGTAGAGATCACCCTGCCGCCGCTGGCCGCGCACAAAGAGGACATCCCCGACCTGGTGGCCCACTTCATCGCCACGCTGGCGCCGCAACTGGGCGTCGAGCCGATCGAGGTCAGTGACGACGAACTGCGCTACCTGGCCGAGTACGCCTGGCCCGGCAACGTGCGCGAGCTGCGCAACCTGATCGAGCGCTCGCTGATCGTGGGCGCGCTCAACGTCTCGGCGCTCTACCAGGGCCTGGCGCGGCCGGCGCCGCTGCCGCGCGCCACGCTCGCCGGCCCCACCGACTTGCACACGCTGGAGAAGCGCCACATCCTGGCCATGCTCGAGTCGGTCGACGGCGACAAGACGCGCGCGGCGCTGCTGCTGGGCATCTCGCGCCGCACGCTCGAACGCCGCTGCGCCGAATGGGCGCTGCCTTGACGGCCAGCGGCGCGCCCGACACGGCCGCGCCGGGCCGCGGCCGCGCTTCCCGGCTGTCAATCCGCAACAAGCTGCTGGCGATGGTGCTGCTGCCGCTGGTCGGCGTGCTGCCGCTGCTCGGTGCCCTCTTGCTGTGGTGGGGCAGCGAGGCGCTCGATCGCCTGCTCGTGACCAAGGTGCGCTCGGACCTGGCCGTGGCCCACGGCTACTTCGAGCGCGTGCTGGGCGAGGTGACGGCCAGCGCCGGCGCGGTGGCCGAATCGTTCGCGCTGCACCAGGCCCTGGCCGATCCGCGCTCCGACCTCGAGGCGGCCTTGGTGCCGCTGCTGCGCCGCATGGCGAACCGCGAAAAGCTCGATTTCATCAACCTGCGCGCGCCCGACGGCGGCCTGCGCTTCACCGACAGCGGGCCAGCCACGGCCAGCGACGTGCAGTCACCGGCCTTCCTGCTGGCCGCCGGCGCGGCCGACCGCAGCAGCGTCGAGATCCTGGAGCCGGCGCAACTGGCGCTGCTCAAGCCGGGGCTGCAGGCGCGCGTGCCGGTGCCGCTGCTGGGCACGCGCAATGCCGCACCGACGGCGCGCACGGTGGAAGACCGCGCCATGGTGCTGCTGGCGACGCGCGCCGTGCGCGCGCCCGACGGCCGCCTGCTCGGCCATGTGCAGGCCGGCGTGCTGCTCAACCGCAACCTGCCCTTCATCGACCACATCAACGAGATCGTCTACCCCGAAGGCTCGCTGCCCTTCGGCAGCCGCGGCACCGCCACGCTGTTCCTGGACGACGTGCGCATCAGCACCAACGTGCGCCTGTTCGGCGGCAGCGGCGACAACCGGGCCATCGGCACGCGCGTCTCGCAGACCGTGCGCGACACCGTACTCGGGCGCGGCACCACCTGGCTCGATCGCGCCTTCGTCGTCAGCGACTGGTACGTGTCGGGCTACCAGCCGCTGGCCAACAGCAGCGGGCAGCGCATCGGCATGCTCTACGTCGGCATCCTGGAGCGGCCCTTCACGCAGTTGAAGTACGGCGCGCTGCTGAGCATCGGCGTGCTCTTCTTCGCCGTCATGATCGTGGCCGCCTTTGTATCGCTGCGCTGGGCGCGCAGCATCTTCCGGCCGCTCGAGCAGATGGAAGCCACGATGCAGAGCGTGGAGGCCGGCGCGCTGGACGCGCGCGTCGGCCCGGTGGCCAGCACCGACGAGATCGGCCGCCTGGCCGGCCACCTCGACCATCTGCTGGCGGTCATCGCCGAAAACACGCGCGGCCTCGACGCCAAGGTGGCCGAGCGCACGCGCGCGCTGGAAGCCGCGCAGCAGCAGCTCGTCAAGAGCGAGAAGCTGGCCACCGTGGGGCAGCTCACGGCGTCGATCGCGCACGAGGTCAACAACCCGATTGCCGTCATCCAGGGCAACCTGGACCTCATGCGCGAACTGCTCGGCGAGGCCGGCACGGCACGCGTCGCACCCGAGCTCCAGCTGCTGGACGAGCAGATCGAGCGCATGCGCCTGATCGTGACCCAGCTGTTGCAGTTCGCGCGGCCCGCGGAGTTTGCCGGTTATGTCGAGGCCGTGGACACGGCGCGCGCGCTCGACGACTGCCTGGTGCTGGCCGGCCACCAGATCACGCGCACCGGCATCGCGGTGCAGCGCGACTACCGCGCCACGCGCCAGCCGGCCATCAACCGGCAGGAACTGCAGCAGGTGCTGGTCAACCTGATGGTCAACGCCGTCCACGCCATGCCGCAGGGCGGCACGCTGCACCTGGGCACGCGCAACGCGGGCGACGACAACGTCGAGATCGAGGTGGTCGACAGCGGCCACGGCCTGAGCGAAGAATTGCTGGCGCGCCTGTTCCAGCCTTTCGTGACGCGCCGCGCCGACGGCACCGGCCTGGGGCTGTGGATCAGCCGCGGGCTCGTCGAACGCTACGGCGGCGATATCCGCGCCGCCAACCGCGCCGCGGGCGCCAGCGGCGCGGTGTTCACGGTGGTGCTGAAGGTGGCAGCGCCAGGGTGAACCCATCGGGCCGCGGCTTCGGGCACCGCCTGTGCGGAAATACCTGCCCCAAGCTGCCCAGCACGCTGGGCCCGCCTTGCGAGAAGTTGTGCATCAACTCCAGCGCGTTGCCGCCGTTGAGGGCCGGGAAGCCCAGGCCGGCATCCGGGTTGCTGACCGGCGTGCCGTCGGCCAGGCCGCCGAAGTCGATCAGCGTCGGGGCCCAGAGCGCGCTCAAGCCAGCGGCTTCAGTGGCGTGGCTGCTGAGTTGGGCCAGCGCGGAGGGTGCCGTGCCGAGTAACGCAGCGGTCGTGGCCGCCAGCCCGGCCACGAAAGGAAACGTCTGAAAGCGAGCCCTGCGGCCGCCTGTACAGATCAACCGGCTGCCGCACGCAAGCCGATACAGGGCACGACGGCGGCTGCGCCACGCCAAGTCCTTGGCGGCGCTTGCAAGCCTGTGAAAGATCTTGCAGGCGGGGAGCCAGCCTTCAGCGCAAGTGCCAAGCCTGCGCGCCGAGGGCGGCGCCGCAGCACAGCCAGCGCGCCCAGCACCAGCAGCAAGGTCGCGGGCTCCGGCACCTGCGCCGCAACGGCTGTGATTGCCAGCGAACGATCATTCGCGTCGGCGCTCGCCAGCACGTTCCAGCGGCCGCCGTCGGAGGTCTGCTCGACCAGGAAGGCCACGCCGCGGTCGGCATCGGTCACATCGAGCAGGGCGAAGTCGTGACCCTCGAAAGCCGCGAATTCGTGGCCGAACCGCACGGCGGTCGCGTTGTCCAGGCCGTCTGCATCCCAGGGATGGACGCCAAACGCCTGCTGGTCGATGTTGGCGATGTCGAACCTGACCCGCAGGCCCGATTGGAGGGTCGAGTTCGCGTTGAGGTCGCCCGGGATCACCGGATAGCGCAGCGTGGCCCCTTGCTTGAGCGCGTCGCAATCGGGCGGCGGGCACAGGATGTCGCTGAGGCTGGATCTTCCAGCGTCCCTGGCGGCAGCCTCCCGCACGCGCTGCACGGCGGGCAGCAAGATGGCGATCAGCACCGAGATGATGGCAATCACCACCAGCAGTTCAATGAGGGTGAAGCCGCCGGATGTGGTGCGCTTGGTGGCCATGGTGAACTCCTGCAGGTGAGTTGAAAGGTTTGAGGCCAGGCCCACGGTGCCGAGGTCGCCGTGCTGCGCTGCGGCCTTGAGGCCGCCTTGCCGTCGCGCCAGACCGGCCAGCGCCAGCAGGCCGGTCAACATCAGCCACGCGCCACCCGGCTCGGGCACCGCGGCGGTGGTGAAGTCAAGCGAGTCGCCGTCCAGGCTGAAAGTCCCGGCCATGCCGCTGCTGCTGAAGTCGCTGTCGACGAAGCCGAGCAGGCTGTTGAAGTGGATCAGCTCGTAGCGCGTAGCGCCCGACATGCCGCCGTCCTGCAGATCGAACATGAACGCGCTGCCCACGCCACGCACGAAGGCAGCCACGAAGAGCTGGTCGCTGCCGGCGGTGTCGGCGCCCAGCACCAGGCGGACGACACCCTCGCTGTCCCAGTTCAGGCTGTTCTGGAAGGTGAGTGTCACCGGGCCTCCCGGTGCGATCACGCCACCCGCACGCAGCGTCACCGGCCCGGCGATGAAGCCGTTGCCGCCCAGCGTGCCGCCGCGGTTGACGAACACCGGGCCGCTGCCGGTGGCCGAGCCCGTGGTGTTGGCGACCTGCAGCCTGCCGCTGTGGGCGATGATGCCGTTGCCGATCTGCGTCGTGCCGGTGTAGGTGTTGGCGCTCGACAGCGTGAGTGTGCCGGCGCCGTTGACGAACAAGGACCCGCCGCTGGCCCGGCTGAAGCCACCGTCGCGGATGAGCCCCGAGAACGTCGTGCTGCGGTCGTTGTTGCCGACGCGCAGCGCCTTGCTGCCCAGGCTGATGGTGCCGCCGCCTTCGATCGAGCCGATGCTCATGCCGGTGCCGGCATGCAAGGAGATGTCGAGCCCGCCCGATGAGCTGCCGTTGCCTTCGACGATGGCGCGCGCCGTACCGCCGCTGCTGCTGTCGAGAAATACGATGCCGCCACCGGCGGCGGTGACTGCGGCAGCGTGTGCGTAGAGCGTGGCCGTGCCAGCCGTGGAGCTGCCATAGAACAGTGTCTGCCCGCTGCCGGCGCCGTTCACCGCGCCGCCCTCGTTGTTGAAGACGGCGTTGCCGGCCGTGGCGTTGGCGTAGAAGTCGGTCTCGCCACCCAGGGCCCCGGCGGCCGTGCCGCCTTGATTGAAGAACACGCCGCCGGCCGCCGTGGCGCCGGTGTAGAGCGCAACGCGGGCGGTGTCGGCGTCACCGGTGCCGGCCACGGCAGAGCCCTGGTTGATGAGGGTCGCCGTGCCTGCACTTGCTTCGTAGAACGACACCAACCCGCCCTTGGCACCCAGCACCGGCGCGGC
>JANMVM010000187.1:0-6691 GCA_031392695.1 Rubrivivax sp.
ACCATCGTCGGTTTCGTCGATTGGGGGCTGGACGCGCAACAGGCGACCTCGCTGGTGGCCTTCGGCGCTGCCAACAGCGTCAACACCAACGTCGGTGGTGAGCACCCCAACGTCGACATCACCAACAGCGGCAACAACGACGCGCTCATCACCGGCCTGCGCGCGCTCGGTCACACCGTGAACACGGCGGCGCAGAGCAGCGGCATCGGCACCATCGTGCGGCGCAGCAACCCGCAGGGCAACTTCTACCTCGAAGGCGGCGCCGACCCGCGCCGCGAAGGCGTGGTGCTGGGCGACCTCTATCGCAGCGACTGAGGGTCCGGCGCGCGCCCCGGCCAGTCACAGGCGGCGGGCAGTGGTGGATCGGCCAGCGCCCGCGCCGCCAGCACCGCATTGCGGATGGCACGAGCCACGGCTTCGGCTGCCATCGCGCCCAGCGCGCTGATGTCGCCGCCGCGCCCGGCGGCGCCGGTGGCGAGGGCGAAGAAGGCATCGCCGTCGTTGACGGTGACGGGGCTCACGGCACGCGACAGCCCGTGGTGCGCCTGCGCCGCGAGCTGCGTGGCCTGGGCCTTGGAGAGCAGGGCGTCGGTGGCGACGACGCCGATCGTGGTGGCCATGCCGGCCATCATCTGCGCCGGCCCGTGGCCCGCCAACAGGGCCTGGGTGGCGCCGAGCAGCGTCGCGCCGTCCTGGCTGCGCGCGCCGGCGAGGACTCGGCCGTCGGCACCGAGTACGTCGCCGATGGCATTCACCGCCACCAGGGCACCGACCCTGAAACCGCCCAGTTGCACCGACGCCGTGCCGATGCCGCCCTTCATCGCGCGCTGGATGCCGAACAGCTTGCCCACCGTGGCACCGAGGCCCGCGCCGGCGTTGCCCTGCGCCGGCGGCGCTGTGCCGGCGGCGACGCAGGCGGCATAGCCGCAGGCCGCGCCCGGGCGGATGCGGGCATCGCCCAGCCAGAGGTCGAATAGCACCGCCGCGGGCACGATGGGCACGCGCACCGGGCCCACGGCCAGACCGTGACCGCGTTCTTCGAGCCAGCGCATGACGCCGCCGGCGGCGTCGAGGCCGAAGGCGCTGCCGCCCGTCAGCAGCACCGCGTGCACCAGTTGCACGGTGTTCTCCGGCCGCAGCAGATCGGTTTCACGCGTGCCCGGCGCACCGCCGCGCACTGCGGCGCCGCACACCGCGCCCGAGGGGCACAGCACCACGGTGCAGCCGGTGGCGCGGCCGGTTTCGGCAGCGTGGCCGACGGCGATGCCGGCGACATCGGTGAGCGAGCCGGGGCTGAGATCGTGCAGCGTCATGACCGCGATTGTGAGCCGGGCGTGAAGCTCAGGGCTGCGCGCGCGCTCGCCAACCGGAGCGCGACTCAAGTCGAGGCCAGGTGCTCTTGCAGCAGCGCTGCCAGGTCAGCAAAGCGAAAGGGCTTGCCCAGGAAGGCGTCCATGCCGGCGTCGAAGCAGCGCTGCTGGTCCTGCGGGCTCACGTTGGCGGTGACGCCGATGATCGGCACCCGCCGCGCTTGCTCCTGGCGGCGCCACTGGCGTGTCGCCTCCCAGCCGTCGAGATGGGGCATGCAGCAGTCCATCAGCACGGCGTCGAAGCGCTCGCGCTGCAGCGCCTGCAAGGCCTGCAGGCCATCGGTGGCGGTTTCGGATTGCAGGCCGAGCCGGTCCAGCATGGCCTGGGCCAGCAGCGCGTTGACGGCGTTGTCGTCGACCACCAGCACGCGGCCGCGCTGCAGCGACACCGCCGCGGGTGGGGTGGGCGGGGCTGCCGGTTCGAGCCGTCCAGGGCCCTCGTGCGGCTGCTGCAGCGCGCGCGCTTCGGCGCCGGCCGCGCCGAGCAGGCGCCGACGCAAGGGCTCAGCCTGGCGCCGTGGGTTGCGGCGGACCTGTCGCGCCAACAGACCCACGATCAGGCTGGTTGCCAGGGTCGCAAAATGGCCCGCCATGCCGCCGCGCCAGAACAAGCGGGCGCACAGCGGCAGCGGCAGCGCCAGCCGCAGCAGCAGCAGCCGCAGCGGTGCCAAGCGGCAAATCAACGCCACCTGCCCGTGGGCCAGCCGATCCTCGATGGACCGCGTCGAAGCGGCCTGAGCAGGCCCGTCGGCTGGGTGATTTTCGGTGGCGGAGTGCATCGACCGGCGCGCTGGCGCGCGGTGCGCGCTGCGGCCTTCCATCGTTATGCTTCCCATCGTCCACCACGCCATCCCGGCGCGGCTCAGTGACTTCCCGGGCCTCCCCTAGCAGCGTGGGTGGCCGCAGGCAGGCGTCCTCACTCAGGCAAAAACGCCCGCCGTGTCCTGCATGCGCGCAGACACTTCGCCCAGGTGGTGAAGGGTGTCGCCGAGCGTCATCTCGAGCATCGTCAGGCGCTTGAAGTAGTGGCTGGCGATGTACTCATCGGTGCAGCCGATGCCGCCGTGCAGCTGGATGCACTGCTGGCCCACCGTGCGCATGGACTGGCCGAGCTGCACCCGCGCCTGTGCCACGGCCCGACGGCGCTGCGGCGCCGCCTGGCCCAGCTTGAGACTGGCAAAGTAGCTCATCGAGCGGCCCAGTTCGAGCTGCATCTTGACGTCGGCCATGCGGTGGCGCAGCGCCTGGAAGCCGGCCAGCGTGCTGCCGAACTGCTTGCGCGTGTTCATGTACTCCACGGTGATGGCCACCAGCCGGTCCATCAGGCCGACGGCTTCGGCGCAGTGCGCTGCGATGCCGGCGTCGACGGCGCACTCGAGCGTGGCCAGGGCGTCCTCGGCAATGAGCTCGGCCCGTGCCGCTGCGAGCTGCACATCGGCAGCGCGCGCGCCGTCCTGGGTTGGGTAGGCCGTGATGCTGGCGTCGGCGGCACGCACCAGGAAGAGCGCGATGCCGGCCGCATCGCGGTCAGCCCCGGTGAGGCGGGCCGGCACGATGAAGGCGTCGGCTTCGTCGCCGCCAGGTACCACGCACTTGGTGCCGTCGAGCTGCCAGGCGCCGCCCTGCAGGCGGGCCCGCGTGGCCACGTGTTGCAGCCGATAGCGGGCAGCGCGCTCCTGCAGCGCCGGCACCACCAGCGCTTCGCCGCTGGCGATGCGCGGCAGCCACGCGGCCTGCAGTGCGGCCGGCGCGGCGGCCAGCAGCGCCGGTGCCATCAGCGCTGCATGGGCGTAGGGCGCGTTGACGAGGCCGCGGCCCAGTTCCTCGCATACCACCATGGCGTCGATGGCGCCTTGGCCCAAGCCGCCGTGGGCTTCTGGCACCACCAGGCCGCACAGACCGAGTTCGGCCAGCTCGCCGTAGACGGCCCGGCTGGCGCCGCCGGCCTTGGCCAGGGCGTGGCGGCGGTCGAAGGCAAAGCCCTTGTCGACCCAGCGGCGCACGGCGTCGCGCAGGGATTCCTGGTCGTCCGAAAAGTCAAAGTCCATGTTGCGGGTCTTTCGTCTGACTGACTGGAGCCCCCTCCTCCTCGGGGGGAAGGGGCTGGGGAAGGGAGCAGTCCTGGCCGCGCTCGCGCGGACGGTGCGGGGCTAGGAGCCCAGCACCGTCTGCGCGACGATGTTGCGTTGCACTTCGTTCGAACCACCGTAGATGGTGGTCTTGCGCATGTTGAAGAAGGTGCCGGCCAGCGGCAGCAGCGGTGTCGGGAAGGCCAGGTTGCCTTGCCAGCCGGCTTCCATTGCCTCGAAGATGAAGGGGCGCGCCAGCGGGCCGGCGGCCAGCATCATGAGCTCGGAGTAGCGCTGCTGGATCTCGCTGCCGCGGATCTTCAGCAGGCCGGCCACGTCCAGGCTCTGCTTGCCGCTCTTCTCGGCGCTGAGCACGCGCAGCACCATCATCTCCAGCGCCACGATGTCGACTTCCAGCAGCGCGATCTGGTCGCGGAAGCGCTGGTCCTCGTACACGCCTTCGGCCTTGCTGATTCGCTTCAGGCGTTCGAGCTCACGCTTGGCGCGGTTGACGTCGGCGATGTTCGTGCGCTCGTGGCTGAGCAGGTGCTTGGCGTAGGTCCAGCCCTTGTTCTCTTCGCCGATCAGGTTTTCGGCCGGCACCTCGACGTTGTCGAACCAGACTTCATTGACCTCGGGCTCGCCGTCCATGAGGACGATCGGCCGCACCGTGATACCGGGCGACTTCATGTCGATGAGCAGGAAGCTGATGCCAGTCTGCGGCTTGCCTTCGCTGCTCGTGCGCACGAGGCAGAAGATCCACTCGCCGTACTGGCCCAGCGTGGTCCAGGTCTTCTGGCCGTTGACGATGTACTTGTCGCCCGCGCTGGTGCAGACACGCTCGGCCTTGCACTTGAGCGATGCCAGGTCGCTGCCCGAGCCCGGTTCGCTGTAGCCCTGGCTCCACCAGACCTCGCCGCTGGCGATGCCGGGCAGGAAGCGCTTTTGCTGCTCGGCGTTGCCGAAGGCCATGATCACCGGCGCCACCATCACGGGGCCGAAAGGGATCACGCGCGGCGCGCAGGCCAATGCGCATTCTTCTTCGAAGAGGTGCTTCTGGATCGCGTTCCAGCCCGGGCCGCCGAACTGCGACGGCCAGCCCCAGCCGAGCCAGCCCTTCTGGCCCAGGATCTTGGCCCAGCGCTGCAGGTCGTCGCGGCTCAGTCGCAGCGCATCGCGCACCTTGTGGGCGATGTCCTGGGGCAGGCTCGCCGCCACCCACTGCCGGATCTCGGTGCGAAAGGCGAGCTCTTCGGGAGTGAAATTCAGATCCATGACGGGGTTTCCTTGACGGGCAGGCGGTCGATCAGCGCGCTTTTTAGCACGATCGTTCGAAAATGCGCTGTCCCAGCCGGGACAAGGAGCCGACGCGGCCCGTCACCGCAGCCCGTCACCGCAGCTCGAGCCGCATGACGTCGTTGTCGCGTCGCATCTGGAAACGGCTCAGAAAGCTGTTGCCCAGCAGGATGTACGGCAGCGCCTGCGGCATCACGACCGCGCCGACATTGCTGACCTCGACCTCGCCCACGCGCACGCGGTCGAGCGTCACGATCTGAACCGCGACAGGGCCATTGGCGGTTTGGCTGACGCCAGAGCGTGCGCTGCTCAGGTCCACCCCCAGGCGCTGCGCTTCGTCGCGGCCCATCGCCACCAGCGTGGCACCGGTGTCGACGATGAAGCGCACGGCCTTGCCGTTGATGGCACCCGCGGGCGCGAAGTGGCCGCCGGAGCCGGCCGTCATGACGATCTCACGCGCCGCGGGCGCCGGCCGCGTGGCACCCAGCTGCGCCGGCGTGCCGCCGACGCGCAACACCGAGCGGGCGCCGCCGTGTTCGACTTCGGCATCGTCGCCGGCCCAGCGCACCAGGCGCACGCCGGCGACCGTGCCGCCCACGCCCACCGTGTGCGGCTGGCCATTGACGACGAGCAGGGCGCGCTCGCCCATGCGGCCGGCCAGCGCCACGCTCTGCGCCCAGGCCGGCACCAGTGTCAGGGCCAGCAGCCCGCTCAGGCCGAAGGCGGCGCTGCGCTTCACGAGCGGAAATTGTTGAACGACAGCGGCCATTCGGCCAGTTCCTTGCGCAGCAGTGCCATCGCGGCCTGCAGGTCGTCGCGCTTGGCGCCGCTGACGCGTACCGCGTCGCCCTGGATCGCGCCCTGCACCTTGAGCTTGCTGGCCTTGAGCGTCGTGGTCACCTTCTTGGCGGTTTCGGCGTCGATGCCGGACTTCACGGGCACCGCCAGCTTGAGCTTGTCGCCGCCCAGTTTCTGCGGCTTGCCGTCGAAGTCGAGGAAGCGCACGTCGACGCCGCGCTTGGCGACGCGCGTCAGCAGCACGTCGCGCACCTGCTGGAGCTGGAAGTCGCTGTCGCCGAAGAGCGTGAGCTCGCGATCCTTGGCGCTGCGGTCGGCCAGTTCGACGAGCGCGCTGGAACCCTTGAAATCGAAGCGGGTGCCGATTTCCTTGTTGGCCTGCTCGACCGCATTGCGCAGCTCGACGAGGTCGGGTTCGATCACGGTGTCAAAGCTCGGCATGGAAGCAACAGGGTGGGCCCGCAAATGGCTGAAAATTCTCGCATGCCCAACACCCCCGTGCCGCTCCTCGTGCAACAGCGCGCCAGCTTGCGTGAACACAACACCTTCGCGCTGCCGGCGGTGGCCCGCACGCTGATCACGATCCGCAGCGAAGCCGACGTGCGCCGCGTCGTCGACCACCCGGAGTACGGCGTCGCACGCCAGTTCGTGCTGGGCGGCGGCAGCAATGTCGTCTTCACGCGCGACCTCGACGCCGTGGTGCTGAAGATCGAGATCCCAGGCCTGCGTCTGGTCGACGAGACAGCCCACGGCTGGGTGCTGGAAATCGGCGCCGGGGAGTCCTGGCACGGCGCGGTTGCCTGGAGCATCGAGCAGGGCTGGCCCGGGCTGGAAAACCTGGCGCTCATTCCGGGCTGCACCGGGGCGGCGCCAGTGCAGAACATCGGTGCCTACGGCGTCGAGCTCAAGGACCGCTTTCATTCGCTGGACGCGGTCGACCTGGTCACCGGGCGCTCGGTCACGCTGGGCCCGGCCGATTGTCGCTTCGGCTACCGCGACAGCGTCTTCAAGCAGCCCGGTTTCGGCGGCCTGGCGGGCAAGTCCGTGATCACGCGCGTGCGCCTGGCCTTGCCGCGACCGTGGCAACCCGTGCTGGGCTACCTCGATCTCGAACGCAAGATGGCCGCAACCGGCAACACCCGGCCCGATGCGCGCACC
>JANMVM010000232.1:0-3360 GCA_031392695.1 Rubrivivax sp.
GCTTGCATCTGCGTCTGGGCCTGCAGGCTCTGGAAGCGGCGCTCCAGCTCGGCCAGCTGCACGGGGCTGTTGACGCCCAGCACCTCGGTCTCGCTGGTGGCTTGGGCGGCCACCACGGGAACGCCCTCGGCCACCGCCATGGCGACGATGTCGGTGAGGTAGAACTCCTTCTGCACGTTGTCGTTGTTGAGCGCCATCACCCAGCGCTTGAGCGCCGCGGTCGGGGCGGCCATGATGCCCGTGTAGACCTCACCGATGGCGCGCTGCGCGGCGCTCGCGTCCTTGTGCTCGACGATGGCCTGCACCGCAGCGCCGTGGCGCACGATGCGGCCGTAGCCGGTAGCGTCGGCGAGCTCGATCGTCAGCAGCGCCAGCTGGTGGCCGCCGCAGGCCTGCACCAGCGCGACCGCGGTCTCGGCGCGGATCAGCGGCACGTCACCATTGAGGATGAGCGTGGTGGCGTGCTCGTCGGCCAGCTGCGGCACGGCCTGCTGGATCGCGTGGCCGGTGCCCAGCTGCGGCATCTGGCGCGCAAAACGCGCACCGCTGCCGGCGCAGGCCGCCTCGACCTCCGCAGCGCCGTGGCCGGTGATGACCACCGTGCGATCGGCCCCCACGAGAGCAGCCGCATTCAGGACGTGCTGCAATAGACTGCTGCCCGCCAGGCGATGCAGCACCTTCGGGCGCGCCGACTTCATGCGGGTGCCCTGGCCCGCGGCCATGATCACGACGTTGAGTGCCATGCAGATGTCTCGGATCAAAAGACTCATTATCGGGTTGCTCGCCGCCTTGCTGCTGCCGGCACTGTCCGCCTGCAGCGCCTTGCGGCTGGGCTACAGCAACGGCGCGCAACTGGCCTGGTGGTGGATCGACAGCTATTTCGACTTCAACCGCGATCAGGCGCCGCAGGTCCAGCAGACGCTGGACCAGTGGTTCGAATGGCACCGCGGCTCGCAGTTGCCCGAGTACGCCGCGCTGCTGGCCAGCGCGCGCCAGCAGGTGCAGGAGCCCACCACCGCGGCCCTGGCCTGCCGCTGGCAGGACCGCGCGCGCGAGCTGCTGGACCCGGCGCTGGCGCGCGCCATCGTCGACTTTGCCGACCTCGTGCCGATGTTGGGCGAGGCGCAGTTCAAGCACCTGGAGCAGCACTACGCCAAGCTCATCGACGAGATGCGCCGTGACTTCCTGCAGCCCGACGCTGCGCTGCGCCGGCGCGAATCGCTCAAGCGCACGATGGAGCGCGCCGAGCGCGTCTACGGCAGCCTCGACGAGGCGCAAGTCAAGGTCGTCGCCGCTGGCGTGGCCGCGTCGCCCTTCAGCCCTGAGCTGTGGCTGACCGAGCGCCTGCGCCGCCAGCGCGACACCGTGCAGTCGCTGCGCCGCCTGGTCGCCGAGCGGGCTGAGCGCGATGTGCGCATCGCGGCGCTGCGCGCGCTGGCCCAGCGCAGCGAACGCTCACCCAACCCCGAGTACCGCGCCTACCAGGCCAAGCTCGCCGACTACAACTGCGCGCTGGCGGCGCAGATCCACAACGCCACCACGTCGGCCCAGCGGCTGAAGGCGCGCGACAACCTCAAGGGTTGGGAAGACGACCTGCGCTCACTCGTGAAGAGCGGCGCTCCCTTGACGCCGCAAGCGGGCGGCTGATCCGGCGTCAGGGCAGTGGCACGACGACACGCCGTGGGTTCATGCCCAGGCGCGGAAAGTCCACCAGCGCCGCTTCGAACATCGCCGCCAGCGTGGCGTTGCCGGGCGCCGACGAGCTGCTTTCGTTGCTGGCCCGGGCCTCGAACAGCGGCTTGCTGGTGGCGCGGTCGCGGATCAGCAACGCCACCTCGCGCTCATAACGCGCGGCGTCGAACTGGTACCCGAGGCCCCAGCGCGGCCCCAGCCAGGGCCCTTGGCGGTAGTAGCCGAAGCCGCCGCGCCACCACAGCGAATCGGCCCAGGGGTAGTAGTCGGTGCGGCCGACGCGGGCGCCCACCTGCACCAGCACGTCGGGGTCCTTGCCGGGCTCGACGGCGGTGAAGCCGGCCTTGAGCAGCGCGCCGCGCGCCGCCGCTTCCAGCGCTTCGACTTCGCTGGCGCGCGACTGCTGCGAGGGCAGGCGTTCGAAGGCATAGCTGCTGGGCCGGCGCGCCGCCGGCCATTCGCCGAAGCTCGAGACATCGCTGCTCACGCTGCTCATCGCGGCGCAGCCGCCAAGCGCCACCGCGGCGGCCAGCATCAGGGCAAGGGCAGGTTTCATCGCTCGGTCCTCAAGGGTTCAGACTTCCAGGTCGGGCTCGTCGTGGCGGTGCAACTGCACCACGCTCGCGGTGGGCGCCGCGCAGGGCTCTTCGTCGAAGGCAATGTCGCCCTCGGCGCTGGCCATGCCCGTGGCTTTGAGTGTCGTGAAGGCAAAGAGTTTCCGGTCCGCCAAATGCGAGGGCACGATGTTGCCCATGGCCGTGGCCATGTTGTCGATGCGGCCCGGGTACTGGCGGTCCCACTCGCGGATCATCTTCTTCACCTGCACGCGCTGCAGCGTGGTCTGGCTGCCGCACAGGGTGCACGGGATGATCGGGAATTGCCGCTGCTCGGCCCAGCGCTCGAGGTCGGTCTCGGCGACGTAGGCCAGCGGCCGGATGACGACGTTCTTGCCGTCGTCGCTGACCAGCTTGGGCGGCATGCCCTTGAGGCGGCTGCCGAAGAACATGTTCATGAGCAGCGTCACGACCATGTCGTCGCGGTGGTGGCCGAGCGCGATCTTGGTCGCCCCCAGTTCGCCGGCCACGCGGTAGAGGATGCCGCGGCGCAGGCGCGAGCACAGGCTGCACATCGTCTTGCCCTCGGGCACCAGCCGCTTGACGATCGAGTAGGTGTCCTGGGCCTCGATGTGAAAGGGTACGCCGCGGCTTTTCAGGTACTCGGGCAGCACGTGCTCGGGGAAGCCGGGTTGCTTCTGGTCGAGGTTGACGGCGATGAGTTCGAAGTCGATCGGCGCGCGCTCGCGCAGGCCGAGCAGCACGTCGAGCAGGGCGTAGCTGTCCTTGCCGCCGCTCAGGCAGACCATGACCTTGTCGCCGGCCTCGATCATGTTGAAGTCGGCAATCGCCTGGCCGACCTGGCGGTGCAGCTTCTTGCTCAGCTTGTTGGCCTCGAAGGCGGCCTTCCTGACCGCCTGGGCGTCCGCGGGGGCATTCATCTCAGTACCGCCCGGCCGTCCCGAAGTGACTGAGCGCCCCCTCGGGGGGCCGCGAACGAAGTGAGCTTGGGGGTTTCATTTCAGGCTTCCTTGAGGCCGAAGACTTCGCAGCCGACGGCGTCGCAGTCGGGGTAGACGTCGGGCTTCTCGGTGGCGACGCGGGCGGCGCGCAC
>JANMVM010000240.1:0-4634 GCA_031392695.1 Rubrivivax sp.
TCGCTGGCGCTGCGCGGCGGTGAATGGGCCGCCATCGTCGGCCCCAACGGCGCCGGCAAGAGCACGCTGCTGCAACTGCTGGCCGGGCTGCGCGGCGCCGATGCGGGTCAGGTGAAGCTGCACGGCCGTGCGCTGGCTGACTGGCCGGCGCGCCAGCGCGCGCAGCGGCTGGCCTGGCTGTCGCAGCACGGCGAAGCCGAAGGCGACATCGCCGCGCGCGACGTCGTGCGCCTGGGCCGCCTGCCGCGCCACGGCCTGCTGGGCACGCCCGACGCCGATGACGAGGCGGCCGTCAGCGCCGCGATGGCCGAGACCGCCTGCCTCGACTTCGCGCGCCGCCGCCTGCGCGAACTCTCGGGCGGCGAGCGCCAGCGCGTGCTGCTGGCGCGCGCGCTGGCCGTCGGTGCCGGCGTGCTGTTGCTCGACGAGCCCACCACGCACCTGGACGCCCCGCACCAGCGCGACCTGCTGCGCAGCCTGGCCGGCCGCGCGCGCCAGGGTGCCGCAGTGGCGGCGGTGCTGCACGACGTGACGCTGGCGCTGGCGGCCGACCGCGTGCTGGTCATGGACCAGGGCCGCATCGTGGCCGACGGGCCGCCAGCGGACGCCACCTTGCGCGCTGCGCTGGTGGCGGTGTTCGGCGCTGCCTTCAGCATCGAAGGCGTGGTCAGCGCCGGTGCCGTGCGCTGGGTCGCATTGCCCGCGTTGTGACCGACCCACCGGAGCACTCAGACATGGGCCCGCAACGCATCGTCTGCCTGACCGAAGAGACCACCGAGTGGCTGTACCTGCTGGGCGAGCAGGACCGCATCGTCGGCATCAGCGGTTACACCGTGCGGCCGCGCCAGGCGCGCCAGGACAAGCCGCGCGTGAGCGCCTTCCTCGACGGCAAGATCGACAAGATCGTGGCCCTGCAGCCCGACCTGGTGATCGGGTTTTCGGACATGCAGGCGGCGCTGGCCGACAAGCTGATCCGCGCCGGCCTGAACGTCTTCATCACCAACCAGCGCAGCGTGGTGCAGATCTTCGCCACCTTGCGCCTGGTGGCCGGCCTCGTCGGCGCGCAGGACCGCGCCGAGGCCTGGATCGCGCAGTGCCAGGCGCGCCACGCCCAGATCGCCGCCGTGGCCGCGACCTGGCCGCGCCGGCCGCGCGTCTACTTCGAGGAATGGGACGAGCCGATGATCAGCGCCATCCAGTGGGTCAGCGAGCTCATCACGGTGGCCGGTGGCGACGACGTCTTCCCCGAGCGCGCCGTCATGAGCCTGGGCCGCGACCGCGTCATCGCCGACGCGCTGGAGCCGGCGCGGCGCGCGCCAGACCTGATCATCGGCAGCTGGTGCGGCAAGAAATTCAGGCCCGAGAAGGTGGCCGCGCGGGCCGGCTGGGCCGAGGTGCCGGCGCTGCGCAACGCGCGCCTGCACGAGATCAAGTCCTGCGACATCCTGCAGCCCGGCCCGGCCGCACTCACCGACGGCCTCGAACAGCTGCACCGCTTGTGCGCCGCCTGGGCTGTCGCGCCATGAACCCACTTCACGACGCGGCCCTGGCTGAGCGCGTGCAGCGGCTCATCGACCTCAAGACCAAGCCGCTGGGCGCGCTGGGCCGCCTTGAGGCGCTGGCGCTGCAGCTGGCACTCGTGTTGGGCACCCAGGCGCCGCGGCTGCAGCAGCCGCAGTTGGTGGTGTTTGCCGCTGATCACGGCATCGCCGCCCAGGGCGTCAGCGCCTACCCGCAAGCGGTGACGGTGCAGATGGTGGCCAACATGCTGGCCGGTGGCGCCGCGGTGTCGGTGCTGGCGCGACAGCACGCCCTGGCGCTGACCGTGGTGGACTGCGGCGTGGCGGCAGACCTGGCGCCACAGCCCGGCCTGCGCGTGGCCAAGGTGTGCGCCGGCAGCGCCGACAGCAGCGCCGGCCCGGCGATGAGCGCGACCCAGTGCGACGCTGCCATCGGCCATGGCCGGCGCCTGGTGCAGGGCCTGCCCGGCAACGTGCTGCTACTGGGCGAGATGGGCATTGCCAACAGCTCGGCCGCGGCGCTGCTGATGTGCCGCCTGACGGGCCTGCCGCTGGCGCAGTGCGCCGGGCGCGGCACGGGCCTCGACGACGCCGGCCTGCAGCACAAGCTGGCCGTGCTGCAGCGCGTGCTCGACCGCCACGCGGAGGCCAGCACGCCGCTGCAGCTGCTGGCCGCGATGGGCGGGCTGGAGATCGCCACCCTGACTGGCGCCGTGCTGCAGGCGGCGCAGCAGCGGCGCCTGGTCGTCGTCGACGGCTTCATCACCACCGCTGCCGTGGCCCTGGCCGCAGCGCTGCAGCCGGCCGTGCTGCCGTGCTGCGTGTTTGCCCACGCCTCGGCCGAGAACGGCCATGCGCGCTGGTTGCTTGCCCTGGGTGTGCAGCCGCTGCTCGACCTGGGCCTGCGCCTGGGCGAAGGCTCGGGTGCGGCGCTGGCCTGGCCGCTGCTGAAGTCGGCCGAACTGCTGCTGGCCGAGATGGCCAGTTTCGACAGCGCCGGGGTGAGCCAGCGTGTGGCATGAGCTGCGCCTGTTCCTGATCGCGCTGCAGTTCCTCACGCGCGTGCCGGTGCCGCCGTGGGTAGGCTGGAAGGACGAGTGGCTGCACGCCAGCGCACGCCACTTTCCTGGCGTCGGCCTGGTGGTGGGCAGCGTCGGCGCCTTCACGCTGTGGGCCGGCGCGCACCTGTGGCCGGCGCTGGTGGCGGTGCTGCTGAGCATGGCCGCGACGGTGTGGATGACCGGCGCCTTTCACGAGGACGGCCTGGCCGACACCTGCGACGGCCTGGGGGGCGCCGTCGACCGCGAGCGCGCGCTGGCGATCATGAAGGACTCGCGCCTGGGCACCTACGGCGCGCTCGGCCTGGTGCTGGTGCTGTCACTCAACGCTGCGGCAGTGCACGGGCGGGCCACGCGCGACCTGCGGGCCAGGCCGGGAGTGCTGCCGCTGGCGCACGCCCTGTCGCGCACGGCCACGGTGGTGCTGTTGCGCCTGCTGCCCTACGGCGGCGACGCCGAGCACGCCAAGGCCAAGCCGCTGGCCCAGCGCGTCGATGGCCTGGGCCTGCTGGTGGCGCTGGCCTGGGCGGCCCTCGTCGCGCTGGGCTCTGTGCTGTTCCTGCCGCCTGCAGCCGTGCTCGCCGCTGCGGTGGCCGCTGCCGCCGTGACGCTGTGGATGGCGCGCTGGCTGCATCGTCGCCTGGGCGGCACCACCGGCGACGCGCTCGGCGCCACGCAGCAGTTCAGCGAGCTCGCGGTCTACCTGGCGGTGCTGGCGGTGCTGGCCGCCGGTTGAAGGCATGAAGGAGTTCTGGTGCTGGCGGCACCCCGCGGCGCGCGGCGCGGCGGGGCGCTGCATCGGCCGCACCGACGTCGCGGTCGACCCGCGCCGCGCCAAGCGGCTGGCCCATCGGCTGCGCCAGCAGGCGCGCCGCCACGGCCTGCCGCGCCTGGCCTGGGTGTCGCCGTTGCAACGCGCCGCTGCGGTCGGCGCCTGGCTGCGGCGCTGGGGCTGGCACATCCGCGTCGACGTGCGGCTCGCCGAGCTGGATTTCGGCGCCTGGGACGGGCGGCCCTGGAGCGAGGTGCCCTGGTCCGAGGTCGAGGCCTGGCAGCAGGATCTGCTGCACCACGCGCCTGGCGGCGGCGAGAGCCTGCTGCAACTGGCCGCCCGCGTGCAGGCCTTTGCCCGTGACGCGCCGCCAGGGCCCTGCCAACTGGTGAGCCACGGCGGCTGGATCAACGCCTTGCTGCACGCGCCGCCGGGCCTGCAGACCCTGGCCGCCGCGGCCTGGCCGGCGCCGCCGCGGCATGGCTCGCTGACGCGGCGGCGCTGGCCCCGCGCCGACGCTTGATCGCGCCGGCTGGCGGCTGGGCGTGGCCGGGCTGCGCTTGGTCACAAAGCCCTGGAGCAGCGCGGCGCTGGCGACGATAGTCACACCGTCGCATTCCGATTCATGTCCGCCCAGGAGCCCACCATGCACACCCGCAGTTTTTCACGTGTCCTTTCACGCGCCCTGTCGCTGGGCCTGGCCACCACCCTGACGCTGGCCATGCTGGGCGGCATCGACCACCTGGCGCAGCGCGACGAGGCAGCGGCGCAGTGGGCGCAGAGCAGCTCGCCGCGCGCCTGAGCCGGCCATGAAGGTGCTGCTGTTCTTCATCGGCTGGTGTCTGCTGCTGGTGCTGAGCTGGCCGCTGGCGCTGCTGGCCCTGGTGCTGGCGCCGCTGGTCTGGCTGGTGTCGCTGCCGCTGCGGCTGGTGGGCATCACGGTGGGCGCGGTGTTCGCGCTCCTGGCCGCGATCCTGATGTGGCCGGCACGGCTGCTGCGCGGCCCGCGCTGAAGCGCCACGCCGGGCCGCGCTGCCGCGCGTTCAGCCGCGCGTTCGGCCGCTCGTTCAGCCGCGCAGGTGGCAAGCCACCCAGTGCCCCGGGCTCGACTCCTTGAGCTGCGGCTTTTCGACTTCGCACAGGCCCTTCTGCGCGATCGGGCAGCGGGTGTGGAAGTGGCAACCGCTGGGCGGGTGGATGGGGCTCGGTACATCGCCCTCGAGCGCGATGCGCTGGCGCTTGATGCTGGGGTCGGGGATCGGCACCGCCGACAGCAGCGCTTCG
>JANMVM010000245.1:0-14489 GCA_031392695.1 Rubrivivax sp.
TCGGACAAGATGAGCCCGGCCGTGGCCGGCGATCTGGAGCGCGTCTACGTGCCCAACCTGCGCGGCAACGACGTCTACGTCGTCGACCCGCTGACGCTCAAGGTGGTGGACCGATTCAAGGTCGGCATCGGCCCGCAGCACATCGTGCCGTCGTGGGACTTGCGCACGCTGTGGGTGACCAACAATGCCGAAGGCCGCACCGATGGCAGCCTGACCCCGGTCGACCCGCGCACCGGCAAACCCGGCAAGCCGGTGGCGGTGGACGACCCCTACAACATGTACTTCACGCCCGACGGCAAGTCGGCGATCGTGGTCGCCGAGGCGCGCAAGCGGCTCGACTTTCGCGACCCCCGGACGATGGCCTTGCAGTACTCGATCGACACCCCGGGCTGCCCGGGCATCAACCACGCCGACTTCGCCATCGACGGCCAGTACGCCATCTTCACCTGCGAGTTCTCGGGCACGCTGGCCAAGATCGACCTGCCCGGCCGCAAGGTGCTGGCCTATCTGAAGCTCACGATGCCGGCCACGCGCTTGAAGGAAGTGCCGGGCGCCCCGCGCACGGCGCCGGGCAAGGTCTGGCAGCCGGGCGAGAGCGAAATCTGCACCGTCACCAAGGGCATGCCGCAGGACATCCGCATCTCGCCCGACGGCAGGCGTTTCTACATCGCCGACATGCACGCCGATGGCATCCACATCGTCGACGGTGAGTCGTTCAAGCAGGTCGGCTTCATCCAGACCGGCCTCGGCGCGCATGGCCTGTACCCGAGCCGCGACGGCAAGCGGTTGTACGTGGCCAACCGCGGCTCGCACAAGATCCACGGCTCGCGCCTGGGCAACGGCGGCGTGGTGGTGGTGGACTTCGCGACCGAGAAGGTCGTCGCGCGCTGGCCGGTGCCCGGCGGCGGCAGCCCCGACATGGGCAACGTCAGCGCCGACGGCAAGTGGCTCTGGCTGGCGGCGCGCTATGACGACGTGGTCTACCGATTCGACACCACGAGCGGCGATGTCGCGCAGGTCAAGGTCGGCAAGGAGCCGCACGGCCTGACGGTATGGCCGCAGCCCGGGCGCTACTCCCTGGGGCACACCGGCAACATGCGCTGATGTCGATCCAGAGCTTCGTTGTCTGGCGCCTGGATCACCGATCAGCGGCTGCGGCCCCGATTCGGGGCCACCGCGCGCAAGGCCGCGCACAAGGCCGCGCATGAGGGACCTGTTCGATTCGTTCTGGCGCGCCTGCGGCACCTGCCTGCAGCCGCGCGTGCTGCTGTGGTCCTTGCTGCCGCTGCTGGTGGCGGGCGCCGCCGTCGGGTTGCTGGGCTTGGCCTTTTGGGAGGTCGCACTCGACGCGGTGCGCGCCGCGCTTGACGCCTGGTCGCTGAGCAACGCCGTGTTCCGCTGGCTGCACTCGATCGGCGCGCCGCAGTTGCGGTCGATGATCGCGCCCATGGTGGTGGTGGCGCTGGCGGTGCCGGTGATGCTGGTGCTGACCCTGCTGCTGGTGGCGGCGCTGGCCACGCCCGCGGTGGTGCACCGGGTGGCCGCACGCCACTACCCCGATCTGCGTGCCGAGCAGGGCGCCAGCTGGCTGCAAGGCCTCGCGTGGTCGCTGACCTGCACCGTCGCCGCACTGGTGGCCCTGGTGCTGAGCATCCCGCTGTGGCTCGTGCCACCGCTGGTCATGGTGCTGCCGCCACTGATCTGGGGCTGGCTGACGTGCCGGGTGCTGAGCTTTGACGTGCTGGCCCACCACGCCAGCGCGGCCGAGCGGCGCCGGGTGCTGCGCGGCCGCCGCTGGAGCCTGTTGACGATGGGCATCCTGTGCGGTTACCTCGCGGCGCTGCCTTCGCTGATCTGGGCCGTCAGCAGCGCAGCGCTGCTGCTGGCACCCTTGCTGGCGCTCCTGGCGGTGTGGCTGTACACCGTGGTGTTTGTTTTCGCCGCCAGCTGGTTCGCGCACTTCTGTCTGGCCGAGCTGCAACGCATGCGCGCGCCATCGGCCCCTGTCGACCTTCAACCGAACCACCTGCCATGAACATCGGCCTTGTCATCGTCGGCGACGAAATCCTCTCGGGCAAGCGGCAGGACAAGCACCTGCCCAAGGTCATCGAGCTGCTGGGCGCGCGCGGCATGAGCCTGCAATGGGTGCGTTACGTCGGCGACGACCGGCCCCGCATCACGGCCGATCTGAGCCATGCCTTTGCCAGTGGCGACCTGGTCTTCAGCTGCGGCGGCATCGGCGCCACGCCCGACGACCACACGCGGCAGTGTGCCGCCGCGGCGCTGCGGGTGGACCTGGCGCTGCACCCGCTGGCGCGCGACTTCATCCTCGAGCGCATGCGCGACGTCGCGGTCGAGCAGGGCCTGCCGTACGAACCCGAGCGGCCCGACAACCTGCACCGCCTCAACATGGGGATGTTCCCGGCGGGCGCCGAGATCATCCCCAACCCCTACAACAAGATCGCCGGATTCTCGCTCGGCCACGTGCACTTCGTGCCCGGCTTCCCGGTCATGGCCTGGCCGATGATCGAGTGGGTGCTGGACCACCGCTACGCCGACCTGCACCGCAGCCAGCGAGAGGTGGAACGCTCGGTGATCGTGTTCGGCGCCATGGAAGCCAGCCTGACGCCGCTGATGGAGGACATCGAGGCCCGCTTCACGGGCATCAAGGTCTTCAGCCTGCCCAGCGTCGATCACCCGCAGTGGGGTCGGCACATCGAACTGGGCGTCAAAGGCGCGGGGGATGGCTTGGCGGCCTTTGCCGCGCTGAAGCAGGGCCTGGAACATTTTGGTGCCAAGCTGGGCCCCGAACTGGTGCGATAACGGCCCTTGACTGGCTTCAACTTGGTGCGACGGCCTGCGTCCAGCAGATGCGCGGCCGGCCAACACGGGGGCTGCCCCAAAGCCGGGCTCCGGCATGGTTTCTGCTAAATTCAAACGAGCCAGGGGCAGCCCAGGCTGCACCGCACCCCCCAAATTCCAACCCCGAGTCCTGCTAGGAGAGATCTGAATGGCAAAAACCGTTGCCGACGTGATGAAGATGGTCAAGGACAACGAAATCAAGTTCGTTGACTTCCGCTTCACCGACACCCGCGGCAAGGAACAGCACGTCAGCGTGCCCGTTTCCCACTTCGACGAAGACAAGTTCTCTGCTGGCCACGCCTTCGACGGTTCGTCGATCGCCGGATGGAAAGGCATCGAAGCGTCAGACATGCTGCTGATGCCGGATCCGAACACCGCCAACATCGACCCGTTCTTCGAAGAGCCCACCATCATCCTGACCTGTGACGTGGTGGAGCCCGGTGACGGCAAGCCCTACGAGCGCGACCCGCGCAGCCTGGCCAAGCGCGCCGAGGCCTATCTCAAGAGCAGCGGCATGGGCGACGCCGCGTTCTTCGGCCCTGAGCCCGAGTTCTTCATCTTCGACCAGGTGCAGTGGAACATCGACATGCAGGGCTGCTTCTCCAAGGTCGGCTCCGAAGAAGCCCCGTGGAGCAGCGGCGCCACGCTCGAAGGCGGCAACATGGGTCACCGCCCTGGCATCAAGGGCGGCTACTTCCCGGTGCCGCCGGTGGACCCATTCCAGGACATGCGCAGTGAGATGTGCCTGATCCTCGAGTCGGTTGGCATCCCGGTTGAAGTGCACCACCACGAAGTTGCAGGCCAGGGCCAGAACGAGATCGGCACCCGTTTCAGCACGCTGGTGCAGCGCGCCGACTGGCTGCAGTTGCAGAAGTACGTGATCCACAACGTGGCCCACGCCTACGGCAAGACGGCGACCTTCATGCCCAAGCCCATCGTCGGCGACAACGGCAGCGGCATGCACGTGCACCAGAGCGTCTGGAAGGACGGCAAGAACCTGTTTGCCGGCGACGGCTACGCCGGCCTGAGTGAGTTCGCGCTGTACTACATCGGCGGCATCATCAAGCACGCTCGCGCCCTCAACGCCATCACCAATCCGGGCACCAACAGCTACAAGCGCCTGGTGCCGGGCTTCGAGGCGCCGGTCAAGCTGGCCTACAGCTCGCGCAATCGTTCAGCAAGCATTCGCATTCCGTATGTGGCCAACCCCAAGGGCCGCCGCATCGAGGCGCGCTTCCCCGATCCGCTGTGCAACCCGTACCTGGGCTTCAGCGCGCTGCTGATGGCCGGCCTGGACGGCGTGGAGAACAAGATCCATCCGGGCGAAGCCGCCACCAAGGATCTCTACCACCTGCCGCCCGAAGAAGACGCGAAGATCCCCACCGTCTGCCACAGCCTGGACCAGGCGCTGGAGTATCTGGACAAGGACCGCGCGTTCCTGACCAAAGGCGGCGTTTTCACCGATGGTTACATCGACGCCTACATCGACCTGAAGATGCAGGAGGTCACGCGCTTCCGCATGACCACGCACCCGCTCGAGTTCGAGATGTACTACTCGCTGTAAGCCGCCGCGCGGCGATGTCCGTTGCCAAGGGCAGCCCTGCGAAGGGCTGCCCTTTTTCATTGCCGATGGGGTCGGACGGCTGCGCCACAATGCAGCCATGGTTGCACTCACGGTTTATCGCACTGCTGCCCTGGCTTCGATCTGGGCGCTGTCGATCCCGCTGTCGCTGAGCGGGGCTTGGGCCCAGGAGCCGCGGGCCGTCTACCGCTGCCCGGGGCCACCGGTTCTCTACACCGACACGCTCAGTGCCCAGGAGGCCAAGGACAAGGGTTGCCGCACCATCGAAGGCGCCCCCATCACCATCGTGCAGGCGCCCAAGCCGCGGCCGGCCACGGCTGCCACCGCGGCGGCCAGCCGGCCGGGCGATTCACGCGTCGACCCGGCTTCGCAGCGCGCCCGCGATTCCGACGCGCGGCGCATCCTCGCCGACGAGCTCAAGCGCGAAGAAGACCGACTGGCTGCGCTGCAGGCCGATTACAACAACGGCGAGCCCGAGCGTCGTGGCGATGAACGCAACTACGCCCGTTATGCCGAGCGCCTGGCCGAGATGAAGGCGGCGCTGCAGCGCAAGGAAGCCGACATCGCCGCCATCCGGCGCGAGATCGCCAAGCTGCCGCCATGAACCCCGCGCTCGGGGCCGGCACCAGCGGCGCGCCGCCGGCCGCGGGCTCCAATGCCTTCGACGCCTTCGATCAGCTCGCCACCATGGTGGCCTTGATCGATGCCGGCGGCCAGTGTCTGATGGCCAATTCGGCGCTCGAGAACACGCTGGGCACCTCGCGGCGCGCACTGCAGCGCGGCACCGTCTTCGATTGGCTCACCGATGCCGCGCCCTTGCGCGAGACGCTGCAGATGGTGGCCAGCAACCAGGTCGCGACGAGCCGCTTCGACTCGCACATGCACCGCGCTTCCAGCGGCGGCGATCTGCCGGTACACGTCATCGTGAGCCAGACCGAGCGGCCCGACCGCGTGCTGCTCGAGATGATCGAGGTCGAGCAGCAAACCCGCCTGGACCGCGAGGAGCGCGCCCACACGCTGGCGCAGTCCAACAAGGACCTGGTGCGCAATCTCGCGCACGAGATCAAGAACCCGTTGGGCGGCATCCGCGGCGCGGCTCAATTGCTGGAGATGGAGCTGACCGCGAACAGCGGCGCCGCGCCCGCCGCCGAACCCCCGCGCGGCGCGCGGCGGCGCGCCGCGGTGGCCCAGGGCGCGCTGGGCCCGCGCGAATTGACCGAGTACACGCGCGTCATCATCCAGGAGGCCGATCGCCTGCAGGCGCTGGTGGACCGCTTGCTGGCGCCGCACCGGCGCCCGCACGTGGTGGCCGATGTCAACATCCACGAAGTCTGTGAACGCGTGCGCTCGCTGATCCTGGCCGAGTTTCCGCGCGGCCTGGCGGTGGCGCGCGATTACGACCCCAGCATCCCCGAGTTCCGCGGCGATCGCGAACAACTCATCCAGGCCGTGCTCAACATTGCGCACAACGCGACCCAGGTGCTGGCCGAGCGCATGGCTGGCGGCGATGCGCGGCTGGTGCTGCGCACGCGGGTGGCCCGGCAGGTCACGTTCGGGCGCCAGCGTTTTCGTCTGGCATTGGAATTGCATATCGAAGACAACGGCCCAGGCGTGCCTGAGGACATCCGCGATCGCATCTTTCACCCGATGGTGAGCGGGCGAGAGGGGGGCTCCGGGCTCGGCCTGACGCTGGCGCAGACTTTCGTGCAGCAACACCACGGCACGATCGAATGCGACAGCGTCCCTGGCCGGACGGTGTTCAAGATCCTGATTCCATTGCCCTGACGCGCCCCTAGCCGGGCCTGAGCCCCACGCATGAAACCCATCTGGATCGTCGATGACGACCAATCCATCCGCTTTGTGTTGGAAAAGGCGCTGGCCCGCGAGCAGTTCAGCGTGCGGTCCTTCTCGAACCCCCGCGATGTGATCAAGGCGCTCGAGGACGACGCGCCGCAGGTGCTGGTGAGCGACATCCGAATGCCTGGCGGCAGCGGCATCGAACTGCTGGCGCAGGTCAAGCAGCGCCACCCGGGGCTGCCGGTGATCATCATGACCGCCTTCTCCGACCTCGACAGCGCCGTCAGCGCCTTCCAGGGCGGCGCCTTCGAGTACCTGCCCAAGCCCTTCGACGTGACCGCGGCGGTGGAACTCATCCGCCGTGCCGTGCAGGAAAGCCTGCGCGAAGAAGTCGCCGATGCTTCACCGGCGCAGGCGCCGGAGATGCTCGGCCAGGCGCCGGCGATGCAGGACGTGTTCCGCGCCATCGGGCGCCTGAGCCAGAGCAACGTCACGGTCATGATCACCGGCGAAAGCGGCACCGGCAAGGAGCTCGTGGCGCATGCGCTGCACAAGCACAGCCCGCGCGCGCAAGGTCCGTTCGTGGCCATCAACACGGCCGCGATCCCGAAGGACCTGCTCGAGAGCGAGCTCTTCGGCCATGAGCGCGGCGCCTTCACCGGTGCCCAGACGACGCGCCGCGGCCGCTTCGAGCAGGCCGACGGCGGCACGCTGTTCCTGGACGAGATCGGCGACATGCCTTTCTACCTGCAGACGCGATTGCTGCGCGTGCTCAGCGATGGCCAGTTCTACCGCGTCGGCGGGCACCAGCCGCTGAAAAGCAATGTGCGCGTCATTGCCGCCACGCACCAGAATCTGGAAGAGCGCGTGCGCCAGGGCGTGTTCCGCGAAGACCTGTACCACCGCCTCAACGTCATCCGCCTGCGCTTGCCGCCGCTGCGCGAGCGCCGTGAAGACATCCCCATGCTGACGCGCTTGTTTCTGGGCAAGAGCGCGCGCGAGCTCGGCGTCGATGCCAAGCGCATCACCGATGAGGCGCTCGCGCGGCTGGCCGGCTTCGACTTTCCGGGCAATGTGCGCCAGCTCGAAAACCTGTGTCACTGGCTCACCGTGATGGCGCCAGCGCAGGTCGTCGAAGCCAAGGACCTGCCGCCCGAGCTGCAGCACGGCACGGCGTCGATCTCCGCCTTGACTCCTGCGCCGGCTGACGCGGGGCCGGCCGCCCCGGCGGCCACCGGCACTGCGCCGGACGCCGCGCCAGTGGCCGCCGCGCCGCCGGGCTGGCTGGCCGATTTGCGTCGCGATGCGCGCAGCCGGCTCGAGTCCAATGAAACCGAGGTCTGGGACGCGCTGTCGCAGCAGTTCGAGGCCGCGCTCATCCAGACCGCACTCGAGTTGACGCGCGGCCGCCGCATCGAGGCGGCACAACGCCTGGGCATCGGGCGCAACACCATCACGCGCAAGATCCAGGAGCTCAAGCTCCCGAATTGACCGGACTGACCGGACTGCAGCGCTTCAGTCGCCGGCCGCGGGCGCCAGCGTCATCACCACCGGCGCGTGGTCGCTCGGCCGCTCGTTCTTGCGCGGCAGTTTGTCGATATGACAGGCCTGCACGCGCGGGCGCAGGGCTTCGCTGACGAGGATGTGATCGATGCGCAGGCCTTGGTTCTTGCGAAACGCCAGGTTGCGGTAGTCCCACCACGACCAGGACTTGGGCGGCTGCTCGAAGAGCCGGAAGGCGTCCACCAGCCCCAGGCCGACCAGGCCCTGGAAGTGCGCGCGCTCTTGCGGCGTGCACAGGATCTGCCCGGCCCAGGCCACCGGGTCGTGCACGTCGCGGTCTTCGGGTGCGATGTTGTAGTCGCCCATCAGCACGAGCTGGGGGTGGCGGCTCAGTTCGGAACGCACGTAGTCGCGCAGCGCCTCGAGCCAGCCCAGCTTGTAGCTGAACTTGTCGCTGTCCGGCGCCTGGCCGTTGGGGATGTAGGCGCCGATGATGCGCACGCCGGCCACCGTGCCGGCGATCACGCGCGCCTGGGGGTCGGCGAGGCCGGGGATGTTCCTGACCACGGCTTCGGCGCCGCTGCGGCTGAGCAACGCCACGCCGTTGTAGGTCTTCTGTCCGAACCACTGCGCGGCGTAGCCAGCGGCTTCGATCTCGGCGTGCGGAAACTTGTCGTCGGTGAGTTTGGTTTCCTGCAGCACCAGCGCGTCCACCGGATTGGCGAGCAGCCAGTCCAGCACCTGCGGCAGGCGCACGGCCAGCGAGTTGACGTTCCAGGTGGCGAGTTTCAAATGGATCCTCAGCGTTTGTGTCGACGGGCCTTGATGTCTGGGGATCTTCGCGGCAGGCAAGGACCGATGCCGCCGCGGTCCGACCGCAGCCAGCCATGGCGTCGACACCCGTCGGCGCGTTGGCGCCATCGTACAAGGCGTTGGCGGCGGTGGCACTGGGTCACTGGGACATGGGGCACTGGGGCAGGGGAGCATGGCGCCCCACCGGTACCGCAGGCGAAGGCATTGACCGGATCGGCCGGCGACTCGCTGCGCTGGCGCCGTCCTTCGAAGGTTCCGGCGTCGTCCGCGAGCAGTCGGGCCCGGACCCCGCGGCGGTCTGCGGCCGAGATGGCGATGACGTTCACCTGCTCGGGCCCGCGCCTGCCTTCCGTCCTGCCTCGTACCAGCCCTTGCTGTCGTTGACGATCTTGACGACCAGCAGCATCACCGGCACCTCGATCAGCACGCCGACCACGGTGGCCAGTGCGGCGCCCGATTCGAATCCGAACAGGCTGATCGCCGCGGCCACTGCCAGCTCGAAGAAGTTGCTTGCACCGATCAGCGCCGAGGGGCCGGCCACACTGTGTGATTCGCCAAGGCGCCGGTTCAGCCAGTAGGCCAGGCCGGAGTTGAAGAAGACCTGGATCAGGATCGGCACGGCAAGCATCGCGATGACCAGCGGCTGATCGAGGATGGATTGGCCCTGGAAGGCGAAGAGCAGGACCAGCGTGGCGAGCAAGGCGGTGATCGACCAGGGGCCGATCTTCGCCAGTGCGGCTTCGAATTTCGATCGCCCGCGGCCGAGCAGCGCCTTGCGCCACAGCTGCGCGATCACCACCGGGATCACGATGTACAGCACCACCGACGTGATCAGTGTGTCCCACGGCACGATGATCGACGACAGGCCGAGCAGCAGCGCCACGATGGGCGCGAAGGCAAACACCATGATCGTGTCGTTCAGCGCGACTTGCGTGAGCGTGAACAAGGCGTGCCCACCGGTGAGCCGGCTCCACACAAACACCATCGCGGTGCAAGGCGCGGCGGCGAGCAGGATGAGACCGGCGATGTAGCTGTCGGATTGCGCCGCAGGCAGGTAGGGCGCGAAGACGTGGCGGATGAATATCCAGCTCAGGAGCGCCATCGAGAATGGCTTGACGGCCCAGTTGACGAACAGGGTGACGCCGATGCCCCGCCAGTGCTGCCGGACTTGCGACAGCGACGCAAAGTCGACCTTCAGCAGCATCGGGATGATCATCACCCAGATCAGCAAGCCGACGGGCAGGTTGACCTTGGCGATCGCCATGCCGCCGATGGCCTGAAAGGGCCCGGGCAGCCACCGGCCGAGCGCGATGCCGACGACGATGCACAGGAACACCCAGACGGTGAGGTAGCGTTCGAAGACGCTCATCGGCGCGGGCGCTGGAGTGGGTGCGGGCAGGACCGTGGTGTTCATCTGAGCGCTCGTGAGCCTGTCCGTCAGCTGCGGCCGATGTCGACCAGGGCGGCTTGCAGCGCCGTGCGGCTCATGGTCTTCAATGGCAAAGCCAGCAACTGCAGCATGCGGTAGCCGAGGGCCTGGCGTGTCAGCTCGAAGGCCCGCCGCTGGCCCGCGTCGCCGCCTTCGGCATGGGACGGATCGGGGTAGCCCCAGTGCACCTTGACCGGCTGGCCACCCGCACCGCCAAAGAAGACCGGACAGGTTTCGGCTGCGGCGCTGTCACACACGGTGATGACGATGGACAGCGGTGGCGCACCGTCGGCGCTGAACTGGTCCCAGCTCTTGCTGTGGCAGGACCGGGTGTCGACGCCCGCGCCCCGGAGCGCCTCGATCGCGAATGGGTTGATGCGACCGCTCGGCGCACTGCCGGCGCTGTGCGCCTGCACGGCGATGCCGAGCCTGGTGGCCCAGTGGTTGAGCATGCCCTCGGACAACACGCTGCGCGCCGAGTTGTGGGTGCAGAGAATCAAGACGTGCGTGGTCATCGGTTGACGCGGCTGTGTTGACCGCCGGGTTGCTGGGGCAGATGAAGCAAATCTTGCTGAGCTGGAGACCCATGGATTCGGAGTTCAGCAGCACGACGTGGCGGGCTTGACCGGCACGCCGATGGTCTTGCCGCGCGGCTTCGCTGCGCAGCAGGCTGCCGGCCCGGCACTGCTTGCCGCGGCAGCCTCGGCGCTTGAACAGCTGGTCAAGGCCGCTGGGGCCTGTGGAGCGGCTTCGTTGAACACCGGGATCTCGCCCAGCGTGTGGAAGTGTTCCCAGGCGATGCCTTGCGGGTCGGTGACCCAGTGCTTCTCGCTGCGCGCGTAGCAGCAGGTCGTCTCGCCTTCGTCCTGCAGCGTCAGGGCGGCCGCTTCGGCACGGAGCTTCATCGCCGCGAGTTCGGCGGAGTCGTCGGTCTGGATGCCGAGATGGTCGATGCCGGCGTGCGAGCCGCGAGTGGAAATGGCGAAGTTGACAGGCGGGTCTTGCAGCATCCACTTGGCATAGTCGCGCTCCAGGCGGGCCGGTGTGGCCGCGAACAGACTGGAATAGAAGCCGACGCTCCGGTCGAGGTCGTCAACGTGCAGGTGGACGTGGAAGCGTTTCATCGTGATTTCCAGTTCAGCAGGTGGTGCATGCGGGGGCGGCAACGACATCGCAGTCCGCGCCCTGGCAGCAGTGCGCAGTGAGATAGCCGAGGAGATCGTTCATCTGGCTGATGGACGGACGGTAGATGAGGTTGCGGCCCTCGCGCAGCTGGGTCACCAGACCGGCGTGCATCAGTTCCTTGAGATGGAAGGACAGTGTCGAGCCAGGCACGTCCAGCGTGGCAGACAAGCCGCCGGGCGTCATGCCTCGGGGAGCGGCGCCGATCAGCGCGCGAAAGATTCGCAGCCGCATGCCCTGGGCCAGGGCGGCCAGCGAGGCGACAGCGGCTTGTTCTTCCATATTTCTATGATGATAGAAATATAGTCAAGTGTCAAGCGATGTCGACCTGCAGCACGTCACGTCGCAGACAAGGCCTTGGCGGCGCCAGCCCTGCCAACGACGCGGTGGCCGCGGCGCCAGTGGGCGGCCTGTGCCAGGGGTCCGAACGAGCGGGCGCTATGCTCCCGCCATGCCCGACATCCTGCAAGTTGCCCACCTCTCCAAGACCTATGCCTCCGGTTTTCAGGCGCTCAAGGACATCAACCTGGCGATTCGCCGCGGCGAGATCTTTGCCCTTCTCGGCCCCAACGGGGCCGGCAAGACGACGCTGATCAGTGTCATCTGCGGCATCGTGCGCGCCAGCGCCGGCACGGTGAGGGTCGACGGCCACGACATCGTGGCCGACTACCGCGCCTCGCGCGCGCTCATCGGTCTGGTGCCCCAGGAATTGACCACCGACGCCTTCGAGAGTGTGTGGGACTCCGTCTCCTTCAGCCGCGGCCTGTTCGGCAAACCGCCCCATTCGGCGCACATCGAGCAGACGCTGCGCGCGCTGTCGCTGTGGGACAAGAAGGACAGCAAGATCCGCACGCTGTCGGGCGGCATGAAGCGCCGGCTGCTGATCGCCAAGGCGCTGTCGCACGAGCCCCGCATCCTCTTTCTCGACGAACCCACGGCCGGTGTCGACGTCGAGTTGCGGCGCGACATGTGGCAGCTCGTGCGCACGCTGCGCGACAGCGGCGTGACCGTGATCCTGACCACCCACTACATCGAAGAAGCCGAAGAGATGGCCGACCGCATCGGCGTCATCAGCAAGGGCCAGCTGGTGCTGGTCGAGGACAAGGCCGAACTCATGCGCAAGCTGGGCAAGAAGCAGCTCACGCTGCACCTGCCGCAGCCGCTGCAGGCGCTGCCGGCCGCGCTGCTCGGGTATGCGCTGACGCTGTCGGCCGACGGCAGCGAACTCACCTACGACTACGACACGCGCGGCGCTGGGCCGGGCATGGTGGCGTTCATGAGGGACGTGGCCGCCTCGGGCATCGCCTTCAAGGACCTGCACACCACCCAGAGCTCGCTCGAGGACATCTTTGTGAGCCTGGTCAAGGAAGCGGCATGAACCTGCACGCCATCCGCGCGATCTACGGCTTCGAGATGGCCCGCACCTGGCGCACGCTGATGCAGAGCATCGTCTCGCCGGTGATCAGCACCTCGCTGTACTTCGTCGTCTTCGGGGCCGCCATCGGCTCGCGCATCCCCGAAGTCGGCGGCGTGAGCTACGGCGCCTTCATCGTGCCGGGGCTGATCATGCTGTCGCTGCTGACGCAAAGCATCTCCAACGCCTCGTTCGGGATTTATTTTCCGCGCTTCACGGGCACCATTTATGAGCTGCTCTCGGCGCCAGTGTCGACGGTGGAGATCCTGATCAGCTACGTCGGCGCGGCAGCCACCAAGTCGGTGGTGCTGGGGCTCATCATCCTGGCCACGGCGACGCTGTTCGTGCCGCTGCGTGTCGAGCACCCGGTGTGGATGCTGGTGTTCCTGGTGCTCACCGCGGTGACCTTCAGCATCGTCGGTTTCATCATCGGCATCTGGGCCGACAACTTCGAGAAACTTCAGGTGGTGCCGCTGCTCATCATCACGCCGCTGACCTTTCTGGGCGGCAGCTTCTACGCCATCGACATGCTGCCGCCGTTGTGGCAGAAGGTGGCGCTGTTCAACCCGGTGGTCTACCTGATCAGCGGCTTCCGCTGGAGCTTCTACGGCATGGCCGACGTGAGCCTGGCGCTGAGCCTGGCGATGACGGCGCTCTTTCTGGCCGTGGGCCTGGCGGTGGTAGCCTGGATCTTCAGGACCGGCTACCGGCTCAAGGCCTGAACATCGGGAAGCCCGACCATGACACCGCAAACCCTGCTGCAGCACCTTGACAGCGGCGAGCTCTGGCCGGCCGCTGGTGAGGCGGATGCGCTCGATGATGTCGCCGTCGCCTACCAGCAGGCCCTGGCAGTGCGGGCGCTGCGCGTGGCGCGCGGCGAGCAGCCGCGCGGCTACAAGATCGGCTTCACCAACCGCAGCCTCTGGCAGCGCTACGCGGTGTTTGCGCCCATCTGGGGTACGGTGTGGGACACCTCACTGTCCTTCAGCGACGAAGCCGGTGTCGGCGTCGTGCAGTTGCACCCCAGCTGCCAGCCGCGCATCGAACCCGAGACCGTGTTTGGCATGCGCGCCACGCCGGCGCCGCAGGCCGGCCTGGACGAGTTGTTCGACGCCATCGCGTGGGTGGCGCCGGGCTTCGAGATCGTGCAGTCGCACCGTCCGGGCTGGAAGTTCGCTGCGCCGCAAGCCGTCGCCGATGGCGGCTTGCACGCGCGGCTGCTGGTGGGGCCGCGCCGGCCGCTGGCGCAGGTGGCGCGCGATGCGACGCAGCTGCACCGCCTGCTGGCTGGCGCGACGGTCAGCCTGCACCGGGACGGCACGGCGGTGGAGGCCGGCGCGGGCGCTGCGGTGCTCGACAGCCCGCTGGCCGCGCTGCTGCACTTTGTGCGCGAGCTGCGCCAATGCCCCGGCGCCCCCGATCTGCTGCCCGGCGACGTCGTCACCACCGGCACCTGGACCGATGCCTGGCCGGTGCAGCCGGGCCAGACCTGGCAGGCCCGGTTCAGCGCCCCGTTGTCGGCGCTGACGGTCCGGTTGCGCTGACGCGGCGGTAGCTGACGAAGCGGTAGGGCAGGCCCAGCGCCGTGGTGGCCGCGCCGTGGGCGCCGGTGGCTTCGAACTGGGTGCGGTCCCAGGCCGGGAAGAAGCTGTCGCCGGCCAGATCGGCGTCGACCTCGGTCAGCTCGAGCGTGTGCGCCAGCGGCAGCGCCAGCGCATACAGCTGCGCGCCGCCGATGACGAAGACGCGCGGTGCCCTGGCCACCCGCGCCAGTGCTTCGGGCAGGCTGTGTACGACGTCGGCACCGGGCAGCTGCAAGCCCGGCTGGCGGCTCAGCACGAGGTTGTGGCGGCCCGGCAGCGGGCGAAAGCGCTCGGGCAGTGAATCCCAGGTCTTGCGCCCCATGA
>JANMVM010000277.1:0-1810 GCA_031392695.1 Rubrivivax sp.
CACCAGCAACACCAGTGCGCTCACACGGTCCGGGTGCCGGATGGCCATCTGCAGCGCTGACGGCGCACCCGCCGAGCCCCCTATCACGGCGGCCGGGCCGATGCCCAGCGCATCGAGCAGGCACACATGGGCATCGGCCTGGGCTGCCGCCGACGCGTCGGCTGGCATGGGCGTGCGCAGATAGCCGAAGCGCGACATGGCGATCACGCGAATGCCTCGATGGGCCAGCGCGCCGGCGAACGCCATGCCTTGGTCGTGCCCGCCACCGCTGCCGTGCACGGCCAGCAGCGGCGCGCCGGCTCCGGCTTCCTGGTATTCGATCGGGCCACAAGGCGTTTGCAGCAGAACGCTGCCCTGTGCAGCGTGGGCACGGGCCCGCCGCATATCGCGATCGAAGCGCCAACCGATCAGCAGCGCTGCGCTGATCAGCGCCAGCGCGATCAGGGTCAGCAAGCCTCGACGCCGGGTGTGGTTCATCTTTTCCTCACTCTGCTCACGGCGACACGATGCGGTCGCCGCGCACCGGAAAGCGGCCGCTGAACAGAATCGGCAGCGGGTCGCCGCCCAGCGGCGCACCTATCGGGCCCGGGCGCTGCGCATGCACGTGCAGGTGCGGCTCGCCGGTGTTGCCCGAATTGCCTACCAACCCCAGCCAGTCACCGACCGCAACGCTGGCCCCGGCACGCACCTGAACACTGCCGGGCTGCAGGTGCCCGAGCAGCACATCGGCGCCGCTGTTCATGTTGGGGTTGGAGTCGGCATCGGCGCAGCGCAGCATCACGTGATTGCCCGCCAGGTGCTGTCGGTCGACCTCGGGCACTTGCATGTCGGGCAGGCCGTCCACGACCAGCAGCACCTGGCCGGCGCAGGGCGCCAGCACGCGGGCGCCGTAGATGGCGTAGGCCTTCGGGTCGGCAGGCAGCAAACCGCGCGCGCGAAAACCAAACGCGTCGAGCTTGACGATGTCCATGCCGTACGACTGGCCGCGCCATTCGCGGAAGCGGGGAACGCCGGCATCCAGGGTCATGAGGTGCGCGTTGGTGTGGATGTCACTGCCGCCATTGACGACCAGATAGCTGCCTGGCCCCATCGGAAAGGACAGGTTCACCGCTGCCAGCGGCAACACGCTGCGGCTGCGCAGTGCACCCACCAGCCCATAGGCCGAGGCCATGCCCAAGACAAGGAAGATCCCGGCACAGAGCCAGGCGCCCCAAGCAACAGGAAGCGCAGAAACCAAGGGCAGGCGCCGACGCAGCCCAAGCCCCACCGTCACGGCCAGCGCCGCGCCGAAGGCATGGGGCGCCCACCACGGCGGTACCAGCCAGATGCCCAGCAACGCCATCGTCCACAGGGCGGTGGCCGTTGCGACGACTTGAAGCCAAAAGGCCAGCCAGGCCCGCGGCGGTGCGAGGCCCATCCAGGCGATGAGCACCAGCGGCACCACCAGTTGAAGCAGGAAGAGGGTGCTCATAGGCTGGTGAGCGACAAGGCCCAGACATGAAACACGCCAAAGGCCAAAGCAGCGCTGAACATCCACCACGAGTTCATCAGATAGGAAGCCAGCAGCAAGAGTGCGACGGGCGACAACGCAAGCGGCGAGGGGATTCCCATCAAAGGTGCGCTCAGCAGCGCAGCCGACCCGTCGCCCATGAAGAACCTGCCCCAAGCCACGTAGTAAACCCCCACTGCGCCTGCCATGCCCAACCACACCACCGTCGACCAAACGCTCTTCTTGTTCAGCGAATAGAAGAACGGCAACACCAGCGCAGCGCTGCGCGCGACGTTCTCCGCTGCAGACAGTGCGACAGGA
>JANMVM010000334.1:0-3748 GCA_031392695.1 Rubrivivax sp.
GCGCGAAGGCCGAGACCTGGAAGTAGTCTTCCACGTCGATGGTCAGGGCGTTGCTGATGGCGGGCGCGAGCATGCTGTCAGTGGGCGCCGGCCTGCAGCCAGCGGTACAGGTCGGCTGCGATGCGCTCGGCGGCGCGGCCGTCCCAGTTCTCAGGCACGCGGCCGCGTTTGCCGTCGCCGGCCAGGACCCGGGCCACGCCGCTGCGGATGGCCTGCACGTCGCGGCCGACCATGGTGTTGGTGCCCTCGGACACGGTGATCGGCCGCTCGGTGTTCTCGCGCATCGTCAGGCACGGCACGCCGAGTGCGGTCGTCTCTTCTTGCAGGCCGCCCGAGTCGGTGAGCACCAGCGTGGCGCCGGCCATCAGGCCCAGCATCTCCAGGTAGCCCTGGGGCGGCAGCATGACCATGCGCTGCGGGTCGAGCAAGTGCTGCAGGCCGAAGCGCTCGATGTGGTTGCGCGTGCGCGGGTGCAGCGCAAAGACCAGCGGCAACTGGGCCGCGACATCGCGCAGCACGCCCAGCAGCAGGCCCAGCGTGGCCGCGTCGTCGACGTTGGACGGGCGATGCAGCGTCACCACGCCATAGCCCTGCGCGTGCTGCAGCACGGCGGGGTCGAAGCCGTGCGCTTGCAGCGTGGCCGCGGCGGGGCGCGCCAGCGCGCGGTTGGACAGCAGCGAGTCGATCATCACGTTGCCGGCAAAGCACACCCGGTCAGCGTCGACGCCTTCGCGCACCAGGTTGGCCAGCGCGCTGCGTTCGGTGGTGTAGAGGCGGTCGGCGACCTGATCGGTGAGCACGCGGTTGATCTCTTCGGGCATCTTGCGGTCGTAGCTGCGCAGGCCGGCTTCGACGTGCACCACGGGGATGCCTTTCTTCACCGCCACCAGCGTGCAGGCCAGCGTGGAGTTGACGTCGCCCACCACCAGCACGCACGAGGGCTTGCGCTCGTCGAGCGCCGGCTCGAAGCGCTTCATGACTTCGGCGGTCTGCACCGCGTGCGAGCCAGAACCCACTTCGAGGTTGATGTCGGGCATCGGCAGGCGCAGGTCGGCAAAGAGCTTGTCGCTCATGCTGGCGTCGTAGTGCTGCCCGGTGTGCACCAGCAGCGCCGGCAGCGGCGGCTCGTGGCCGGCCAGGGCGCGCAGGATGGGTGCCATCTTCATGAAGTTGGGGCGCGCGCCCACGATGCACATCACCGGCCCCAGGGGCTTGGCGGACTCGGCTGCGCTCATGAGGAGTCGCCCGGCTTCTTGACCGCGGCCACCAGCTTTTGCAGCATGTTGAGGGTTTGCACGTTGATGCGTTCCAGGCGCAGCAGGCTGCGCTCCAGGCGTTGCAACTGGTCACCGCGCTGGTCGGCAGTGAGCGAGGCGATCTGCTTGCTCATGCCCTCGGCTTCTGCGGTGCCGAGCTTGAGCTGACTCAGGTCCAGATCGAGCTCGACACCGCCCAGGCCGCCTGGCATCGACGGTTCGCCACCGCCGGCCATGGCCGGCGTGGCGGCAGGCCTGGCGGCGACGGCGTTTTCTTGCTGGAACTCGCGCACGACCTCGTCGACATCGGCGGCCGTCAAGGCCGTGCGCCCGGCCAGGAAGCCGGCCAGCAGCAGGCGATCGCAGACCGCGTTGATGCGCCGCGGGATGCCGCCGGTGGCCTTGAAGATGCCCGCGAAGGCGGCCAGCTCGAAGGTCGGCTTGCCCTTGGCGCCGGCGCACTTGAGCCGGTGCTCGATGTAGCCACGCGTCTCGTCCTGGTCGAGCGGGCCGATGTGGCAGGTGGCCGCCACGCGCTGGCGGAACTGCTCCATCTCGGGGCGCTGCAGGATCTCTCGAAACTCGGGCTGGCCGACCAGGAAGCTCTGCAGCAGCGCCTGGTTGCCGAACTGGAAGTTGCTGAGCATGCGCAGCTCTTCCACCGCGCGCGGCGTCAGGTTCTGCGCTTCGTCGACGATCAGCAGGCAGCGCTTGCCTTTGCTGGTCTGGCTGATGAGGAAGGCTTCGAGCGTGATCAGCAGCTCGCTCTTGGGCACGTCCTTGACGCGGAAGCCGAAAGCCGCGCCCACCATGCGCAAGGTGTCTTCGGCGCCGAGCTGCGTCGTCACCAGGTGGCCGGTGATGACGTTGCTGCCGCTGAGGCCCTCGATCAAGCTGCGCAGCACCATCGTCTTGCCGGCACCGATCTCACCCGTGATGACGATGAAGCCTTCGTTGCGCGAGACACCGTATTCCAGGTAGGCCTTGGCGCGCCGGTGCTGCTTGCTCGCGAAGTAGAAGCTCGGGTCGGGGTTGAGCTGGAAGGGCTTGGCGGTCAAGCCGTAGAAAGCTTCGTACATGGCTAGAACCGCTGGCTCAGCGAGGCGGTGATCGCCGCCTCGCGATAGGGATTGGTGCTGCTGTTGAATACGCTGTAGCGCGCACTCAGCGCCGCGGAGGTGCGCCGGCCCAACTGATCGCTGTAGCTGAGCGAGATCGATTTCAGCTCCGTGCCGGCCTGTGTGGCATTGCCCTGCGTGAGCTGGCGCGAACCCGTCAGCGCCAGCGATGCGGTGGGCCCGAGCCGGTACGAGGCGTTGGCCAGATAGCCCCATTGGCGCACGGCCTCGGCAGAAGCAGCTGTGGCGGCGGCATCGATGACGTGGCTGCGGTTGGCAAAGGCCTGCACGCTGGCGGCCATGCGCTGGCCGGCATAGGACAGCGTCAGCTGGTGGCGTTCTTGCACCGTGACGGCGGAGTTGATGGCACCGCCCGAGACCACCGCGTCGGGGTCCAGCCCCTGGGCCTGCAGGAAGTTGCGCACCAGGAGGTCGCGCTGCGTGGCGTCGGGCTCGATCGAGGCAAACTGGGCGAAGAACACCTGGTACAGCGTGCTGCGCTGCCCTGCCCCGTTGGGGTCGGCGCCGTTGGCGGCGTCGCGCGAGCTTGTGAACTGCAGCGACGATGAAGCCAGGCGGTGCTCCAGCAGCACGCGGTAGGAGCGGCCGAAGTAGCGGTCGTCGGTGTCGAACTGGGCACGCGTGCGCGGAGATGGGCGCCAGGTGGCACCGACGCCCCAGTTGTCGTAGGTGGTCTTCTGGGTCTTGGCGACGTTGGTGGACTCCTGGCCGCCGCGCAGCGCCAGGCTCAGGTCGGCATCGGCCGTGAAAGACAGGTTGGCCGAGACGCGGTCGTTGGTGGTTTCGCGGCCGGCGCGGTAGTCCGACGTTGCGGTGCTGGCCACCAGGCCCCAGCCCAGCGGCGTGCCGCTGACCGCCGAAGACAGGCTGACGAGGCCGCTGACGACGGACGAGTCGGCGGCGATCGAGCGCCGGCCGTTGGTGGCCGCGCCCGTGAGCCGAACTTCATAGTTCACGGCCGAACCCAGCACGCCGCGCACGTAGGGCGACACGTTGACGCTGCCGACTTCGATGCGGTTGGGGTTGTCCTGGGTGCTGCCGGCCACCGATTGCTGGCCGAACGCCGACACCGTCTGCTGCGATACCGAAGCGGTGCCGTCGACGTACATCCAGCGCTCGACCGCTTCGGCCGAGAAGCTGGCATTGAGCTGGTTCTGCACCTTCTGGCCGTCGTAGTCCTGGGTGTGGTGCGCCAGGCTCATCGAGTAGTTCAGCGAACCCACGACTCGCCCCGAACGGCTGCTGATCTGCAGCCCCGGGCGCAGTTCGGAGACGAAGTCCCCGCCCTGGATGCCGCCCTTGCGGCTGTCGATGGCGTAGGTGAGACTGGTCTCGACGCTGGCGCTCAGGTTC
>JANMVM010000320.1:0-4550 GCA_031392695.1 Rubrivivax sp.
CGACCTTCTGCCGCCCAGGTTCCTAGAGGCGACCCTGGGCGGCTGGGCGCAGCGGGCTTTCTGGCAGCATTGCAGCCTCATGATCGATGTCGTCGTCTACTTTTTCGTGCTGGGTGTTGGCGCGCGGCTGGTCAAGAGCGACCTGCGCCTGCCCGAGGCGCTGTACGAGACGCTGTCGATCTACCTGCTGCTGGCCATCGGCTTGAAGGGCGGCATCGAACTCAGCAAGCAGCCGCTGGCGGCGCTGGCACCGCAGGTACTGGCCTGCATGGCGCTGGGGTTCGCGATCCCCTTTGCGTTGTTCCCGCTGGCGCGGGCGCTGCGGCTGGGTGCTGCGGATGCGGCTTCGCTGGCTGCGCACTACGGCTCGGTCAGCGTCGTGACCTTCGCCGTGGCCACGGCGGCGTTGGCGCGCGCCGGCATCGCCCATGAGAGTCACGCCGCGCTGTGGGTCGCGGTGATGGAGGCGCCAGGCCTGGTCGCGGGCATTCTGCTGGCGCGCTTTTCCATGCGCGGTGAAGGCCGCCGCACCCGGTGGGCCGAGCTCGCCCACGATGTGGTCTTCGGCAAGAGCGTGTTGCTGCTCATGGGCGGCTTGGTGATCGGTGCGGCGGCGGGCGTGGAAGGCACGGCGCCGATCAAGGCGGTGTTCATCGACCCGTTCAAGGGGGTGCTCGCGCTTTTCCTGCTGGAGCTCGGCCTCGTGGCGGGCGGCCGTCTGGCCGAGGTGCGACGCCTGGGCGCCAGCGTGCTGGTGATCGGCCTGGGCGTGCCGCCGCTGCTGGCGCTGGCCGGCGCCGGCGTGGGCATGGCGCTGGGACTGAGCCCGGGGGGTGTGGCGCTGCTGGCGACGCTGGCGGCGAGTGCCAGCTACATCGCGGCGCCGACGGCAATGCGCATCGCCGTGCCCGAGGCCAATGCCGCGCTGTCGATCACGGCGGCCCTGGGCATCACCTTCCCTTTCAACATCGTGGTGGGCATCCCGCTGTACATCGAGCTGGCACGGAGGCTTTCGACATGATCAAACATCGCAAGACGCTGCTCGTCATCGTCGCCGAGGGCGTGCTGGAGAAGCCCCTGGTGCGTGACGCCTGCGAGCGCGGCGCCCAGGGCTGGACGGTGAGCGAGGTGCGCGGCGCCAGCCGTGACGGCGTGCGTGAAGGCGCCTGGGAGGCCGACCGCACGATCGAGCTCAAGATCGTCTGCGACGACGCCGTCGCAGACGCCATCGCCGATCATGTGTTGGCGGTCTACGCGCCGAACTACAGCCTGGCGCTGTACTTCAGTGCCGTGGAGGTGCTGCGGCCCGATCGCTTCTGACGCCGGACCACAGCCCGTGCAGTCCGCATCGGCCACGAAAAAGCGCCCCGCGGGGCGCCTTTGCATTGAGCCTGGAGCTTCAGTAGCCGCCGCGATTGCCACCACCAGTGCCGCCACCGCCGCCGTAGCCACCACCACCGCCGCCGCCGCTGCGGCCACCACCACCACCGCCGTAGGGGCTGCGACCACCGCCGCCACCACCACCGCCGTAGGGGCTGCGACCGCCACCGCCGGCGCCGCCGGCACCGCCTGCACCGCCACTGCCACCACCACCGTAGCCGCCACCGCCGCTGCCACCGCCGCCGTAGCCACCGCGGCTACCACCACCACCACCGCCGCCGCCAAAGCCACCCGGACGCTCTTCACGCGGGCGGGCTTCGTTGACGACGATCGCGCGACCGTCCACCGGCTGGCCGTTCATGCCGTTGATGGCGGCCTGCGCTTCTGCGTCCGTGCCCATCTCCACAAAGCCGAAGCCCTTGGAGCGGCCGGTTTCGCGGTCCATCATGACCTTGGCCGATGTAACAGTGCCAAATTGAGAGAAGGCCTGGAGCAGCGAGTCGTCGCGCACCGAATAAGCCAAATTACCGACGTACAGTTTGTTTCCCACGGGGAGCCCTTAAAAAATCCCAAAAAAACCATGCGGAGCTCAACCCTGCGTGAACCATTCATACGAAAGGCGCGGCTGCCAGACACAGACTGCCAATTATGGGCTTCGAAAAGCCATGCCTGTAAAGTGACTTCTCGTCAAGTGTTGTTTTGTCGCCCCAAGGCTAACCCTGAAGCTTGTGGGACTCGTGATCGCTCTCGCGGCCTGGCGTGCGGGCCTACCATCACCTCATGGACCTGCTCAAACCCTTGATCGCGCTGCTGGCAATAGTCAATCCCATCGGGGTGGTGCCGTTTTTCATTCATTTCACGCAAACATTCACGACCAAGCAGCGGCAGCACACGATTCGGGTCAGCTCTTTCGCGGCCTTTGTCGTGATCGCTGTCAGCGCGCTGGCGGGTTTGAAGATCATCGAATTCTTCGGCATCTCCCTAGCTTCGTTCCAGGTTGGCGGCGGTTGCCTGCTGCTCATCAGCTCGCTGGCCATGCTCAACGCGCAGCCTGCCGAAAGCAAACCCAGCGACGTCAGTGACGGCCAGGAAAAGCTCGAAGCCGGGGCCAGCATCGCCGTGGTGCCGCTGACCATCCCCTTGCTCACCGGGCCGGCCACCATCTCAACCATGATCATCTACGCCGAAAAGACACGCCACGTGTGGCAGCTGGGCGTGCTGGTGGGCTACGGGGTGGTGATCGCGCTGGTGACCTTCATCGTGTTCTCGGCCTCGGGCCGCATCGCCAAGGTGCTGGGCCGCACCGGCATCAACGTCATGACGCGGCTGATGGGGCTGATCCTGGCGGCGATGGCCGTGGAGCTGCTGGCCGACGGGCTCGTCAAGCTGTTCCCGGTGCTGGCCAGCCACGTCGGGTGACGGCATGGACGGCGCCGCAACCACCTTCGACTACGTGATCGTCGGCGCCGGCACGGCCGGGTGCCTGCTGGCCAACCGCTTGTCGGCCAACCCGCGCCACCGCGTGCTGCTGCTCGAAGCGGGCGGGCACGACCACTACCACTGGATTCACATCCCGGTGGGCTACCTGTACTGCATCGGCAACCCGCGCACCGACTGGATGTTCCAGACCGAGGCCGATGCCGGGCTCAACGGCCGCCAGCTGCGCTACCCGCGTGGCAAGGTGCTGGGCGGCTGCTCCAGCATCAACGGCATGATCTACATGCGCGGCCAGGCGCGCGACTACGACGGCTGGGCCGCGCTCACCGACGACGCCGCCTGGCGCTGGGACGCCTGCCTGCCCTACTTCAAGCGCCATGAAGACCACTGGCGCGGCGGCGACGCGCTGCACGGCGCCGGCCACGAATGGCGCGTCGAGCAGCAGCGCCTGTCGTGGCAGATCCTGGACGCCTTCGCCGCCGCCGCGGCCGAGGCCGGCATTGCGCCCACCGACGACTTCAACCGCGGCGACAACGAAGGCGTGGGCTACTTCGAAGTCAACCAGAAGCGCGGTGTGCGCTGGAACACGAGCAAGGCCTTCCTGCGCCCCGCCCGCTCGCGGCCCAACCTGCAGGTGTGGACGCAGGCGCAGGCGGCGCGACTGCTGCTCGACGGCCAGCGCGTCAGCGGCGTCGAGGTGCTGGCCGACGCGGGCGGCGAGCCGCGCCGCGCGATGGCCGCGCGCGAGGTCATCCTGTGCGCCGGCGCCGTGGGCACGCCGCAACTGCTGCAGCTGTCGGGCATCGGCGCGGCGGCCCTGCTGCACGAGCACGGCATCACGCCGCGGCACGAGCTGACCGGCGTGGGCGAGAACCTGCAGGACCATCTGCAGATCCGCGCCGTGTTCGAGGTCCAGGGCGTGAAGACGCTCAACACGATGGCCAATTCCTGGTGGGGCCGGCTGGGCATCGGGCTGCAATACCTGCTCAAGCGCAGTGGCCCGATGAGCATGGCGCCTTCGCAGCTCGGTGCCTTCACGCGCTCGTCGCCGGCGCACCCCTGGCCGAACCTCGAATACCACGTGCAGCCGCTCTCGCTCGATGCCTTCGGCCAGCCTCTGCACCGCTTCAACGCCTTCACCGCCAGCGTCTGCAACCTGAACCCCAGCTCACGCGGCTTCGTGCGCCTGGCGTCGCCGCGGCCGCAGGACGCGCCGCGCATCCAGGCGCGCTACCTCTCGACGGCGCAAGACCGCCAGGTGGCTGCCGATTCGCTGCGCCTGACGCGCCGCATCGCCGCCATGCCGGCGCTGGCGCGCTACCGGCCGCAGGAGGTCAAGCCGGGCGTGCAGTACCAGAGCGACGAGGACCTGGCGCGTCTGGCGGGCGACATCGGCACCACCATCTTCCATCCCGTCGGCACCTGCCGCATGGGGCGCGCCGGCGAGCCCGGTGCGGTGGTGGACGCGCGGCTGCGGGTGCAGGGCCTGGCCGGCCTGCGCATTGCCGATGCCAGCGTCATGCCCACCATCACCAGCGGCAACACCAATTCACCGACCTTGATGATCGCCGAGCGCGCTGCCGAGTGGGTCGCCCAGGACGCAGCTGTCTAGTCTTACTGTGTCACAAGCGTAGCCTTGCGTTTTTGCGCAGGCAACAAGGACATCGAGGCAGCGTCTTGAGCAAGGCCGCGGCGATACGCAGTCGCAAGGTCGTGATGGACGATGGCACGTG
>JANMVM010000328.1:0-2220 GCA_031392695.1 Rubrivivax sp.
GTCGATGGTCAACGAAATCCTGATCGGTGGCCAGGGCGAAACCACCGTGGGCATCTGGTCGTCGCAAAGCTACTTCTGGTCGATGCCCGGCGCCGCCAACGCCGACTTCGTGAAGGCCTTCGAGGCACGCTTCAGCCGCAAACCGAGCTACCTCGCCGCCGACGCGTACCTCGCATTCATGCTCGTGCACGAGGCGATACTGAAGGCCAAGTCGGCCGACGTCGCTGCAGTGCGCAGCGCGCTGAACGGCCTGAAGCTCGACACGATCGTCGGCGAGGTCGAGATGCGCGCTGCCGACCACCAACTGGTGCGGCCGATGGTCGTCGTGCAGGCCGTCAAGGGCGGGCCGGGCAAGGGCGAGATGGCGCTGCGCTCGGTGGAGCCGGCGTCGCGCACCACGCTGCCGGCCAGCGCCGAGTGCAAGATGATCTGAAGGCCGCGTGCCGTGTTCGGGAGCATCGATCGGCAGCGCAAAGCTGACCTGCGCATCCAGCACGTTGCGCTTGCACGCTGGACGCCGCGCACGTGGCGCGACGAGAAACGCTTGCCGTCTTGCAGCGGCCTGACCTCGAGGTCCAACGCCTCGTCCCACAGCGTGCCCTGCAGGAACATGAACTGCATCGCCGAGCAGGCGCGGCGTTCGGGCACCGTTCGGGCACCGTGCGGGCCGCCGCCATCAGCGCCTGGCCGAGGATCTGGCCACCGCAGGCGCGGCCGTGCGCATTGGCGTCGCCGCAGCGCGTGCGCAAGGTCGTCCCGCAATGGGCGCCAGCGCCATCAGACCAGCCAGGCCGCGGCCGTCCCATGCAGGCATCGGATGTTGGTTCACTTCTTCTGTCGCCGCAGCCGTGCCAGCCTCGCGTCGATCTCCTCCCGCGTGACGGCCAGGTTCGCCGCGCGCGCAGCATCGCGTTCGAGCACGAAGGCCTGGGCCAGCGGCAGCTTGGCCTCGTCGTTGAGCAGTTTCTTGTAAGCCACCAGCCCCGCGGGAACGTCTTTGGGCACATTCGCCAGCATCTCGCGCGCCAACGCTTCGGCTTCAGCCCGCAGGCGATCCGGCGCCACCACGCGGTTGACGAAGCCCCAGGCCAGCGCCTCGTCGGCGTGGAGGTAGCGGCCGGTGAGCGCGAGTTCCTTCGCCCGGTGCGGTCCGATGCGCTGCTGCATGCGCACCGAGCCACCCCAGCCCGGCAGCAGGCCGACCTTGGCGTGGGTGTCAGCGAAGCGTGCATCGCTGGCGGCGATCAGCAGATCGCAGGCCAGCGCAATCTCGACGCCGCCGGTGATCGCCAGCCCGTTGATGGCGCCGATCACCGGGCCGCTGAAGCGCTCAATGGCTTCGACCGCGCTGTGTTCCCAGGCGCCGGCCGCGGGCGCCGCGCTCCACTCATCGAGATCGAGGCCGGCGGTAAAGGCGCGGCCGCTACCGGTGACGATGAGCACACGCGTGACGGGGTCGGCTTCGAGCTCGTCGACGGCGCACGCCAGCTCCTGTCGCAGCGCGATCGACAGCGTGTTCAGCTTCTCGGGGCGGTTGAAGACGACGGTCGCAAAGCCGTCGGGATGACGCTCGACCAGCAGGTATTGGTACACGGTCAGTGGGCTCACCGGCCGTGAAACACCGGCTTGCGCTTGTCCAGCATGGCGGCGATGCCCTCCTGCGCATCCGCGCTGGCCGACACGCGTGCCAAGGTCAGCGCTTCGTCTTCCAGCTGCGCCTGCAACTGCGCGGCGCCGACCTTCATGAACAACCGCTTGGTCTCGCCGTAGGCCAGCGTCGGACCCGCGGCCAGCTGGCGGGCCAGCGCGATGGCATCGTCCTGCAACTGGGCGTCGGGCACTACGCGGTCGGCCAGACCGGCGGCCAGCGCTTCACCGGCGCTCAGCACTTCGGCCAGCAGCACGAAGCGCTTTGCGCGTGCCGGGCCCATGCGCGCGGTCAACGTGACGCTGGAGCCCGAATCGCAGCTGAAGCCCAGTTGTGCGAAAGCCGAGCCGAACTTCGCGCCTTCGGCTGCGAGCACCACGTCGCAGCCGGCCAGCAGCGCGACGCCGCCGCCCATCGCGAAACCCTGCACCGCGCAGACGATTGGCACCGGCAGCGCCCAGGCGCGCTGCAGGCCCATGTGCAGGTCGGCCGTCCATTCGCGCACCAGCGGCGCGAGGTCGTGCAGCACGGGGGCGAAGCTCTTCAGGTCGCCGCCGAAGCTGAAGTTCGGC
>JANMVM010000341.1:0-10598 GCA_031392695.1 Rubrivivax sp.
GACCAGACGCTGACCACCGGCATCGTCAGCGCGCTCAACCGCGAGATCGAATCCTTCAACCAGCGCACCATCCGCGGCGTCATCCAGACCGATGCCGCCATCAACCCCGGCAATTCCGGCGGCCCGCTGCTCGACTCCGCCGGGCGGCTGATCGGCGTCAACACGCAGATCGCCAGCCCCAGCGGTGCCAGCGCCGGCATCGGCTTTGCGATTCCCGTCGACGAAGTCAACCGCATCGTGCCGCGATTGATCAAGGACGGCCGCTTCGTGCGCCCGGCGCTGGGCGTCAGCGCCGGCCCGGCCAACCTGCAGCGGGCGCTGAGCCTGCCCAAGGGCGTGACCATCCTGCAGGTGGGTGCCAACACACCGGCGGCCAAGGCCGGCTTGCAGCCGTTCCGGCGCGGCAGCAAGGGCGAGGTCGTGATGGGCGACGTCATCACCGCCATCAACGACGAAGCGGTGGCCGACCTCGACGCCATGCTCACGCTGCTGGAACGCCGCCAGCCCGGCGAGAGCGTGACGCTGAGCGTGTGGCGCTCGGGGCAGACGCGCAAGGTCAGCGTGGTGCTGGCGGCGTCGGATTGAAAGATCCGGCGCGCCCGGCCGACCCACCCCCATCGCACAGGAGACTCGCATGACCCGTCGCCCCTTTCTCAACATCCTCGCCAGCCTCGGGCTGGGCAGCGTCGCCAGCGGCGCGTCCCAAGCCGCCTCCACCCCCACCCGCGCTGACCGTATCGAGTGGCCCGACGCCGAATGGAAGAAGCGCCTGTCTGACGGCGCCTACCGCGTGCTGCGCGAAGAAGGCACCGAGCCGCCCCACACGAGTCCGCTGAACACCGAAAAGCGCGTCGGCGCCTTCCACTGTGCCGGCTGTGACCTGCCGCTGTTTGCCTCGGCGGCCAAGTACGACAGCGGCACCGGCTGGCCGAGCTTTTTTGACCCGCTGCCCGACGCCCTGGGCACCAAGACCGACTACAAGATGATCCTGCCGCGCACCGAATACCACTGCGCCCGCTGCGGCGGCCACCAGGGCCACGTCTTCGGCGACGGACCGCGCCCCACCGGCAAGCGCTACTGCAACAACGGGGTGGCGCTGCGCTTTGCGCCGGCGGCGGCATGAAGCGCCTGTCGTTCTGGGCGGCCGCAGGTGCGGCCCTGGTGGCGGTGGGCGCTGGACTGGCGTTCGCCCAGGTCGCACCCGCGCCCACGGCTGCAGCAGCAGCCCCGGCGGGGTCGGCCAAGGCGACCTTCGCCGGTGGCTGTTTCTGGTGCGTGGAGGCCGATTTCGACAAAGTGCCGGGCGTCATCAGCACGACCAGCGGCTACATCGGCGGCACGCTGGCCAACCCCAGCTACGAGCAGGTCTCGAGCAAGACCACCGGCCACGCCGAAGCGGTGGAGATCGTCTTCGACCCGGCCAAGGTGAGCTACGAGCAACTGCTGGAAAAGTTCTGGCGCTCGATCGATCCCACCACCAAGGACCGCCAGTTCTGCGACGCCGGCAGCCCCTACCGCACAGCGATCTTCACCCACGGCCCGCAGCAGGCGGCGGCGGCGCAGGCTTCCAAGGCGGCGCTGGACAAGAGCAAGCCGTTCAAGGAGCCGATCGTCACGACGATCGAAGCCGCCAGCCCTTTCTACGCTGCCGAGGGCTACCACCAGGATTACTACAAGAAGAACCCGGTGCGTTACAACTACTACCGCAGTGCCTGTGGGCGCGATGCACGGCTGCAGCAGCTGTGGGGCGGCCACTGAATCGCGGCCACCGGCAGTCCGGCGCTCGAAAGCGGATCCAGGGCGCTTGACGCCTGACCGGCCGGCCCCCCCAAAACAAGGGGGGCCAGGACCCAAAACCTAGGCCAAGGGCGGGTTCTCGGTCGTGATTCGGTCTGCCAAGTCGCGCGGCGGCTGCGCACCCTTCCCCCGGGCATGGGGGGTCGTTGGAGCGCGCACTTGGCGCGATAATTGTGCAAATCCGGCGTTCACCCGCCCCAGGAGACGCTCGTGCACAGCCCCAGTCAAAGACCGCCTTCTACGCCAGCCGCTCGTCGCAAGCTCGTCCGCGGCCTTTTTGCGGCGCCGGCGCTCATGACCGTCTGCACCGGCAGCGCTTTCGCGGCCCAGTCCAGCCTGCGCTGCCTGGCCCAGCACGTGGCATCCAACACCAGCATCACGCCCAAAGTGGGTGGCCTCGACACCTGGACGCGGGTGCAGTTGCACAAGGCCACCGATGGCAAGTACTACGTGAGCGGCACGCAGCTGTCCACGGTCTTCGTCAACAGCAACAGCTTCTACCCGGCCGTGGGCACCTGGCTCGAAATTGACGTCACCACCGGCGCCGTCGTGGCCGGCACCTACGGCACGCCCAACACCACGATGCCCCCGGGCGCGACGCTCACCTACACCGGCTTGCAGTACGTCGTGGTGCGCTTCGACGCCACAGGCAGCGTGACGGGCGTGGGCACGGCGGGTACCGGCGCCAATGTCGGCGCGAGTTGCTGGAACTCCTTCAAGGCCATCGTGTAGTGACGCGGTACCTGCGCGCCCCTGGCGTGCTGACGGCAGCCCTGGGCGAGGGCTGGGTGGTTTTCAGTTCGCTTTCGGGCGAATCGCATCTGGTGAATGGCGAGAGCGTGGCCGTGCTCGAGGCGCTCGACACCGATGCGGCTCAATCGGCTGCCCAGGTCTGCGAAACTCTGGCCCATGAATACGAGCTCGCGGCGTCTGAACTGCTGGTCACCTTGGCAGGGTCCTGGGTCCCCCTGGTCACGGCCGGCCTCATCCGCCAGGTCCCTTGACTGCCAACCCGGCCTGACGTGAGCGCTACCAGCGCGCCTGGCAGGACACTGACCGAACTGACGCTGTCCGAGATCCAGTCCGCGCTCGGCGGGCAAGGGCTGTTCCTGGATCTCGGCTTGGCCACGCTGCGCGTGCGCAGCGAGGTCGCGGCGCTCGCGGCGCCGCTGCAGGCCGTGTATCGACACTTCCCGGCCCGGCTCTCGTCGCCCTGGGCCGATCTGCACGTCAAGCTGCCGTACGCCCGCGGGCTGCGGCGGTGGTTGCGCCCGCAGGTCCGCTTCCAGTGCGACAGCGAAGAGCCCTTCGAGCCCTTTCCCGCCGACACCGCTCTGCCGCTGCTCGAGTGGGGCACCAACTTCCTGATCGGGCGCCGCTTCAACGACACCCTGCTGCTGCATGCCGGCGTGGTGGAGAAAGACGGCATCGCGCTCGTCATGCCCGCGCTGCCGGGCTCGGGCAAGAGCACGCTCACGGCAGCGCTGAGCTTGCGCGGCTGGCGACTGCTGTCCGACGAGTTCGGCGCGCTGGACCTGGCACGCGGCAGCTTGCGGCCAGTGCTCAAGCCAGTGGCGCTGAAGAACGATTCGATCGAGGTCATCGCGCGCTTCGAGCCCGGCGCCGAGCGGGGCCCCGTGTTTCCCAAGACGCGCAAGGGGCGCGTCGTGCACCTGGCGCCGTCACGCGCCGCGGTGGCCGGCCTGCATGAGCACGCCTGGCCCGGCGCGGTGCTGCTGCCACGCTGGCAAGCCGGCAGCAGCACGCGGCTGGAGCCCGTGATGCCGCAGATGGCGTTCTCGGCACTGGCCTTCAACGCCTTCAACTACGCGGTCCTCGGGGCCCGGGGTTTCGAGGCCGCCGTGGCCCTGAGCCAGGCCTGCCCGACCTGGCAGTTGATCTACAGCGACCTCGACGATGCGCTGGCCCGGCTGGCAGTCGAGTGGCCCGCGGTGGTCGGGCAGGCCCGCGAGCGTCGATCCCGGCAGGCCCTGGACAGCCGCGAGGTCACGCCGTGAACCCGCGCCCTGGCGTGCCGCATCGGATGGCATGGGTGCAGGCCTTGAGCCAGCCGCAACTGGCCCTCGACTGGCCCTTGCCGGAGTGGGAAAGGGTCATCCGTCTGTCGCGCCGCCTGCGCCTGCTCGGTCGCCTCGCCGAGAGCCTCGAAGCGGCGTCGTTGCTGCAGCAGGTGCCAGCGCCCGCAGCACGTCACCTGGTGGCCGAACTGCAGTATTCGCGCTGGCGCACCGGTGCACTGTTGTGGGCCCTGGAGCGCCTGTCCGCCATGCTGGGCGACGTGCCCTATCCACTCGTGCTGCTCAAGGGCGCTGCCTACATCGGCCAGGGCCTGGCCATCGCTGCAGGCCGCCTGCCTTCGGACATCGACATCCTGGTGCCGCGCCAGCACCTGGCCCACGCACAGGGGCTGCTGCTGGCGGCCGGCTGGTCGGAAGCCGAACTCGACGACCACGATCGTCAGTACTACCACGAGTGGAGCCACGAGGTGCCGCCGATGCAGCACCCCCTGCACGGCCTGGAGCTGGACCTGCACCACAACATCCTGCCCCCGATGGCGCACACACGGGTCGATGCCCAGCTGCTGCTGGCCCGCCTGCAACCTTCGCGCTGGCCGCGTTGGCAGGTCTTCCACGCCCACGATCAGGTGCTGCACAGCGCGGCGCACCTGTTCTACGACTCCGAAGCGCGCGACCGCCTGCGCGACCTCGTCGACCTCGACGGTCTGCTGCGCCACTTCGGCGCCACGGCGGGCTTCTGGGACGGCCTGCCCGACCGCGCGGCCGAGCTCGGCCTGAGCGAGCCGCTGGCGCTGGCCTGTCACTTCACGACGCAGTGGCTGCAGACCCCGGTGCCCGAGGCAGCGCGTCGACGTATCGAGAGCGCCGGGCCCTCGGCGTTGCGCCGGGCCTGGCTGCACCGGCTGCTGGCAGCGATCCTGATGCCCACCGAGCCCGACGACGCGCCGCCGTGGCAGCAGCAGCTGGCGGCGCTGATCCTGCTTGCGCGCTACCACTACCGCCGCATGCCGCTGAAAATCCTGCTGCCGCACCTCTGGCACAAGCTGCGCGCCGGGCGTCGTGCCGCGGCCGCGGACGCCGCTGCTGCTGCAGCCCAACGAGGTTGAAGCCGGGGCGCAACAAGGCGCTGCATCCCGGCTACGATTTGTGCTTCGCCACGGAGAGCCCATGCAAATCGTCTGCCTCGATCTGGAAGGCGTGCTCGTGCCCGAGATCTGGATCGCCTTCGCGCAGCGCACCGGCATCGCGGCTTTCAGCCGCACCACGCGCGACGAGCCCGACTACGACAAGCTGATGTGCTTCCGGCTCGACCTGCTGCGCCAGCAGGGCCTCAAGCTGTCCGACATCCAGGCCGTCATCAGCGGCATGGCACCGATGGCCGGCGCCAAGGACTTTCTCGACGACCTGCGCTCGCGCTACCAGGTCATCATCCTGTCGGATACCTTCTACGAATTTGCCGACCCGTTGATGCGCCAGCTCGGCCGGCCGACGCTGTTCTGTCACCGCCTGGTGACCGATGCGGCCGGCTTCGTGGCCGAGTACAAGCTGCGCCAGCCGAACCCCAAGTTCCATGCCGTCAATGCGCTCAAGGGCCTGAACTACCAGGTCATCGCGGCCGGCGATTCGTACAACGACACCGGCATGCTGGGCGCCGCCGATGCCGGCTTCTTCATCCACCCGCCGCCGGGCATCGTGGCGCAGTTTCCGCAGTTCCCGGTCAACCACAGCTATGCCGAACTGAAGGCCTCGATCGACGGCGCCGCGGCGCGGCTGCTCGGCGCCGCCGGCGCGGCCTGATTCACCATCGCCTGCGTTTGCAGCAGGCCAGCGGCGGAGGGCCGTGCGCCATGTGGAGATTGAAAATCGTCAAAGGCGCTGAGCTGGCCGACTCGCTGGTGGCCGAGATGCGCCTGCCGCAACCCCTGCTGCGCTTCACGATCGGCCGCGACCCGAGCAACCTGTGGCCGATTGCCGACCGCACGCTGGCGCTGTCGGGCCGGCACTGCGAAATCGTGGCCAGCGCGGCCGGCCCGGTGTTGCGCGACCTGTCCACCAACGGCACCTTCGTCAACGGCGCCAAGGTGCGCATGGCGGGCGATCTGGCGCTGCGCGACGGTGACCGCATCGAGATCGGGCCCTTCGCAATCGCGGTCAGCGGGCCGCCGATGCCGGCGCGGCAGGCGGCCGCAGCGCCACCCGGGCCGGCGGCGCCGCCGGCCCGGCGTGCCGGCGTCTTCGACACCGCGCCGCACCGCGGCGGCGACCCGGCAGCGATGGGGGCTGCTGGGGTGGGTGGTGCGCCAGAAGGCCTCACCGAGATCCTGCGCGTGGCCCGGCTCAGCGATGACGGCGGCGGCGACCTGACCAAGATCCGCCTCGCGCCGCCTGGCGGCGGCAGCGCCGCCGCCAGGCCGGCCCCGACCCCGGCCGCCACGGCAGGCGCGGTGTCGGCGTCATCGCTGAGTGCAGCCCTGGCCCGCGGATTGAACTTGCCGCCTTCGGCCCTGGCCGGGCACGAGCCCTTGCTGCTGGCCGAGCAACTCGCGGCGACAGCACGTGCCGCGGTGGCCGCCTTGCGCCTGCTCGCGGATGCGCAGGCCAGCGCGCAGCGAGCCGGGGCTCAGGCGCCGCGCACCGCCGACCCGCTGCTCACGGCCGTGAGTGCCGAAGCAGCGGTGCTGGCGTTGGCCACGGCGCCAGAGGGACCAGCCGCCGCTTTGCAGCGCAGCGGCCCGCGGCCATCCTGACCCTGACCCTGACTCTGACCCTGACCTGCCCGTACCCAACCCATTCCGGGGGCGCCCATGAGCGACTTCTTCAGCTACCAAGGCCCAGCACCCGCAGCACCGAGGCCGGCCGCCGACGCGGCGCCGCAAGCCATCCTGGCCGAGCTGAGCAGCGAGGAGTGGGCGCTCTTCATCGGCTTTGCGGCGCGCCGCCGCTACCCCCCCGGCGCCGTGCTCGTCACTGCCGGCGGCAGCGATCGGGCGCTGTGCTTCATCGCCAGCGGCGAGGTCGAGTTGCTCGGGCCCGGCAAGACCGTGGCGCACCGGCGCGACGGTGAAGTCTTCGGGCTGCTGAGCTTTCTGGACGGTGCACCGAGCGCCGTCACCGCCCGCGTCGGCCGCGCCGCACCGGCCGAGCTGCTGCGCCTGACGCCCGATGCGCTGCTGCAACTGTCGGCCTGGCAGCCGCGCATCGCGCTGGCCTTGATGCGCGACCTCGGCGCGCTCGTCGCCTCGCGCCTGCGGCTGCTGCAGCCGGCCGACTGATCGCGAGCGCATGGTCCGCATTCCGATCGTCCCCGTGGCGGCTGCCCGTGCAGCCACTCCCAAGGCGCGCGCCGCGCCGCCGTTCTTCAGCAACTACACCCAGCTCAAGCCGCGCGTGCCGCTGGCGCTGTGGTGGCTGGCGCGTGCGCTCGGCCTGGGCATCGCGCTGGCGTTGGCCACGCTGCTGCTGTGGCGAGCCGAGCTGGGCCTGAAGCTGTTCTGGGGCCTGGCGATCCCGCTTTTGCCGGCGCTGCTGGTCATTGCGCCCGGCCTGTGGCGCCAGGTGTGCCCGATGGCGACGATGAACCAGCTGCCACGCCTGGGCGGCTTCACGCGCGCCCTCGAGCTGCCGCCGGCAGCCAAGCAGGCGGCTTTCGGCATCGCGGTGGCGCTGTTTCTGGCCGCGGTGGCGCTGCGCCTGCCGCTGCTCAACCACAGCGGCACGGTGGTCGGCCTGGGCATCCTGGCGGTGCTGGCGCTGGCCTTTGCCGGCGGCGTCGTGTTCAAAGGCCGCAGTGGCTGGTGCGGCACCTTCTGCCCGCTGGCGCCGATCCAGCGCACCTACGGCCAGGCGCCGCTGATCGTGGTGCGCAACGGCTACTGCAACCCCTGCGTGGGCTGCCAAAAGAGTTGCTACGACTTCAACCCGCGCGCCGCGGTGTTCAGCGACATCTACGACGAGGACCCGCGCCACGCGGCGCAGCGACGCCTCTTCATGGGGCTGCTGCCGGGGCTGGTGCTGGGTTACTTCCTGCAGGCCGCGGCACCGGCGGGCGGCGTCAGCCTGCAGCTGCTGATCCTGCTGGGTGCGTGCTGCGCCTCGGCCGGCGCCTACGGCCTGGTGGTGGCTTTCGCGCCGGCCAATCCCTACCGTGTGGCACTCGGCTTCGGCGTGCTGGCGCTGTCGGCGTTCTACTGGTTTTCCGGGCCGATCCTGGTGCGCACCGTGGCCGCGCTGGCGGGCCACGAAGCGCCGGCGTTGCTGCTGCAGTTGTCGCAGGGACTGGGCCTGTTGCTCGCTGCCGCGCTGGCCGTTGCCGGCCTGCGGGCCGAGGCGCGCTACCAGGCTACGCAGCGCCAGGCCGCGGCGCTGCCATCGCCCGAGTCCGACCCGCAGGCGGCCTTTGGCCGCGGCACCTCGCTGCGGCAGCGGCTGGCGCGGGCCGCTGGCGCCGAGGTCACCGACCGCCAGTCGGGCATCAGCTTTCCGGTGGCGCCCGATGCCACGCTGCTCGAGGCCATCGAAGGCGCGGGCCTGAAGATCCACTTCGGCTGCCGCGCCGGCGTCTGCGGTGCCGACCCGGTGGCGGTGTGCGAGGGCGCCGAGAACCTGTCGCCGCCCGGCGACGATGAGCTGGCGACGCTGCGCCGTCTGGGCCTCGAGGGCCGGGCGCGGCTGGCCTGCATGTGCGAGGTGCGCGGGCCGGTGCTGATCGACCGCGACCCGCACTCGGCGCCAGCGCCGCGCGCGGTGCGCGTGGTCCGTGCGCCTGCGCTCGACAAGGCCCTGCGCGCCGGCGTGCAGCGCGTCGTCATCATCGGCAACGGCGTCGCCGGCATGGGCGTGGCCGAGGCGCTGCGCCGCGACAGCCCGGGCGTGCAGATCGACGTCGTGGGCAACGAGCCGTTTGCCTTCTACAACCGCATGGGCATCGCGCGCCTGGTGGTCGACAAGGGCGGCCTGGAGGCGCTGCAGCTGGTGCCGCCCGACTGGCCCGAGAATCAGCGCGTCAGCGTCCACCGCGGCGTGGTGGCGCAGCGCATCGACCGTGCCGAGCGCCGCGTGCACCTGGCCGGGGGGCGGGTGCTGGCCTACGACAAGCTGGTGCTGGCCACCGGCGCGCGCTCGGTGACGCCGGATGAGGATTTCCTCAAGCACCGCAACGCCTTTGTGCTGCGCTCGGCCGAAGACGCGCAGGCCATCCGCCACTACGTCGACCGCGCCAAGGCGCGGCGCGCGGTGGTCGTCGGCGGCGGCGTGCTCGGCGTCGAGACCGCCGATGCGCTGCACCACCTCGGCCTCAAGGTGACGCTGCTGCAGCGCGGCGATCGGCTCATGAACTCGCAGCTCGATGCCCAAGGCGGCGCGATGTTGCAAGGCTATCTGGAGAGCCTGGGCATCCAGGTCGTGACGCAAGCCGCGGTGCTGCGCTACGAAGGCCAGCCGATGCTGCAGGCGGCCCAGCTGGCGCACGGCCCGCGCGTCAAGGGCGACCTCTTCGTGGCGGCGCTGGGCATCCGCGCCAACACCTTCCTGGCCGAGCAGGCCGGCCTGGCGCTGGCCGACAACGGCATCCGCGTCGACAGCCGCATGCGCAGCTCCGACCCCAACGTGCTGGCCGTCGGCGACGTGGCCGAGCTGCAGGGCACGCCGCGCGGCCTGTGGCCCATCGGCAGCGCCCATGCCGCCACCGCGGCGGCCACGATCCTGGGCGACGACATCCCCTACGCCACGCCGCGCATCGTGCTGCAGCTCAAGTGCGAAGGCATCGACCTGCGCAGCCAGGGCGACATCAGGCCGCGCGAAGGTGACGAGAACTTCCAGGCTCGCGCCGACGGCGCGGCCTGGTGGCGCCTGGTGGTGCGCCACGGCCAGCTGGCGGGCGGTCTGTACGTCGGCCCGCCCGGCTCGGCCAAGGCCTTCACCAAGCTGCTGCAGCAGCCGCAGGACCTGGCGCCGCTGCGCCAGGCGCTGCGCGCCGGCAGCCTGGAAGGTCTGAAGAAGCTGGCGCGCGCCTGAAGCGTGAAAACCAGCGCCGATGGGGCGCCGCCGCGGCGCGGTCGTGCTGCAGCCCCATGACAGAATCTGCCGCCAGCGGCGCTCTGCAACGCCTGGCGTCTGCCCTGCGGGCACTTCCACCCTGGCCCCACCCGGCACCCCATGAAAATCCTGCTCACCGGCGCTGCCGGTTTCATCGGCTCCACCGCCACCTTGCGCCTGCTGGCGCGGGGTGACGAGGTGGTGGGGCTGGACAACCTCAACGACTACTACGACGTCCAGCTCAAGCGCGACCGCCTGGCCCGCCTGAGCCCGCACCCGAACTTTCGCTTCGTGCGGCTCGACGTCGCCGACCGGCCCGGCATCGAAGCGCTGTTCGCCCACGAGCGCTTCGACCGCGTGATCCACCTCGCGGCGCAGGCCGGCGTGCGCTACTCGCTGCAGAACCCGCACGCCTACATCGACAGCAACGTCGTCGGCTTCATGAATATCCTCGAGGGCTGCCGCCGCAGCCAGGTCCAGCACCTGGTCTACGCCTCGAGCTCCAGCGTCTACGGCGGCAACACGCGGATGCCGTTTTCCGAGCACGACAGCGTCGACCACCCGGTGAGCATGTACGCCGCCACCAAGAAAGCCAACGAGCTGATGGCACACACCTACAGCCACCTGTTCGGCCTGCCGACGACGGGGCTGCGCTTCTTCACCGTCTACGGGCCCTGGGGGCGGCCGGACATGGCGCTCTTCCTGTTCACCAAGGCGATCCTCGAAGGC
>JANMVM010000415.1:0-5477 GCA_031392695.1 Rubrivivax sp.
GCGGCGGCGCCGGCGCAGCCGCGCCCGCGGTGGCCCACGTGCGCAGCCGCCCGTCGCGCGGCCGGCCCTCGGCAATGCCGGCATCGGGCGAGCGCCAGGTGTTCTCGGCGCCGCGCCCCAGCGAGGCCGAAACACCCACCGGCGCCGGCCACAGCGCGCTCAAGGTCACGGTGCTCAACGGCAACCTGAGCTTCGTGCGCACGACGCTGCTGGTCGGGCATTCGCGCTCGCTGGTGCTCACCGGCACCGAGGCCGTGGTCAACAAGCTTATCGGCGGCGGCATGAAGGCCTCGCTCGATGCCGGCCTCTACCCCGACGCGCCCACCACGCACCAGATCTTCCTCAATTCCAGCACCGACGCCGACAACCCCTGGCGCACGCCGCAGCCCACGAGCGTGGTGGTGGTGGGCCTGGGTGAGGAAGGCAAGCTCACCGAGCGCGACCTCACGCGCACCGTGCGCCAGGGCGTGATCGCCTGGGCGCAGCGCATCGCCGAGGCGCCGCAGGGCGCCGGCGTGACGGTCGACCTGAGCGCCACGCTGATGGGCAGCGGCGGCGTGGGCATGAACGCCAGCAACGCGGCGCGCGCCATCGCCCAGGGCGTGCGCGAGGCCAACCAGCGCCTGGCCACGGTGCAGGGCAGCGGCTGGCCGCAGGTCGGCGAGCTCACCTTCGTCGAGCTCTACCTGGAGCGCGCCAGCGACGCCTGGCACGGCCTGCAGGTGCTGGCGACCTCGGCGCCGGGGCTGTACGACGTCACGCCCACGATCCGCAGCGGCGTCGGGCCGCTGCGGCGGCAGATCGACAGCGGCTACCGCGGCACCGACTACGACTTCATCGCCGCCACGTCCAGCGTCGACGGCACCATCTCCTTCGCGCTCGACACCAAGCGCGCGCGCACCGAGGTGCGTGCGCAGACGACGCAAGGCAAGCTGCTGCGCGAGCTGGTCAAGCGCGCCAGCACCGAAGCCAACCAGGATCCGCGGCTGGGCCGCACGCTGTTCCAGCTGCTGGTGCCGCCCGAGGTGGAACCGTTCCTGGCTGGCACCAGCCGCATGCTGCTGGAGCTCGACGACCGCACCGCACCGATCCCCTGGGAGCTGCTCGACACCACCGGGCCCGACCAGACCCAGACCGACGACCGCCCGTGGGCCATCCGCAGCCAGCTGCTGCGCAAGCTGCGCCAGGAGCACTTCCGCCAGCAGGTGCAGGATGCACAGGCCGACGACGCGGTGCTGGTCATCGGCGAGCCCAAGGTCGACCTCGCCGTCTACCCCTCGCTGCCCGGCGCCAAGGCCGAAGCCGCCGCGGTGGCGCAGGCCCTGGGCGGGCCCGGGGGCCTGGGCAGCGACAAGGTCAACGCGCTCATCGACGACAACGACGCCACCAGCATCATCAACGCGCTGTTCGAGCGCCGCTACCGCATCGTGCACGTCGCCGGCCACGGCGAGCCGGTCAAGCGCGACGACAAGGGCGAGATCATCGAGATGGGCGGCGTGGTGCTGTCGGACGGCACCTTCCTGGGCCCCGACGAGATCCGCAGCATGCGCACCGTGCCCGAGCTGGTGTTCGTCAACTGCTGCCACCTCGCCGCGCGCAACCCCAACCAGGTGCTGCGCACCATGAACCGCGCCGAGTTCGCCTGGGGCGTGGCCGATTCGCTGATCGAGATCGGCGTGCGCTGCGTCATCGCCGCCGGCTGGGCCGTCGACGACGGCCCGGCCAAGGTCTTCGCCCAGACCTTCTACCGCGAGATCCTCAACCGCCGCCCCTTCATCACCGCCGTGGCCACGGCGCGCGAGGCGGCCTGGAACGAAGACAAGACCAGCAACACCTGGGCCGCCTACCAGGCCTACGGCGACCCGAACTGGATCTACCGCCGCAGCGCCGCCGACGTGCAGGCCGCACCGCCGCCGCCGCGCGAGGAATTCGAAGGCATCGCCAGCCCGCTCGGGCTAGCGCTGGCGCTCGAAGAGCAGGCCGTCAAGTCCAAGTGGATGCGCGCCGACAGCGCCAGCCAGCTGGAAAAGGTGCGCCACCTCGAAGCGCGCTTTGCTGCCGTGTGGGGCGGCATGGGCGCGGTGGCCGAGGCCTACGCACTGGCCTACGCCGAAGCCGGCGACCGCGACGCCGCGATCGGCTGGTACGCGCGCGCGCTGGCCAGCAACGACGGCAGCGCTTCGATGAAGGCGCACGAGCAGTTGGGCAACCTGCAGGCGCGGCGGGCCTGGTCGCGCGCCGACAAGGCCAAGCCCGGTTCACCCGCGATCGCCGAGGCCCGCGCCGAGATCACCACCGCCCTGCGCGGGCTGCTGGCGCTGGCCGGGCTGCAGCCGACGCTGGAACGCCACAGCCTGTGCGGCAGCGCCTGGAAGCGGCTTGCGATGCTCGAGCGCAAGGTCGGCGACAAGCCGGCCGAAGCCGCGGCCCTGAAGATGGCCGCCGAGGCCTACGCCAAGGCCGAAGCGCTGGCGCTGGCCAGCGAAGACGCCGACCTGTTCTACCCCGCACTCAACCGCATGGCGCTGGACCTGGTGGTGAACATGGGCAACCGGCGCTGGCCGGGCTTTGCCGCCGACAGCGTGGCCGCGGTGCGGCGCAGCCTGGCGGCCAAGGCCCAGGCCGACCCCGACTTCTGGTGCTACGCGGGCATCGTCGAGGCCGACACCTACGAGGCCTTGGCGCAGCGCCGGCTGGCCGAGAAGATCGACAACATCCAGGGCCGCTACGCCGAGCTGCAAGGCCGTGTCGCGTCGGTCACCACCTGGGGCTCGGTGGCCGACAACGCGGCGCTGGTGCTGCTGCCCTACATCGGGGCCGCAGCGGCGGGCGAAAGCGCGGCAGCGAAAGCGCTGCTGGCAACGCTGGCGGCTTACGCCAAGGCGGCCTAAAGGACCCGATGACGCCGGGGCGCGGTTAACATTTCCGCGCCCTGGCCAAGGTCTACGTCTCTTCTACGCGGCTCGATCTGGAGCCTGAGCGCAAGGCCGTCATCGACTGGCGGGTGGCGCGTGGCCACCAGCCGGTGCACAGCTACACCGCTGCCGGCGAGACCGTGCGCGACAGCTGCTTGAACGATGTCGCCGGCTGCGACGCCTATGTGCTGATCCTGAGCCACCGGCTGGGGCATGTGCCGCTGACCGACAACCCCGAAGAGTTGTCGATCACCGAGCTGGCGCACCGCGAGGCGCTGCGCCAGAAGCTGAAGGTCGTGCCACTGCAGGTCACGAACATCCGCAACGTGGCGCTCACCGATGTCTGGCATGCTGCGCGTTATGCCCGGCCTTGCGATCCTGGATGAACTGCACGCGGCAGCGCGCCTGCCCCCCAACCGGGACTGGCGTGACTGGTTCAGGAAACGACTGGGCCGCGCAGACCCCAGCGGCGCCAAACGCTGTTGGACAAGGCTGCGCCTAACGCCCGCCCGTCACATCCACCACCGACCCCGTGGTGTAGCTGCTGTCCTGCGACAACAGCCACACGATGGCCTGCGCCACCTCTTCGGCCGAGCCTGCGCGCTGCATCGGCACCAGCGGCGCCATCTGCGCCGCCCTGCCGGGCTGGCCGCCCGAGGCGTGGATGTCGGTCTCGATGATGCCCGGCCGCACGGCGTTGACGCGGATGCCTTCAGCCGCCACCTCGCGTGCCAGGCCGAGCGTGAAGACGTCGACCGCGCCCTTGGCCGCCGCGTAGTCCACGTACTGGGTGGCGGCGCCGAGCCTGGCCGCCGCCGACGACAGGTTGACGATGACGCCGCCCTGGCCGCCGTGGCGCGTGCTCATGCGCCGCACTGCCTGCTGCGCGCACCACAGGGTGCCAAAGACGTTGACGGCGAACATGCGTTGCAGCCGGGCGGTGCTCATTTCGTCGACGCGCGCGGCCACGTCCACGACGCCGGCGTTGTTGACGAGGCCGCCCAGGCTCTGGCCGGGGCCCCACGCGCGGTCGAGCGCGACGAACATCGCCAGCACCTCGGCTTCGACGCCGACGTCGGCCTGCAGCACCAGCGCGCGGCGGCCGGCGGCGCGCACATCGGCGGCCACGGCTTGGGCGGCGGCGGCGTCGCGGGTGTAGTTGACGGCCACGTCCCAGCCGCGGGTGGCGGCCAGCCGCGCCGTGGCGGCGCCGATTCCGCGGCTGGCGCCGGTGACGAGCAAGGTGTTCATGCAGGGGTCTTCGGTGGGCAGACGTGGGGCCCGTCCCCCTGTCCGGCGGCGGGCGGCTGCACTAGAGTGTCCACCATATCCCCGGAGACACTGCACCATGCAACGACGCCACCTTCTGCTGGCTGGCAGCGCGGCCTTCATCGCCGCGCCGTGGCGGGTGCGCGCCCAGGCGCCGGAGAAGCCCAAGCTCACGATCGCCGTCGGCGGCAAGAACCTGCTGTACTACCTGCCGCTGACGATCGCCGAGCAGCGCGGCTACTTCAGGGCCGAGGGGCTGGAGGTGACGATCGTCGACTTTGCCGGTGGCGCACGTGCGCTGCAGGCCGTGGTGGGCGGCAGCGCCGATGTCGTCAGCGGCGCCTTCGAACACACCGTCAACATGCAGCACAAGGGCCAGCGGCTGCGCGCCTTCGTGCTGCAGGGCCGCGCGCCGCAGATCGTGCTGGGTCTCAACCCCAAGACGATGGCCGCTTACAAGGTGCCGGCGGACCTGAAGGGCAAGAAGATCGGCGTCACCGCGCCGGGCTCGTCGACCAACGTGATGGTCAACTTCTTCCTCGCCAAGGCGGGCCTCAAGCCGTCCGACGTGTCGATCATCGGCGTCGGTGCGGCACAGGGCGCGGTGGCCGCCATGCGTTCGGGCCAGATCGACGCCCTGAGCAACCTCGACCCCGTCATCACGCTGCTGCAGCGCAGCGGCGACCTGAAGATCATCTCCGACACGCGCATCGTGGCCGAGGCCGAGAAGGTCTTCGGCGGCGCGATGCCGGCGGCCTGCCTGTATGCGCCGCAGACCTTCATCGACAAGAACCCCGGCACCACGCAGGCCCTGGCCAACGCCATCGTGCGCGCCAACAAGTGGATCCAGGCCGCCGGCCCGGGCGACATCATCAACAACGTCCCCGAAAGCTATCTGCTGGGCGACCGCGCGGTCTACATCGACGCCTTCCTGGCCGCCAAGGGCGCGCTCAGCCCCGACGGCCTGTTCCCCGACAAGGGCGCCGAGACGGCCTTCCGCGCCCTGGCCAGCATCGACCCCGAGATCGCCAAGGCGACACTCGACTTGAAGGCCGTGTTCACCAACGACTTCGCGAAGAAGTCCAACCTCAAGTACCCCAAAGTCTGAAGGAGACTGCCATGAGCACCGAGCTGATTCTCGAACGCGTCATTCCGCTGGCGCCCGACGCCGTGTGGCGCGCCTGGACCGACCCCGAGCTGCTCCAGCGCTGGTTCTGCCCGCTGCCCTGGCAGGCGGTGGAGGCGCACATCGACCTGCGCCCCGGCGGTGCCTTCAGCACCGTGATGCAGGGC
>JANMVM010000112.1:0-18262 GCA_031392695.1 Rubrivivax sp.
CGCGCCCGGCACGGTGTGGGTCGACGCGGCGGTGCTCGAGGCGCTGCAGCTGCAGGTCGGCGACCCGCTGCTGCTGGGCGACAGCCGGCTCACGATCACGCGCATCATCGTCATCGAGCCCGACCGCGGCGCCGGTTTCGCGAGCCTGGCGCCGCGCGTCATGTTGTCCGAGGCCGATCTGCAGGCCACCGGGCTCATCCAGCCGGCCAGCCGTGTCGGCTACCGCCTGGCCGTGGCCGCACCCGACAGCTGGAGCGCGGCGCGTGGCGACGCCGCGGTGCGCGAGTTCGTGGCCTGGACCGAGCAGCAGATCAAGGCCGTGCCCTGGCGCGGCGTGCGCGTGGAGTCGCTGCAGAGCGGCCGCCCCGAGATGCGCCAGACGCTGGACCGGGCCGAGAAATTCCTCAACCTCGTCGCGCTGCTGGCCGCGCTGCTGGCCGCCGTCGCGGTGGGCATCGCAGCGCGCGACTTCGCCCAGCGCCACCTCGACGACTGCGCCATGCTGCGCGTGCTGGGCCTGAGCCAGCGCCGCATCGCCGGCGCCTACACGCTGGAGTTCGGCATGGTCGGCCTGCTGGCCAGCACGGCCGGGGTGCTGATCGGGCTGGCGGTCCACTTCGGCTTCGTCTGGCTGCTGGCCGGGCTCGTTGACGCGCAACTGCCGGCACCCGGGCCGTGGCCCGCACTTTTCGGCGTCGGCGTGGGCATGACGCTGCTGCTGGGCTTCGGCCTGCCGCCGGTGCTGCAGCTGGCGCGCGTGCCGCCGCTGCGCGTCATCCGGCGCGACGTCGGCGGCCTCAAGGCCGGCTCGCTGGGCGTGCTGCTGGCTGGCACCGCCGGCTTCGTGGGCCTGCTGCTGGCGGTGTCGTCCGACCTCAAGCTCGGGCTCATCGCGGTGGGCGGCTTCGGCGCCGCGGTGGGCGTGTTTGCGCTGCTGTCGTGGCTGGCCGTGTGGGTGCTCAAGCGCGCCGTGCCAGAAAGCCGGGCGCCGCGCTGGCTGGTGCTGGCGACACGCCAGATCGCGGCCCGGCCAGCCTTTGCGGTGCTGCAGGTCAGCGCGCTGGCGGTGGGGCTGCTGGCCCTCATGCTGCTGGTGCTGCTGCGCACCGACCTCATCAGCAGCTGGCGCCAGGCGACGCCGCCCGATGCGCCCAACCGCTTCGTCATCAACCTGCAGCCCGAGCAGGCCGAGCCCTTCCGCCAGCGCCTGGCGGCCGCCGGCGTGACGCGCTACGACTGGTACCCCATGATCCGCGGCCGCCTGGTGGCCATCAACGGCCAGGCCGTCACGGCGCAGAGCTTTGCCGCCGAGCGCGCCGGCCGCCTCGTCGAGCGCGAGTTCAACCTCAGCCACAGTGCCGCGGCGCCTGAGCACAACGTCGTCGTCGCCGGGCGCTGGGTGCCCGAGGAGGCCGACGGCCTGTCGGTCGAGGACGGACTGGCGCAGGAGCTCGGCCTCAAGCTCGGCGACCGGCTGCGCTTCGACATCGCCGGGCAACTGCAGGAAGGGCGCATCAGCTCGCTGCGCAAGGTCGACTGGGGCTCGATGCGCGTCAACTTCTACGTCCTGTTTCCGCGCGCGGCGATGCCCGAATTGCCGATCAGCTACATCAGCGCCTTTCGCGCGCCGGCCGCGCTGGCGGGCGCGCCGAGTTTCGACAACCGCTTGAGCCGCGACTTTCCCAACATCACCAACATCGACGTCTCGGCCAGCATCGGGCAGGTCCAGCGCGTGCTGGACCAGGTCATCCGCGCCGTCGAGTTCCTGTTCGGCTTCACGCTGCTGGCCGGGCTGGTGGTGCTGTTCTCGGCCATCACCGCCACGCGCGAGGCGCGCGCACGCGAATTCGCCATCATGCGCGCCATGGGGGCCAGCGGCCGCCTGCTGGGCCAGGTGCAGCGTGCCGAGCTGCTGGGCGTCGGCGCGCTGGCCGGCCTGCTGGCCGCGATCGCCGCCATGGCCGTGGGCTGGCTGCTGGCGCGCCAGGTTTTCGAGTTCACCTGGAACCCCTCGCCCTGGGTGCCCCTCTTGGGCACCGTGGCCGGGGCCATGCTGGCCCTGGCTGCGGGCTGGTGGGGCCTGCGCGAGGTGCTGCGCCGGCCGGTGCTCGAGACGCTGCGCCGCGCCGGTGCGGTGTGACGCTGCGGTGTGACGGTGCGGTGTGAGCAACCGCGCTTTGCGATACTGTCCACCATGAGCAGCGCTGCAAACCCTGCGGTGCGCAGCGTGCGCTTGCTGCACCTCGAAGACTCCGAGCCCGACCACGCCCTCGTGCTGGCGCATCTGCGCCGCGGCGCGCTGCTCGTGCAGGAGCAACGCATCGAGACGCGCAGCGAGTTCGAGCGCGCGCTGGAGCAACCTTGGGACCTCGTCATCTCCGACTACCACCTGCCGGGCTTTTCTGGCCTGGAAGCGCTGCAGATGCTGCGCGAGCGTGAAAACGCCGGCGGCGACCCGCTGCCCTTCATCCTGGTGTCGGGCCAGATCGGCGAGGACACCGCTGTCGAAGCGATGCGCAACGGTGCCGCCGACTACCTGCTCAAGAACAACCTGTCGCGTCTGGCGGTGGCGGCAGAGCATGCCATCGTGGCCAGCGAGACGCACCGTGCCCGCCTGCGTGCCGACCTCGAACTGCAGCGCTCGCGGCGCCGCCTGTCGGAGCTGGCGCAGCACCTGCAGACCAGCGTCGAGGCCGAACGCCACGCCATCGCGCGCGAGATCCACGACGACGTCGGCGGCTCGCTGACGGCGCTGAAGTTCGAGCTCGACTGGATCCGCCGCCACGCCGCGGCGCCCGATGTCCAGCAGCGCGCGGTCGCGGCGCTGGAAACCGTGACCCACGCCATCGAGGCCAGCCAGCGCATCATGCAGAACCTGCGCCCGGCGATCCTCGAGCAGGGCCTCGTGGCCGCGCTGCAGTGGATGACGAGCCGCTTCGAAAAGCGCACCGGCATCCAGTGCGAATTCCGCAGCGGCGACGCGCCGCCTCTGGACGGCCAGGCGCTGCCGGCGGGCGTGCCCCTGGTGGCCTACCGCACGGCGCAGGAAGCGCTGACCAACGTCACCAAGCACGCCCAGGCCACACGCGTGGTGGTGGATCTGGCCTTCACCGGCGGCGTGCTCTCGCTCGAGGTCAGCGACAACGGCCGCGGCCTCGGCCAGGCCGACCTGGCCAAGACGCGCAGCTTCGGCATCCGCGGCCTGCATGAGCGGGCCTCGACCGTGGGCGGCTGGGTCGACCTGAGCAGCGGCGGCGCCGGCACCTCGCTGATCCTGTCGGTGCCGCTGCAGCCGCTGGCGCTGGCGGCCGATGAAGCGGCCGCCAGCCAGGATCTCGGTGACGACCCCGAGGCCGCCGAATGGACCACCCACTGAGGCAGCCATGATCGAAGTCATCCTGTGCGACGACCACGCCCTCATCCGGCGCGGCATCCGCGACACGCTGTCCGACGCCGCCGACATCCAGGTCGTGGGCGAAGCGGCTGACTACGGTGAGTTGCGCACCCTGTTGCGCACCCGCACTGGCCCCGAGACCGGCAGGACCACGCCCTGCGACGTGCTGGTGCTGGACATCAACCTGCCCGGGCGCAGCGGCCTGGATGCGCTGCACGCGCTCAAGGACGAGGGCTCGCCGGTGAAGGTGCTGGTGGTCAGCATGTACCCCGAAGACCAGTATGCGATCCGCGCCCTGCGCGCCGGCGCCTACGGCTACGTCAACAAGGGCGGCGACCCGCAGTTGCTGGTGCAGGCCGTGCGCACGGTGGCGCAGGGGCGCAAGTACGTCACGCCCGAGATCGCGCAGATGCTGGTCGAAAGCCTGACCGCGCCCAGCACCGAGCTGGCGCACAACAAGCTCAGCGACCGCGAGCTGCAGACGCTGGTCATGATCGCCTCGGGCAAGCGGCTGGCCGACATCGCGCACGACCTCACGCTGAGCCCAAAGACGGTGTCGGTGTACCGCGCCCGGGTGCTCGAAAAGCTGGCCCTGGCCAACAACTCGGAGCTCACGGTCTACGCCATCCGCAACGGGCTGGTGGGGCAGTGACCCACCCGTGACGCCATCCTCCCGACCCGGCGGCCTCGACGATCCGGTCGCCATCCGCGGTGCCGGGCGCGAGCTGCTGTCGCTGGCGCTGCTCGACGCCCGCAATCACCTGCTGCACAGGCTGGCGCTGGACGATGCGCCGCCGGCCTTGCGGCTGGCCGCCCGCGCCGCGGCCTACCAGGAGCACTGGATCAGCTGCCACGTGCAGCGCGGCCGCGGTGAAGGCTGCGACCCCGCGGGCGTGCGACTGGCCGGCGTCGAACCGGCGCTGGCGGCCTGGCTCGATGGCGCGGGTGAGCCGCCCGCCGCCGAGCGCCTGCGCGAGGTGCTGGCGCAGACGCTGGAGATCACGCTCGACCTGCTGGCCACGACGGCCGAGCAGGACACCGCGCTGCATTACTTCCGCCAAAGCCTGCTCCATGAGGATCGTCTGTGCGAGGCGCTCGACGAGCAGCTGCGTGCCGGCATGCCGCCAGCGCGCGTGCAGCGCGAGCCGCTGTGGCTGCCGGCGCAGCGCTGGCAGCTGGGCTCGGCGCCGGGCGGCCTGGTGCCGGCCAACGAACGCTGGGCGCACGAGGTCGTGCTGCCGGAGTTCGAGATCGACGCCCAGCCCGTGAACTGGGCCCAGTTCGTCGAGTTTGCCGAAGACGGCGGCTACGATCGTGCCGAGCTCTGGTCCGCGCCCGGCTGGGCCTGGGCGCAGGCCAGCGGCCGGCGTTCACCCGCGCACGTCGAGCAGCTGCGCGGCGGCGTCATCGTGCACCGTGGGCACGGCCGCCGCGCCGGCCTGCAGCGTGCCGCGGCGGGGCAGGCGGCGATGCACGTCACGCGCCACGAAGCCCAGGCCTGGTGCCAGTGGGCCGGCCGCCGCCTGCCCACCGAACCCGAATGGGAGCTCTGCGCCAGCACCGCGGCCAGCCGCGGCTTCGTCTGGGGCGATGTCTTCGAATGGGTGGCGGGCAGCGCACGCGCCTGGCCCGGGGCACCGGCGGCGGCGCCGGGCGCGCTCGACCGCCTGCCCGACCCAGCCAGCGGCGTGCTGCGCGGCGCGTCCTTCGCGACGCGGTCGCGCTGGCGCCACGCCAAGGCGCGCCGCTTCGCACCCGCCGATGGCGATACCATCTTCTGTGGCTTTCGCAGCTGCACGTTCTGATACTCCACGTCCCGAAAGAACCCCACCATGACCGCTATCGACTTCACCCTCAATGGCCGTGCCGTGAGCACAGCCGCCGAACCGGCAACGCTGCTCGTCGAGCTGCTGCGCAGCACGCTCGGCCTGACCGGCACCCACCAGGGCTGCGACACCGCGCAGTGCGGTTGCTGCACCGTGCTGCTCGACGGCGAGTCGGTCAAGGCCTGCAGCCTGCTGGCGCTGCAGGTGCGCGGCCGCAGCGTGACCACCGTGGAAGGGCTGGCGGCGCTGGCCGGCGGGACCGCAGGCACGCTGCATCCGGTGCAGGAGGCCTTCATCGCCTGCCACGGCCTGCAGTGCGGCTTCTGCACCCCGGGCATGATGATGAGCGCGACCTGCCTGCTGCAGCACACGCCGCGGCCCACCGAGACGCAGATCGAGCAGGCACTCGAAGGCAACCTGTGCCGCTGCACCGGCTACGTCAACATCGTCGCAGCCGTCAAGCAGGCTGCCGACGTGATGGCCGGAGCGGCGCGATGAGCGCCGCGGTGGAAGTCACGCGCTTCGGCAGCGGCGCCGCGGTGCGGCGCGTCGAAGACCCGGCGCTGGTGCGCGGCCAGGGCCGCTTCACCGACGACGTCACGCTGCCCGGCCAGGCCTACCTGGCCTTTCTGCGCTCCGACCGCGCCCATGCGCGCATCGTCGCCATCGACACCCAGGCCGCGCGCGCGATGCCCGGCGTGCTGGCCGTCCACACCGGCGCCGATCTGGTTGCCGCCGGCGTCAAGCCGATCGCCGTCGCGCCGAGCTTCAAGCGCCCCGACGGCCAGCCTTTCGCAACCCCGCCCAAGCGCGCACTGGCCCATGAGTTCGTGCGTTATGTCGGCGAGGGCGTGGTCGCCGTGGTGGCCGAATCGCCGGCCGCGGCCAAGGCGGCGCTGAACGCCGTGGTGGTGGACTACGAAGACCTGCCCGCGGTTGCCGACGCCCGGCGGGCTACCGCGCCCGGGGCGCAGGCGGTGTGGCCCGCCGCGCCCGACAACGTGGCCGCCGAGATGCGCCACGGCGATGCTGCCGCCGCCGAGGCCGCCTTCGCGCGCGCCGCGCACCGCGTGACGCTGGATCTCGTCAACCAGCGCCTGGCGCCGGTGACGATGGAGCCGCGCAGCGTGCTGGCCTATGTCGAAGACGGCCGCCTGACGCTGCGCATGTCCAGCCAGATGCCCAGCGGCGTGCGCAATTCGCTGGCCGAGGTGCTGCCGGGCCGCACCCAGGACAACGTGCGCGTGCTGGTCGGCGACGTCGGCGGCGGCTTCGGCATGAAGACCGGCATCTATCCCGAAGACATCGTGCTCGGCTGGGCCGCGTTGCAACTGGGCCGGCCGGTCAAGTGGCAGGCCGAGCGGGTGGAAGACTTCCTCGCCGCGGTGCATGGCCGCGACCAGTTGAGCCATGCCGAGCTGGCGCTCGATGGCCAGGGCCGGGTGCTGGCACTGCGCGTGCGCACGCTGGCCGCGGTGGGGGCCTACCCGAGCACCACCGCGGTGGCGATCCCGCTGCTCGTCGGCCCCTGGGTCAGCACCAGCATCTACGACATCCCGTGCATCAGCCTGCAGATGACGGCCATCCTCACCCACAGCGCGCCCACCGGCGCCTACCGCGGCGCCGGCCGCCCCGAGGCGATCTACATCATCGAGCGCCTGATGGACGCCGCGGCGCGCGAGATGGGCCTCGACGGCGCCGAGCTGCGCCGCCGCAACCTGGTGCGGCCCGAGCAGATGCCCTACACCAACGCGATGGCGCAGGTCTACGACAGCGGCCAGTTCGAGCGCATCCTCGACCAAGGCCTGGTGCTGGCCGACTGGGCCGGCTTTGCAGCGCGCCGCGCCGCCAGCCAGCAGCGCGGCAAGCTGCGTGGCCGCGGCATCGCCAGCTTCCTGGAATGGACCGGCGGCAACGCGCTCGAAGAGAGCGTGCACGTGGCCATCACCGCCGACGGCTTCATCGAACTCACCAGCGCCACCATGGCCATGGGCCAGGGCATCGTCACCAGCTACGTGCAGCTGGCGCACGAAGTCTTCGGCGTGGCGCTGGAGCGCATCCGCGTGCTGCAAGGCGACACCGACCGCGCCAACGGCTTCGGCAGCGCCGGCAGCCGCTCACTGTTCACCGGCGGCGCGGCGGTGCGCGTGGCCTCCGAACGCACCGTCGATGAAGGCAGGAAGCTCGCCGCCGATGCGTTGGAGGCCCCGGCCCGCGACATCGAGTACCGCGCCGGCCGCTACACCGTGGCCGGTACCGACCTGGGCATCGGCCTCTTTGAGCTGGCCGAGCGCCAGGCGGGCAGCCGCCTGGTGGTCTCGGCCAGCGCCAGCGCCAGCGGCCCGAGCTGGCCCAACGCCTGCCACATCGCCGAGGTCGAGATCGACCCCGACACTGGCGACGTCCAGGTCGTGGCCTATGCCAGCGTCAACGACATCGGGCGCGTCGTCAGCCCCACCATCGTGCGCGGCCAGGTCGAAGGCGGTGCGGTGCAGGGCATCGGCCAGGCGCTGTGCGAGCAGGTGGTGTACGACGGCGACAGCGCGCAGTTGCTGTCGGCGAGCTTGATGGACTACGCGCTGCCGCGCGTCGACGGTTTCCGCGCTTTCAAGACCGTGTTCGACGAGAGCGTGCCCTGCCTGAGCAATTCACTCGGCGCCAAGGGCGTGGGCGAGCTGGGCACCATCGGCGCCACGCCGGCGGTGGTCAACGCCGTGGTCGACGCCATCGCCGCCGCCGGCCAGGGCCGCCTGGCCGAACAGGTGCAGATGCCGCTTACCGCCGAGACCGTGTGGCGCGCGCTGCGCGGGCAGTTCCCGCCGCCGCTGCAGCTGCCGGCCTGAATGCGCGCGCGATTGCAAGCTCGAGCGCTGAGGCCGGCCGGCGTCGTCTACTCGACGTGCTCGCGCGGCGGGGCCATCGCGGCTTCGACGGCGGCGGCGGCCGGTGCGCGGCCCAGTCGCTCCTCGCGCAGCCCGGCGGCCACTTGCAGCAGGCGCAGTTGCTCGACAAGTGTCGACAGGCCGGCTGAGCCCTCCCGGCTGGCCAGCATCTGGGCCTGCGCCAGGGCCTTGCCCAGCACGCGGGCGTCCATCGCGCCGACGCCGGGCCAGCCCTGGCGCCCGAGCACGTCGTGCACGAAGACGAGGTGGCGCAGCACGGCGGCGTGATGCTCGTGGTCGTGCTCCAGCAGGCGCGTGCGCAGCTCATCGCGCAACTGGTCCAGCTCGGCGGCCCGGATGGCATCGGGGGTGCGACGGCGCTCGATGCGCGAGATGTGCAGGTCGGCACCGCGCCGCTCCAGCTTGAGCGGCCGGCCGAGCAGGCTCCTGAACCAGCGCAGCGAGCCGATCGCGCCGCGCGGCGCGCGCCGCTCCGCTGGCTCTGCGTCGGGGTCGGGACTGGGCGGCAACGGGAACTTGGACATGGCGGGTGCCCTGGAGCTGAGAGAGGGGTTCCTGCACTATCGGCAGCGCTGGCGCCGGCTTGAGCGCAGCTTCAGCGCCAGTTCAGCGCCAGCTCAGCGAATGCGCACCAGACGTCGGGCCCCCGCGTGCGAGCCCGCCAGCACCGCGGCCAGCTCCCGCAGGCTTTGCAGGTTGTGCGCGGGCAGGAATTCGTCGACCTGCGGCAGCATGGCCTTGATGCCCGCCGCGCGCGGCTCGAAGGCGTCGAAGCGCAGCAAGGGATTGAGCCAGACGAGCTTGCGGCAGCTCTTGTGCAGGCGCTCCATCTCGAAGCGCAGGTGTTCGCAGCGCGGGTCGTCGGGCGTGCCGTGCTCCAGGCCGTCGGAGATCAGCAGCACGGTGGCACGGCCGGACAGCACGCGCCGCGCCCAGCGCTGGTTGAATTCATGCAGGCAGGCGGTGATGCGCGTGCCGCCCGACCAGTCCTGCACGTCGCGCACGACGCGCGCCACCGCGATGTCGGGGTCCTTCTGGCGCAGCGCGCGCGTGGTGCGCGTGAGCCGGGTGCCGAAGACGAAGCTTTCGACGCGCACGTCGGCGTGTCCGAGGGCGTGCGTGAAGTGCAGCAGCATGCGCGAGTAGCGGCTCATCGAGCCCGAGATGTCGGCCAGCACCACCAGCGGCGCCGGCTGCTCGCGCGCCCGGCGCCAGCGCAGCTGCCAGACCTCGCCGCCATGGCGGGCCAGGGCCTGCAGCGTGGCGCGGCCGTCGAGCCGGCCGGGTTGCGACGCGCGCTCGCTGCGGCGCGTGGCGATGGGCTCGAACAGCGTCGCCATCTGGCGCAGCAGGCGCTGCGCGGCACGCCACTCGTCGGCGGTCATGGTCTCGAAGTCGGCCTTCTGCAGCAGCTCGCGCTCGTTCCAGGTCAGCGCGGCGTCGACGTCGAGCTTCTCGGGCGGCGGCGGCTGGTTGGGCGCGTTGGGCAGGTGCGGGAACAGGGCTTCGCCAAGGCGGCGGTTCTCGGGCACCGGAGCCTGCTCGGTCTTGGCCTGCACGCGCGGCAGCAGCATGGCCATCATGCGGCCGGCCAGGTCGGGGTCGCGCCAGAAGAGGTAGAAGGCCTGCTCGAACAGCTCGCGGTGTTCGACGCGGTCGATGAAGCAGGCCGCCAGCGTGTCGTGAAAGTCGCGCCGGCTTTCCAGGCCCGCCACCTGCAGCGCCATCAGGGCGAGCTGGATGCGGTCGCCGGGCACCGGCATGCCGGCTTGGCGCAGCACGCGGCCGAAGTGCATGACGTTGTCGGCCAGGTGGCCCGGCATGGTGTCGGCGGCAGGCGCGCGGATCATGGTGGGGGAGGCTGTCCCGGGGACGGGGCCGACGCAGCTAGCGCGCCGCTTCGCTCTCGCGCCGCACCTGCTCGAGCAGGCGCGCCGTCTCCGAGCCCTGCACGCGGGCGATGTCGTCCTGGTACTTGAGCAGCACGCCCAGCGTCTGGTTCACGGTCTCGGGGTCGAGCACGAGTGCGTCGAGCTCCATCAGCGCGCGCGTCCACTCGATGGTCTCGGCGATGCCCGGCAGCTTGTAGAGCTCAAGCTCGCGCAGCTTCTGCACGAAAGCCACGATCTGCGCCGCCAGCTTCTGCGGCGCGCCGGGCACGCGGCGGTCGAGGATCGCCTTCTCACGCGCGGCGTCGGGGAAGCCCACCCAGTGGTAGAGGCAGCGGCGCTTGACGGCGTCGTGGATCTCGCGCGTGCGGTTGCTGGTCAGCACCACGATCGGCGGCGTCACGGCCTTGACGGTGCCGTACTCGGGGATCGTGATCTGGAAGTCGCTCAGCACCTCGAGCAGGAAGGCCTCGAAGGGTTCATCGGCGCGGTCGAGCTCGTCGATCAGCAGCACCGGCGGCACCGCTTGGGCCGGGTCGATGGCCTGCAGCAGCGCGCGGCGGATCAGGAAGCGGTCGCTGAACAGCTCCTGCGCCAGTTGCCCGCGCGCCTTGCCTTCGCCTTCGCCGAGGCGGATCTCGAGCATCTGGCGCGCGTAGTTCCATTCATAGGCCGCGCCCGCCAGGTCCAGGCCTTCGTGGCACTGCAGCCGGATCAGTGGCCGGCCGAGCATCGCCGCCAGGGTCTTGGCGATCTCGGTCTTGCCGGTTCCGGGCTCGCCTTCGAGGAACAGCGGACGCTGCAGCTTCAGCGCCAGGTAAACCGTGGTCGCCAGCGCGCGCTCGGGCACGTAGTCCAGCGCCAGCAGGCGCGCCGCGGTGTCGTCGATGCTGGTGGGGAGGGTGGTGATGCTCACGGGTCCATTCTCGGGCAAGCCGCCAACGAAAAACGCCGCACGCGAGGTGCGGCGTCGGGCCGGCGGTGGTGTCGCTGGGGCAGTTGTCGGTTCAGCCGATCGCGCGCGCTGCCAGCACCGGGATCAGCGCGGCGCGGTACTCGGCCGAGCCGTGCAGATCGCTGTTGAGCGCCGCGGCGCTGACCGTGGCGCCGCTCAGCGCTGCAGCCGACCAGTTGCCGGCCAGCTTGGCCTCGAGCGTCGTGGCGCGGAAGACGCCGCTCGCGCCGGCGCCCGTGACGGCCACGCGCACGCCGGCCGGGCCCTTGCTGACGAACACGCCGACCAGGCTGAAGCGGCTGGCAGGCTGCTTGAACTTCTGCCAGCCGGCTTTCTCGGGCACCGGGAAGCTGACCGAGGTGATGACCTCGCCGTCCTTCAGCGCGGTGGTGTAGAGGCCGGTGAAGAAGGCCTCGGCGCTCAGGCTGCGCTGGTTGGTCTGCACCGTCGCGCCGAGGCCCATGACTGCCGCCGGGTAGCAGGCGGCGGGGTCGTTGTTGGCCAGGCTGCCGCCCAGCGTGCCGCGGTTGCGCACCTGGCGGTCACCGATGTGGCCGGCCAGCTCGGCCAGCGCCGGAATCGCCGCCTGCACCTCTTTGCTGGCCGCCACGGCGGCGTGCGTGGTGCCAGCGCCGATGGTCAGCGTGCCACCGGCGACCTTGATGCCCTGCAGTTCGGCCATGCCCGAGATGTCGACCACCGCCGAAGGCGCGATCAGGCCGAGCTTCATCGACTGCAGCAGCGTCTGGCCGCCGGCCATCAGCTTGGCGTCGGCCTGCGCCGCCTGGTGTGCCGCGTCGGCCACCGAAGCCGGGTTGGAATAGGTGAATGCTTGCATGAGTGGGTTCTCCTCGGGGGGGTGTTCAGCGGCTGGCCTGGATCGTCTTCCACACATTGTGCGGTGAGGCCGGCATCGGCACGTCCTTGACGCCCAGTGCGTGGCAGACGGCGTTGATGAGCGCCGGCGGGCTGCCGATGGCACCCGCTTCGCCGCAGCCCTTGACGCCGAGCGGGTTGTGCGTGCAGGGCGTGCCCTTGACGGTCTCGACCTTGAAGGTGCAGAAGTCGTCGGCGCGCGGTATGGCGTAGTCCATGTAGCTGCCGGTGAGCAGCTGGCCGCTGTCGGGGTCGTAGACGCAGTTCTCCATCAGCGCCTGCCCCAGGCCCTGGGCCACGCCGCCGTGCACCTGGCCTTCGACGATCATCGGGTTGATGACGTTGCCGAAGTCGTCGCAGGCGGTGAAACGGTCGACGCGCACGACGCCGGTGGCGGGGTCGACCTCGACCTCGCAGATGTAGGTGCCCGCGGGGTAGGTGAAGTTGCTGGGGTCGTAGAAGGCGTTCTCGTTCAGGCCCGGCTCGAGCTTGTCGTGCGGGAAGTTGTGCGGCACATAGGCGGTCAGGCTGACGCTGGCAAAAGGCACGCTCTTGTCGGTGCCCTCGACCTTGAAGACGCCGTTCTCGAACACCACGTCAGTGTCGGCTGCCTCCATCAGGTGGGCGGCGATCTTCTTGCCCTTGGCGATGACCTTGTCCAGCGCCTTGACGATGGCCGTGCCGCCCACGGCCAGCGAGCGGCTGCCGTAGGTGCCCATGCCGAACAGCACCTTGCCGGTGTCGCCGTGCTCGATGTTGATGTCCTCCAGCGGGATGCCGAGCTTGTCGGCCACGACCTGCGCAAAGGTCGTCTCATGGCCCTGGCCGTGGCTGTGGCTGCCGGTGAAGACGGTGACCTTGCCGGTGGGGTGGACGCGCACTTCACCGGCTTCGAAGAGGCCGGCCCGTGCGCCCAGCGCGCCAGCGACGCTGGACGGCGCGAGGCCGCAGGCCTCGATGTAGGCGCTGTAGCCGATACCGCGCTTCAGGCCCTTGGCAGCGGATGCCGCCTTGCGCGCTTCGAAGCCCGACACCTCGGCCAGCCGGATCGCCGCGGCCATGGTGGCTTCGTAGTCGCCGATGTCGTAGGTCAGGCCCACCGGGGTGGCATAGGGGAAGGTCTTGATGAAATTGCGCCGGCGCAGCTCGGCCGGGTCGATGCCGAGTTCGCGCGCCGCGGTCTCCACGGTGCGTTCGACGGCGTAGGTGGCTTCGGGCCGGCCCGCGCCCCGGTAGGCATCCACCGGCGAGGTGTTGGTGAACACCGAGGTCACGGTGCAGACGATCTTGGGCGTGGCGTACTGCCCGGCCAGCAGCGTGGCGTAGAGGATCGTCGGCACGCAGGACGCAAAGGTGCTCAGGTAGGCACCGAGGTTGGCCGTGGTGTCGACCTTGAAGGCCAGGAATTTGCCGTCCTTGTCCAGCGCCAGCTGGGTGGTGGTGAGATGGTCACGCCCGTGGGCGTCGGACAGGAAGGCCTCGGAGCGGTCTGCCGTCCACTTGATCGGGCGCTTGATGTGCTTGCTGGCAAAGACCAGCGCCGTCTCTTCGCCGTAGAGGAAGATCTTGCTGCCGAAGCCACCGCCGACGTCGGGTGCCACGACGCGCATCTTGTGCTCGGGGATGCCGAGCACGAAGGCGCACATGAGCAGCCGTTCGACGTGCGGGTTCTGGTTGGAGACGTACAGCGTGTAGCTGTCGTCCGCGGGGCTGTAGACCGCGTTGGCGGCGCGCGGCTCGATGGCGTTGGGCACCAGGCGGTTGTTGCGGTAGCTCAACGTGGTGACGTGGGCCGCGTGCTTGAAGGCCTCGTCGACGCCGGCGGCGTCGCCGATCTGCCACTGGTAGCAGCGGTTGCCCGGCGCCTCGTCGTGGACCTGGCCGCCGCTGCCGGTGATGTTGCCGATGTCGATGACGGCCGGCAGCACGTCGTAGTCGACCTCGATCAGGCTGGCCGCGGCCTTGGCCTGCTCCAGCGTCTCGGCCACGATGAGGGCGACGCGGTCGCCCACGTAGCGCACCTTGCCTCCGTCAAAACCCGCCAGCACCGGGTGCTTGGGCTCCTTCATCGGCGTGCCGTCGATGTTGTTGATGAGCCAGCCGCAGGGCAGGCCGCCGACGGCCTTGAAGTGCTCGCCGGTGAAGATGCCCAGCACGCCCTCGGCCGCAGCCGCGGCAGCGGTGTTGAGCGACTTGATGCTGGCGTGCGCATGCGGGCTGCGCAGGAAGTAGCCGTAGGTCTGGCCCTGCAGCAAGATGTCGTCGGTGTACTGGCCCACGCCGGTGAGGAAGCGCTGGTCTTCGCGGCGCACCACGCTCTGGCCGATGAAACCTTGTCGTGCGTTCATGCGCGTGCTCCTTCGGCCTTCATGGCGGCGGCACCCTGGGTGACCGCCTTGACGATGTTCTGGTAACCCGTGCAGCGGCAGAAGTTGCCTTCCAGGCCTTCGCGCATCTGGGCTTCGGTGTTGCAGGCGTGGTTCTTCACCAGGTCGACCGCGCTCATGACCATGCCCGGGGTGCAAAAGCCGCACTGCAGGCCGTGGCACTGGTTGAAGGCGGTCTGCATCGCGTGCAGGCTGCCGTCGGCGTGGGCCAGGCCCTCGATGGTGGTGACGGTGCGGCCGCCGGCCTGCACGGCCAGCATCGTGCAGCTCTTCACCGCCTTGCCGTCGACGTGCACGGTGCAGGCGCCGCACTGGCCGGTGTCGCAGCCGACATGGGTGCCGGTCAGGCGCAGGGTCTCGCGGATGAACTCGGACAGCAGCGTCTGCGGCGCGACGTCCTTGGTCACCTTCTTGTTGTTGACAGTCAGGGTCAGCTGGGCCATGCGATGAGTCTCCTTCAGGTTGTGCGTCGAGCCCGGTCGGGCTGCAAACGGCGGCGAAGCGGGGCCGCGGCCTCGCATCACGCCCGATTGGGCAGCGCAGCATAGGCTTCTGCACGCAGCGTGCATCAGGGAAACCGAGAACATGGACGCTGCCCGTGGCCAGGCAGGGCCGCGACAGGCCGCGGCGGCGGCGCGCCAGCCGGGCCGTGACCGAGCGGCTTCAGCCGGCATGCCCGCGGCGCTGCAGGCGGCGGTAGAGCAGCCCGCGCGACACGCCGAGCGTGCGCGCGGCCTGGGCGATGTTGCCGCCGCACTGGCGCAGCGTGTCGTCGATGAGGCGGTCGTTGACGGCGTGCAGCGAGCCGCCGCCAGCGGCCGGCCAGCGGGCCGGCAGCACGGCCTGGCGGGGCCGCTCCACGCTCAGCCACACGCGCAGCCCGCTGGGCAGGCGGTGGGCCTGCGGCTGGGCGACGGCGCGCAGGCGGTCGAGCTCCGGCAGCGCCAGGCCCAGCAGCGATTCGATGTCCTGCGCCAGCCCTTCGCCCGGCGCCTGCAGCAGGCGCGCCCCGGCGGCGTTGAGGCCCAGCACGCGGCCGTCTGCACCGACCAGGGCGCGGCCTTCCAGCGGCGTGCCCAGCAGCGCCGGGCTGGCCTGGAAGCACAGCACCAGTTCGTCGTCGCTGCGCGCCGTGAGGAGCCGGTTTTCGATCCCCGCCGGGCACAGTCGCACCAGGGCCAGGGCGTCGAAGCCGAAGGGCGCGCCTTCGATCGACACGTCCAGCACCCCCACCACGCGGCCGGCGGGGTCGCGCACCGGCGCGGCGGCGCAGTACAGCGATTGCAGCGCGGCGAAGAAATGCTCGCCGCCGGCCACCGTGCACTCGACGCCCGCGCTGACCGTGATGCCCGGCGCCGTGCTGCCGAAATTGGGCTCGCCCAGGTAGACGCCGACGCGGCCGATGGTGTCGAGCAGCGCGCCGGCGCCGGCGCCGACGGGCGTCGCGCGCAGCACGATGCCTTCGCGGTCGGTGAGCACGGTCTTGCAACCGGTGCCGGCGAGCATGGCGTCGAGCTGATCGAGTTCGGGGCCGGCGGACTGCAACAGCGGCTGCCCGCGCTCCAGCACGGCCTTGGTGCGGGCGCGCGTGACGGGTTCGAATTGCGGCCGCTGATGCGGCGCCAGCCCGGCGCCCAGGCAGCGCGTCCAGCTCTGGATCACGGCTTCGCCCAGCATGCCGGTGGGGCGCTGGCCCTGCTCGAAGAAGCGCTCGCGGGCCAGCCGCGTGCGTTGCGCCGGGGTGTTGAAGAACGGGCCCGCGCTGGCGGCACGGGCAATCACGGGCGGCTTCACCGGGGGCGCTCCCTGAAGTGTTTCGTTCCGGAACAGTGGGGCTGGCGGCGCCAGCCGCGGGGGCCGCACGGCGGCTTGTCGAGCGCATCTTAGTGCACCGAACCTGAGCGTTCTGCCCCCCCGGGGCCGCCGGACGCAGAAGGTTCAGGGCTCAGCGCTCAAGGCTCAGCGCTCAAGGCTCAGCGCTCAGGAATTGGCGCGCACTTCCTCGATCGTCGTCACGCCGGCCAGCACCTTCTCGATGCCGTCCTGGCGCAGCGTGCGCATGCCGTCACCCAGCGCGTGGCGCTGCAGCTCATCGGCGCGCTTGCCGGTCTGGATGCAGTGGCGCAGGCCGCGCGTGACCATCATCAGCTCGTGGATGCCGGCGCGGCCGCGGTAGCCGGTGCCGCTGCAGTGGTTGCAGCCCACGGTCTTGTAGAGCGTGAGCCGGCCACCGGTCGGCCCCGAGTCACTCGGGGAACCTTCGTTGCCCGGGCTGCCGAAGCGGCGCCGCCAATCGGCCAGCACCTCGGTGGCGTCGGGCGGGTTCTCGGCCTCGGCCATGACGTGCATGTAGTCGTGCAGCAGCTCTTCCTCTTCCTCGGCGCTGGCGGTGCGCGCGACGCGGCAGTGGCTGCACAGGCGGCGCACCAGGCGCTGGGCCAGCACGCCGAGCAGCGCATCGGCGAAGTTGAAGGGGTCCATGCCCATGTCGAGCAAGCGCGTGATGGTCTCGGGCGCGCTGTTGGTGTGCAGGGTGCTGAGCAGCAGGTGGCCGGTGAGACTGGCCTCGATCGCCACCTGGGCGGTTTCCTGGTCGCGGATCTCGCCGACCATGATGACGTCGGGGTCGGCGCGCAGGAACGCTCGCAACGCTTTTGCGAAGGTCCACTCGATGCGCGGGTTGACCTGCACCTGGCGCAGCCCGACCTGGGTGATTTCCACCGGGTCCTCGGCGGTCCAGATCTTGCGCTCGGGCGTGTTGATGGCTCCCATCACCGAGTGCAGCGTGGTCGTCTTGCCCGAGCCCGTCGGGCCCACGCACAGCAGCATGCCGTAGGGCCGTGCGGCGGCGCTGCGCAGGCGCTCCAGGTTCAGCGGCGCCAGGCCCAGGCTGTCGAGCGGGATCGGCTTGCTCGACTGCAGCAGCCGCAGCACCGCGTCTTCGAGGTTGCTGGCCGTGGGAATGGTGGCCACGCGCAGTTCGAGCTTGACGCCCTGCACGAACTTGCTGAAGTTGATCTTGCCGTCCTGCGGCTTGCGGCGCTCGCTGATGTCGAGGTCGCACATGATCTTCAGCCGCGCGATGAGCGCACTGCGATAGCTCGGCGGCAGCTCCAGGTAGGGCCGCATCTGGCCGTCCTTGCGAAAGCGGATGCGCACCTTCTCGCGCCCGGCCGGGCATTCGACGTGGATGTCGGACACGCCCTGCGACTGCGCTTCGAGGATCATCGAGTTGATCAGGCGCACGAGCGAGTTGTCGCTCTGCTCCAGCGGCAGGACGTCGTCGTCGTCGCTCTGCGCGTCGACGCGCTCCATGCTGGCGAGCAGCTTGCTCGCGTCCCCGAGCTCGAACTCCACCGGGCGGCCGGGGTCCTCTGAGGGGCGGGCGAAGTCGGTCACCACGCCCAGCTTCTGGTAGGCGCTGTCGATGGCCCCCAGCAGCACGCCGGCGCGCACCAGCACCGGCACCACCTTGCACTGGGCGGCGAACTCGAGTTCATCGAGCCGGCTGCGGTCCGACGGGTCTTCCACTGCCACCACCAGGCGGCCGCCGCGCAGCATTAGCGGCAGCGCCGGGGCGCGGATGGCCACGGCATAGGGCAACCGCGCCACGGCGTCGGCGTCGGCCGGGAACTGCAGCACGTCGACCAGCGGGTAGCCCATCTTGCGCGCCAGCGCGGTCTGCAGGTCGGCACGCGTGACCATGCCGCTGCGCACCAGCAGCTCACCCAGCGGCACGCTGCGGTCCTGGCGCTGCTGCAGCAGCGCGTCTTCGAGCTGCGCTTCGGAGATGAAGCCCAGGCCCTTGAGCGCCTCGCCGATGCGCACCAGCGGCATCTTGGTCTGCTGGTCGATGGCGGCGGCCAGTTCCTCGGGCGTGATGATCTGGCGCACGACCAGCATGTCGCCGAGCTTGCGGTTGCGCAGCGTCTGCTGCTCGGCCAGCGCGTCGGTGATCTGCTGCGGTGAAGCCGAGTGCTGTTCGATCAGCGCGTCCCCCAGGCGCATGCCGATCTCGGCGCGGCTGTAGGC
>JANMVM010000113.1:0-10560 GCA_031392695.1 Rubrivivax sp.
GAGGGCCAGAAGTACACCCCGGTCGACAAGGACCAGGTGATGTACTACCGCGAGGCGGTGGACGGCCAGATCCTGCAGGAGGGCATCAACGAGGCCGGCGGCATGTGCAGCTGGATCGCGGCGGCCACCAGCTACAGCACCAACAACCGCATCATGGTGCCCTTCTACATCTACTACTCGATGTTCGGCCTGCAGCGCGTGGGCGACCTGTGTTGGGCCGCCGGCGACATGCAGGCGCGCGGCTTCCTGCTGGGCGGCACGTCCGGGCGCACCACCTTGAACGGCGAGGGCCTGCAGCACGAGGACGGCCACAGCCATGTGCTGGCCAGCACCATCCCCAACTGCGTCAGCTACGACCCCACCTATGCCCACGAGGTGGCGGTGATCCTGCACCATGGCCTCAAACGCATGGTCGAGAAGCAGGACAACGTCTACTACTACATCACCTTGCTCAACGAGAACTACCCGATGCCGGGCCTGAAGGCCGGCACCGAGGACCAGATCATCAAGGGCATGTATTTGCTGCAGGATGCACAGGCCGACGGCAAGCCGCAGGTCAACCTGCTGGGCTCGGGCACCATCCTGCGCGAATCGATTGCTGCCAAGCAACTGCTGGAAGCCGACTGGGGCGTGGCCGCCAAGGTCTGGAGCTGCCCCAGCTTCAACGAGCTGGCGCGCGACGGCCAGGAGGCCGAGCGCCAGAACCTGCTGCACCCCGAGGCGCCGCCCAAAGTGCCCTTCGTGGCGCAGCAGCTCGCCGGCCAGGCCGGCCCGGTGATTGCGTCCACCGACTACATGAAGAACTACGCCGACCAGATCCGCGCCTTCATGCCCCGGGACAAGGGCCTCAGCCGGGCCTTCAGGGTGCTGGGCACCGACGGCTTCGGCCGCAGCGATTTCCGCAGCAAGCTGCGCGAGCACTTCGAGATCAACCGCCACTACATCGTGGTGGCGGCGCTCAAGTCGCTGGCCGACGAAGGCACGCTGCCGCTGTCCAAGGTGGCCGAGGCGATCAAGAAGTACGGCATCGACGCCGACAAGATCAACCCGCTCTACGCATAACGACACATCGGAGACACGACATGGCGTTGGTCGAAGTCAAGGTCCCGGACATCGGCGACTTCAAGGAAGTGGAAGTCATCGAGCTGATGGTCAAGCCCGGCGACCGGGTCGCAGCAGACCAGAGTCTGCTCACCGTGGAGTCGGACAAGGCGTCGATGGAGATCCCGTCGTCGCACGCCGGCATCGTCAAGGAGCTGAAGGTCAAGCTCGGTGACAAGGTGGCCATGGGCACCCTGGTGCTGGTGCTGGAGACCGCGGGCACGGCTTCACCGGCGCCTGCTGCCGCAGCAGCAGCACCGGTTGTCGCGCCTGCGGCTTCCGTTGCAGTGGTTGCACCGGCGCCCGCCGCAGCGGCTGCGACCGCGACCGCCGCCATCGAGGTCGTGGTGCCCGACATCGGTGACTTCGACGAGGTGGCCGTGATCGAGGTCTTCGTCAAGGCCGGCGACAGCGTCAAGGTCGAGCAGAGCCTGATCACCGTCGAGAGCGACAAGGCTTCGATGGAGATCCCGTCGTCGCATGCCGGCACCGTCGAACGGCTGCTGGTCAAGGTCGGTGACAAGGTCAGGAAGGGTTCGGCGATCGCGGTGCTGCAAGCGGTCGGTGGCGCGGCGGCCCCAGCGGCGGCCACTGCTGCGGCGCCTGCGGTTGCAGCTGCGCCAGCAGCGTCGCCGGCGGCAACAGCGGCAACAGCGGCAACAGCGGCAGCCGCTGCGCCGGCCGCCGCGCTGCCGGCGCACGATCCCGCGGCAGCCCAGGGCGCGCTGCCCCATGCCTCGCCGTCGATCCGCCGTTTTGCGCGCGAACTGGGTGTGCCGTTGGCCGAGGTCAAAGGCTCCGGCCCCAAGGGTCGCATCACGCAGGCCGACGTGCAGGGCTTCGTCAAGGGCGTCATGGCCGGCGACGCGAAGACCGAAGCGCAGAAGGCCAAGGCCCCGGCAGCAACGGCTGCGGCCGCGGGCGGTGCTTTCCCGGGCCTGCTGCCCTGGCCGCAGGTCGACTTCGCCAAGTTCGGCCCCGTCGAGCGCAAGGACCTGAGCCGCATCAAGAAGATCAGCGGCGCCAACCTGCATCGCAACTGGGTCGTCATCCCGCACGTCACCAACCACGACGACGCCGACATCACCGAGCTCGAGGCCTTCCGCGTCCAGCTCAACAAGGAAAACGAGAAGTCCGGCGTCAAGGTCACGATGCTGGCCTTCCTGATCAAGGCCTGCGTGGCGGCGCTGAAGAAGTTCCCCGAGTTCAATTCCTCGCTCGACGGCGAACAGCTCGTGATGAAGAGCTACTTCCACATCGGCTTTGCCGCCGACACGCCCAACGGCCTGGTCGTGCCGGTGATCAAGGATGCCGACAAGAAGGGCATCTTCCAGATCAGCACCGAGATGGGCGACCTGGCCAAGAAGGCGCGCGACGGCAAGATGGGCCCGGCCGACATGAGCGGCGGCTGCTTCAGCATCAGCAGCCTGGGCGGCATCGGCGGGCGTTACTTCACGCCGATCATCAATGCGCCCGAAGTCAGCATCCTGGGCGTCTGCAAGAGCAGCACCGAGCCGCGCTGGGACGGCTTGCAGTTCGTGCCGCGGCTGATCCTGCCGCTGAGCCTGAGCTGGGACCACCGCGTCATCGACGGCGCCTCGGCGGCGCGCTTCAACGCCTACCTGGGGCAAATCCTGGGCGACTTCCGGCGCGTGCTGCTGTGAGCCTGCGGCTGCTTGCGGCCTCGGCCGTCCGGGGCCGTGGCCCCGTTGAAGCGGCGCGGAGGCAGGCGCAGTGAGCACCATCGTGGTGGCCCGCAAGGGCGGCATGGTGGCCATTGCGTCGGACTCGCTCGTCACCTTTGGCGAGACCCGGCTGCCGCACGGCTACGAGGCCAACTCCAAGATGTTCGCCGTCGCCGGCTCCTGGGTTGGCGCGGTGGGCACCACGGCGCACATGCCGGTGCTGCGCCAGGCCCTCGGCGCCCTGCCCAAGGAAGAGTTGCAGCTGCATTCGCGCGATGCGCTCTTCGAAACCTTCCTGCGCCTGCACCCCAAGCTCAAGGAACGCTTCTTCCTCAACACCAAGGAGCAGGACAGCGACCCCTACGAGAGCAGCCAGTACTCGATCCTGATCGCCAACGTGCACGGCATCTTCGGCGTCGAGAGCTACCGCGAGGTCTTCGAGTTCGACCGCTTCTGGGCCATCGGCTCGGGCCGCCGCTTTGCCCTCGGCGGCATGCACGCCGCCTGGACGCGTGCCAAGACGGCCCGTGAAGTGGCCCAGGCCGGCGTGCTGGCGGGCTGCGAATTCGACACCAGTTCTGCCGGCCCCGTGCGCGTGCAGACCTTCAAACTCAAACCGTGAGAGACATCGCCATGGCGCTCATCGACATCCAGGTGCCGGACATCGGCGATTTCAAGGAAGTGGCCGTCATCGAGGTGCTGGTCAAGCCCGGCGATACGGTCAAGGCCGAGCAGAGCCTGATCACCGTCGAGAGCGACAAGGCCTCGATGGAAATCCCGTCGTCGGCCGCGGGCGTGGTCAAGGAGCTCAAGGTCAAGATCGGCGACAAGGTGGCCGAGGGTTCGGTGGTGCTGTCGCTGGAGACCGGCGCTGCCGCGGCGACCGCGCCGCCGACCGCGACCGCTGCCCCGGCTGCGGCAGCGGCTGCAGCACCAGCGCCTGCAGCGGCCAGCTATGCCGGTGGCGCCGATCTGGAGTGCGAGATGCTCGTCCTGGGCGCCGGCCCCGGCGGCTACTCGGCCGCCTTCCGCGCTGCCGACCTCGGCATGAAGACCGTCATCGTCGAGCGCTTCCCGGTGCTCGGTGGCGTGTGCCTGAACGTCGGCTGCATCCCGAGCAAGGCGCTGCTGCACGTCGCCGCGGTGATGGACGAGGTCAGCCACTTCGCCGACCTCGGCGTCACCTTTGCCAAGCCGCAGGTCGACCTGGCCAAGCTGCTGGCGCACAAGAACAAGGTCGTGGGCAAGCTCACGGGTGGCCTGGCCGCGATGGCCAAGATGCGCAAGGTGACAGTGGTCACCGGCGTGGGTGAATTTGCCGACCCGCACCACGTGAAGGTCACCGGTGCCGACGGCAAGGCGCAGACCATCCGCTTCAAGAACGCCATCATCGCCGCCGGCTCCGAGGCCGTGAAGCTGCCCTTCCTACTGACCCCACCACTTCGGGACGACCCGCGCATCGTCACCAGCACCGGCGCGCTGGAGCTGCGCCAGAAGCCCGGGCGCATGCTGGTCATCGGCGGCGGCATCATCGGCCTGGAGATGGGCACCGTCTACAGCACGCTGGGTGCGCGCCTGGACGTGGTGGAAATGCTCGACACCCTGATGACCGGCGCCGATCGCGACCTTGTCAAGGTGTGGCAGAAGCTCAACGCGCCGCGCTTCGACAAGCTGATGCTGAAGACCAAGACCGTCGGTGCCGAGGCCACGAAGGACGGCATCCGCGTCCTCTTCGAGGGTCTCGACGGCAGCAAGAGCGAAGGCCTCTACGACCTCGTGCTGCAGGCCGTGGGCCGCACGCCCAACGGCAAGAAGATCGGCGCCGACAAGGCCGGCGTGATCGTCGGCGAGCGCGGCTTCATCCCTGTGGACGTCCAGATGCGCACCAACGTGCCGCACATCTACGCCATCGGCGACATCGTCGGCCAGCCGATGCTGGCGCACAAGGCGGTGCACGAGGCGCACGTGGCAGCCGAGGTGGCCGCCGGCGACAGCAAGGCCCAGTTCGACGCCCGTGTGATCCCGAGCGTGGCCTACACCGACCCCGAGGTGGCCTGGGTCGGGCTGACCGAGGACGAAGCCAAGGCCAAGGGCATCAAGGTCAAGAAGGGCCTGTTCCCTTGGACCGCGTCGGGCCGCGCGATTGCCAATGGCCGCGACGAAGGCTTCACCAAGCTGCTCTTCGACGACAGCCATGAATCTACAAATTCGGCGTCTGGCCACGGCAGGATCCTGGGCGGCGGCATCGTCGGTACCCATGCCGGCGACATGATCGGCGAGGTCGCGCTGGCCATCGAGATGGGCGCCGACGCGGTCGACATCGGCAAGACGATCCACCCGCACCCGACGCTGGGTGAGAGCATCGGCATGGCGGCCGAGGTGGCGCACGGCAGCTGCACCGACCTGCCGCCGGTGCGGCGCTGAGCCGCCTTCACAGGGCCGTCGGGGGGCGCCAGTCGACGGCGCCGAAACCCTGCTGGCCGAGCAGCGTGTAGTAGATGCCGACGCGGCCCAGCGTCTGCCGCCGCCCGCCGGTGCCGGGGAAGTCGGCGCTGCGGTGCGACCACACGTAGTTGAAGCCGAAGGCATGCGGCCCGCGCACGCGCCAGGTCACGGCACTGTCGACGCGCGAGATCTCGTCCCGCCCCGAGGTGCGGTGGCTGAGCTTGCCGACCGAAACCATGCGCCCCGAGACGTCGACCGAGGCGCGATCGCCGGCGATGACGCGCAACACCAGTGCCGCGCGTGCGGCCATGCCGTAGTGATACTCAGGCGTTTCGGACACCCAGCGCGCGGTGCTCGCAGCCGCGTAGCCGAAGCCCGCCAGCGCCGTGCCCTGCAGCGCCACCGTCTTGGTCGCCCACCACTGCCCGGTGCTGCCCAGCGACAGCGAGGTCGTCGAGACGTGGAAGATCTGCGGCGCCAGGTAGTCGAAGTTGCCGTACAGGCCCCAGATGCCGCGGTAGCGGTCGCCGACGGCATAGTTGGTGCCATACAGCAGTCCGCTCGTGCTGAGGTTCTCGACGTTGCTGGCGCTCGACAGCAGGACGTGGAAGCTGAAGTAGTCGAAGGGCCGGCGGTAGTTGTAGTCGGGGCGGCCGGGCAGGCCGTAGTCGAGCGCGAAGTCGACTTGGGCCTCGTTGCGCTCGAAGTTGGCCGAAGGGTCGAAGTCGTTGCGCGTCTCGCGCGTGGCGCCGATGTGCAGGCGGCCGTAGTACTCGGGGTCGTGGTCGGAGAAGCCGCCCGCGAAGCGCGAGCCGAAGGCCAGGTGGTTCAGGCCGACGGCCGGCGCAATGGCCGAGGCGATCCAGTAGCGCCAGGCCGCCGGCAGGTCGCTGCGGTTGAGCACCAGGTGGGCCATGCGAAACAGCGGCTCACCCAGGAAGCTGCCAGCAATGCCGCTGGCGATCTGGTCGTTGCGCGACGGCGGCACCTTCTCGCCCGTGATCTCCCACCAGGCGCTGCCGGCGAAGGTCAAGGCCGAGGCCTCCCAGTAGTTCAGCCCCGTGGAACGCGCGGCACCGTGGTAGAGCCCGCCCTGGTAGGGGTGCGCGGCCTGGTTGACTTTGAAGGGGTCGTTGTCGACGACCCAGGGACCGCGCAGATTGCGCCGGATCGAGCCCGAGCTGACATCGTAGTCATGACTGCCGCTGAAGCGCCGGTTGAAGCGGCTGAGCAGGAAGTCGAAGGTCACAATCTCGAGCGCCGGCACGACCACGCTGCGCTCGGGCTCCACCTCGACCGGTTCGGCGGCGTAGCGCTGCGCGGGCTGGGCGCCGGCAGCCTGGCACTGCAGCACCAGCACCCAGGCCAGCGCCAGCGTCTGCGCGCCGACGAGCCAGCGGTGCGAAGGCGGCCCGCCAGGTGGTCGGGCCGGGTTCATGGCCGCGCACGGAGTTGCTCGAGCTCGCTGCTCAGCCACTGCCGGCTCGTGATCGTCGGCCCGGAGCCGCACTTGACCTGGTAGGGGCTGCCGCTGAGGCTGCTCTCGGTGGCGGCGCGCTCGATGAAGTGTTCGGTGCTGGCGATGAGGTCCTGGCGCACCAGGTACTGATACTTGTCGCGCAAGTGGGCCTGGGCCTCGCGCGAGGTGTACCAGGTGCCATTGCGCTGGAAGCCGCAGCCCGAGCCCTCGACGTAGCCGAGCAGGAAGCTGACCTCGCGCTGCACGGCGACAGGCGGCTCGGCCTGTGCTGCGCCAACGGCGCCGAGGGCCAGCAGGGTCAGGGTCAGTGATCGGTTGTGCATGGTGGGGTTCTCGTGCGCTGATGCTGGGTGGTCAGGCATTCAGTAACGGTAGGCGAGGCCGGCACTCGCAGCGGGGTTGCTGCGGCTCTGCGTCAAGGGGCTGTGGGCCGCGTCGCCGCGCAAGCGCCGCGCCTCCAGGCTGCCGACGACGATCCACTGCCGGCCGAGATCGACCGACCACAGCAAGCCCAGGCTCGTGCTGAGCCAGCCGCTGCCGGGCCGGAACACCGGCAGACCGCTGGCTGCCGCCGCCGCGGCGTCGACGCCGTGGTAGGCGCGCGTCGCCTTGGCGTCGGCCCAGGTCGCCTGGGCAAACACGCCGGCGCCGAAGCCCGCGTGCTGGAACACGCCGGCGCTCAGGCGCAGGTCGGCCTGCGTGCCCAGGCCCCGGTCGGTGTTGCTGCGCGTGCGCGCCAGCCAGGTCGTCGGCACGGGACCGAAGGCCTGGTCCCATTCGAGTTGCAGCCCGAGCGATGCGCCGCGCGCGATGGCGCCCAGATGGCGGTCCTGCAAGAAGCGCGACTCGCTGCTTTGCCGACCCGCCTCGTAGGCGAGCTGCGTTCCCAGGTGCAGGCCGCTCGCCAGCGCCGTGCGCAAGCCCCCTTCCAGCACGCCCTGGGTCGAGCGCAGGAACCAGGGCTCGCCGAGGTAGCGGATGACCGGCACGATCTCGGTGTGCCGCGCATCGGCGCCGTCGTAGGCGGGTCGCGAGCGCAGCCCGGCGCCGAGCATCGAATCGTTGGAGAGTTCCGCCGCTGCGGCCAGCGGCAAGACGATCGCGATGGCGCCCAGGGCCAGGCGCGGGCCGGTCGCACGGCCGCTGCGGCTCGGGCGCGATGTCACCCTCATGAACAGGCCGGGGTCGGGTGGCGGCGTCGCGAACTGCGTACCCGGCAATGGGTTCGATGCGCCCGCGAGCCGTGTGGGTGTGGCGTGGCCGATGGTCGCTGCTCCTGTGCTGGCAGAAGTCCACCGGACCTGGCGACCGCGACGGCGGACCAGCCCGTGGACTGCCTTGCTATGACCACAGGCTATGCCTTGCAGCGCCCCCTCATCTGTGCGCTGCCAGACGGAGCCAGACGGAGCCAGACGGAGTCAGACGGAGCCAGGAGCGCGGCATGGGCTCAGAAAGGATTCCCGCGCGATGGCCGCTCCTCAGGCGGCAGTCGTGCGGCCGTACAGCCGCGCGAGTTCGACCAGCCGCCCGCCGTGCCAGGGTTGCACTTGGCTCCACTGGAAGCGCCAGCGCCACCAGCCGCTTTCCTGGCCGGGGTAGTTCATGCGGCAGGCCGTGGGCAGGGCCAGCACGTCCTGCATCGGGTGCACGGCGGTATCGGCGACGCTGGCCATGGCGGCGCGGATCAGCGTCCAGGGCATGTCGTGGCCGTCGGTGGCGAGGTAGCCGCGCGCCATGTGCCGCTCATGGTCGGTGGCGGTGGCCCACCAGCCGGCGCTGGTGTCGTTGTCGTGGGTGCCGGTGTAGACGACGGTGTCGGGCTCGTGGTTGTGGGGCAGGAAGCGGTCCGACGCGTCGCCGGCAAAGGCGAACTGCAGGATGCGCATGCCGGGGAAGCCGAACTTCTTGCGCAGCGCGTCGACGTCGGGCGTGATCACGCCGAGGTCCTCGGCAATGATGGGCATCGGGCCCAGTGCCTTGGTGATGGCCTTGAAGAGCGCTGCGCCCGGGCCCGGCACCCAGCGGCCCTCGATGGCGGTGGGTGAGGAGGCAGGGATCTCCCAGTAGCCGGCAAAGCCGCGGAAGTGGTCGATGCGCACGATGTCCACCAGTTCGAAGGTTCGCTTGATGCGTTCGACCCACCAGGCGTACTTGTCCTTGGCGTGCGCGCTCCAGCGGTACAGCGGGTTGCCCCAGCGCTGGCCGCTGGCGCTGAAGAAGTCGGGCGGCACGCCGGCGACGACGGTCGGTCGACCCCGCTCGTCGAGCTCGAACAGATGCTGGTTGGCCCACACCTCGGCGCTCAGGTAGGCGATGAAGATCGGCGTGTCGCCGATGATCTCGACACCCTTGCCGTTGGCGTAGGCCTTGAGCGCCGCCCACTGGCGGTAGAAGCGCCACTGGCCGAACTGCCAGAAGGCGATGCGCCGGGCGTGCTGCACGCGCGCCGCGGCCAGCGCAGCGGGGCGGCGCTGGGCCAGCGCTGGCTCCCAGTCGCACCAGTCCTGCCAGTCGCAGCTTTCGCAGATCGACATGAAGAGCGCGTAGTCGTCGAGCCAGGACTGGTGCTCGACCACGAAGCGCGCGAAGTCGGCCTGCTGCTCGGCCGTGCCGGCGGCGGCAAAGCGGGCCGCTGCCTTGGCCAGGCGCTGCATGCGAAAGGGGTACATCTGCGCGAAGTCGACCTGCTCGGGGCTTGCGCTGAGCACGGCCTCGAGGTCGGCCGCGTCGAGCCAGCCCTGGGTGTGGAGCTCGGCCAGGTCGACGAGCAACACGTTGCCGGCAAAGGCCGAGTTGCTCATGTAGGGCGAATTGCCGGGCCCGATGCCGGCCAGCGGCAGCAGTTGCCATAGCGACTGCCCCGCGCCCACGAGCCAGTCGACGAAGTGATAGGCCTCGCGGCCGAAGTCGCCCGAGCCGTGCGGGCCTGGCAGCGAGGTGGGGTGCAGCAAGATGCCGCTGGCGCGGGGGAAGCGCATGGCGTCGGTCCTTGGGTCTGGGCAGGATCAGGCAGGATCAGGCAGGGGCCGTGTCGCGCAGCAGCACGACACTGCGCGAGGCCAGGAGGTAGTCGGTCTGGCCACCGCGCTGCCACGCGCTGCGGCCGTCGGCCGCGCTGCTGTCGAGCTCGCACACCCACTGGCCGGGTGGCAGCTGGAAGCCGGCGTCCATGTCGCGCGCATTGACCAGCAGCAGCAGCGGCGCGCGGCCGCGCCCGGGGGCGCTGATCCAGGCGCCCAGGATGCGCGACATGCGGTTGTTCCAGTGCTCCGGTGCCATCGCCTCGCCAGTGCGGCGCAGCCAGGCCAGGTCGTGGCGCCCGCGCGCGTTGGGCAGGCCGGTGTACCAGCGCGGGGCCAGCGGCAGCAGGGTCTTGCGCAGATGCAGCAGGTGCGCGGTGTAGTCGATCAGCGCCTCGTCGGCCTGCGCCCAGTCGATCCAGGTGGTGGCGTTGTCCTGGCAGTAGGGGTTGTTGTTGCCGCCCTGGGTGTGGCCGAGTTCGTCGCCAGCGGCCAGCATCGGCGTGCCCTGGGCCAGCAGCAGGCTGGCCAGCAGCGCACGCTTCAGGCGCTGGCGGCGGGCGCTGACCTCGGGGTCGGAGGTCGGACCTTCCCAGCCGCAGTTCCAGCTCAGGTTGTGGCCGTGACCGTCGCGGTTGTTCTCGCCGTTGGCCTGGTTGTGGCGCAGGTCGTGGCTGACCAGGTCATGCAGGGTGAAGCCGTCGTGGCTGACGATGTAGTTGACGCTGTCCAGCGGCGAACGCCGCCGCGCCTGGAAGAGGTCGCTGCTGCCGGCCATGCGCAGCGCGAAGTCGCCTCGCGTGCAGTCGCCGCCGAGCCAGAAGGCGCG
>JANMVM010000120.1:0-9402 GCA_031392695.1 Rubrivivax sp.
CATGCGTCGTTGCAAATCCTCGCGATACCAGAAGGTATCGCTGTGGTTTGCGCCTAGCCTGGCGAACGAATCCATCGTTTTCAACTTGTCTCGAAACCTATGGGTTGGAGCACTAGCGCCTGGTGGACCTGCACGGCCGCGACTGGCGCGGCGCCGACCTGCAGCAGGCCACCGACGGCTGGGCCGCGGCAATGATCCTGCTGCTGGCTACGCGTGCCGAACTGAGCCTGGACGAGGCGCTGCGCGGCGGCCCGGCGCGCGAGCGCCTGTTTGCCTTCTTCGCCGGCGAGGTGCTGGCCGGCATGAGCACGGCCGATGCCGCGGCCTTGATGCGCATCGCCTTCCTGCCCAGCGCCACGGTGGCGATGGCGGTGGCCGATGCCGGCATCGTCGCCGCGGCCAGCACGTCGGCCGCATTGGCCGCGCGCATCGCCAGCGAACAGCGCAGCTGGGGGCCGATCCTGCGCGGCCTGGGGCTGAGGGTCGAATGATGGCCGCGCCGCTCCAGGCCGACCCCACCGCGGCGCCGGCGCACCCCTGGGACGCCGCCGCCGAAGGCTGGGATCGCCAGTCACCGCTGCTCGGCGCCTGGCTGCGCGAAGCCACGGCTGCGCTGCTCGACGCCAACGCCATCGGGCCCGGCTCGCGCGTGCTCGATGTCGCCGCCGACGCCGGCGAGCAGACGCTGGACATCGCCCGCCGCGTCGGCCCCGCCGGCCAGGTGCTGGCCACCGACATCTCGCCGCGCATCCTCGAACTCGCGCGCGCCAAGCTGCAGCGGGCCGGGTTCCCTGGCGCGCAGACCCGCGTCGCCGATGCCGAGGCCCTGGGCCTGGCGCTGGAGCCGGATGACGCCGGCTTCGACGCCGTCGTGTGCCGCCTCGGCCTCATGTTCTGCACCCGACCCGCTGCGGCGCTGGCCGCAGCGCGCGCGGCGCTCAAGCCCGGCGGCCGCTTCGGCGCGCTCGTCTTCGCCGCGCCGCCGGCCAATCCGTGCATCGCGCTCATGGCGGCCACCGCGCTGCGCCACGCCGGGCGCACGGCAGCCTCGCCCAACGAGCCCGGCACGCTGCTCAGCCTGGGCCAACCCGGACTGATGCAGTCGCTGCTGCAGACGGCCGGCTACGCGGACATCAGCGTACGCACACTGGCCGCACCGATGCGCTTGCCGAGCGCGCGCCACTACATCGACTTTGTGCAGACCGCGGGCCTGCCGATCATGGCCCTGCTGGCGCCCCTGCCGGCCCCCGCGCAGGCAGCGGCCTGGGCCGACATTGAGCAGCAACTGCTGCGCTTCAACAGCGCCGGCGGCTGGATCGGCCCCAACGAGTTGCTGCTGTGCGCCGCCACGCGGCCGCACTGAACCCACCCACGCCCTGACCGGGTCAAGCCGGCGCGGCCCGCTCGCAGCTGAGACTGTCCAGGGCCGCGTCGGCCGCGGCTCACTCCCCAGGGATGTCTGAACCCTGCGCCGCCTCGTCCTGGCCGCGCTGCGGCGGCTGCTTCTTGCTGCGCGCGGCGACACGGGCCTGCCGCGCCGCTTCGAGCACGGCCCCGGCGGCGCACCACCGCGCAAACTGCTGCGGCGTCTCGAGCGTGATGCGGCCCCAGGCGCCGCAGCGGAAGTCGTTGATCGCGATCTCGGCCGCCTTTTGCAGGTTGACGCGCCCGCCCGCCAGCAGGCCGCCGCGCTTCCTGCCGAGGTCGGCGAGCAGGGCCTCGTCGCTGCCGGCCGAGACATCGTCGAGCTTGTAGCGCGCCATCAGGCGCTCGCCGTAGTGCGAGCGCACGGTGGCCAGCAGCGCCATCGCCACCTCTTCCTCGTCGTAGGCATTGCGGCCGATGCCGCCGCTGGCCGCCAGCAGGTAGCCGCTTTGCTCGACCAGGATGCGCGGCCACAGCATGCCGGGGGTGTCGAAGAGGTCAAAGTCACTGGCCAGCGCGATGCGCTGCTCGATCTTGGTGATGCCGGCCTCGTCGCCGGTCTTGGCCATGCGCTGGCCGACCAGGGTGTTGATGAGCGTGGACTTGCCGACGTTGGGAATGCCGCAGATCAGCACCCGCACCGGCTTGACCATGCCGCCGCGCAAGGGCGCCAGCGCGCGGCAGGCGGCAATCAGCTGGCGCGCCGGGGCGCTGGCACTGGCATCGAGCGCCAGCGCCCGGGTGCCGGGCTGGGCCTGGTAGTGGGCCAGCCACAGCGCCGTGCGATCGGGGTCGGCGAGGTCCTGCTTGTTGAGCACCTTGAGCGCCGGCTTGCCGCGCGCCAGATCGGCCAGCAAGGGATTGGCGCTGGAGCCGGGCAGGCGCGCGTCGAGCAGCTCGATCACGACATCGATGTCCGGCAAGCGCTTGGCGATCGCCTTCTGGGTCGAGTGCATGTGACCGGGGAACCACTGGATGGGCATGTGTCGGGGCTTCCATGGGGCGCGCCAGGAAGGCTCGCACAGTGACGCGATTGTGCTTGGCCCACGCGCGGCGGCACGGCCTGCGCTGCGCCGGCTCGGGGCCCAGGGCCTGGGGCGGCAAGCAACCCTGTTCGTTGGCGTACAGACCGGCGCGGGCGCGGCGCGTAGCTTCGCCCTGTCAGCTGCGGTCTCGACGACATCGGGTCAGCGGTTGCCAAGAGACGCAAGCTCACCGCCGTGCCACGGCGAGAGACCTCGAGAGACGGAGTTGACATGAAGAATTTGCTTGCCCTCGCTACAGCAGGCCCGGCGTTCAGCGGTGCTGCATGGGCGCAGAACGGGACGATGATGAACGGCGGCATGGGCGACTACGGCTGGATGGGTGGCTACGGCGCCTACTGGGCGCCTGTGCTGCTGGTCGTCGTGGTCGGCCTGGTGGCCTGGATCCTGATGCACAAGCGCAAGTCATGAAGCTGCTGGCGCCATGCGCTGTGCGCTTGCTGCAGTCGGCCCATGGGCTCGGCACCTGATGCTGTCCATGACCTTTGCCCGTCAGCATCTGCGCCGCACCGCCGCGGTGGCGCTGGTGGCGTGGGTGCTGGCTCTGGTGTCCGGGCTGGCCAACGCCTGCTTGCTTGAATCCGGCGCGCTGGATGCGTCCCCGCTCAATTTCGCGCAGCGAGGCGAGTTGCCGATCGAGCACACCCACGACAGGGCAGAGGATGCCCCGGCGGCTTGCCTCAAGTTCTGTGCCGACGAGGCGTCGGCGCTGGCCAAGAGCAAAGCATCGCCGGCGGACTCGGCCGTGCCAGTGCCGCTGGCCAGCGTGCACTGGCAATTGCCGACGCGGCTTGCCACCCAGCTGCCCTGGCAGGCGGTCGAAAGACCTGCCTTGGACGGCCCGCCACTGTTCCTGCGCCTCCTGCACCTGACGATCTAGCGCGCTCTACGCCGACGCCGGGCCAGTCCAAGGCCGGGCCGCGGCATGCCCTGCCGTCGGCAGCGTCGCTGCGCCGCCGGTCTCGTTCACTCATCGATCTTCGGTCCAGCTTCGGACCTGACACCCACCAGGAATTCACCATGACCACCATTCGCACCCTCACCGCACTGTCCCTGGCCGCCCTGGCCACCGCCTGCGCCAGCCCCGGCGCCATGAACACTGCAGCGCCTGCCATGGGCACCCCCGCAGCGGCCATGCCCATGACCGCCATGGAACCCCGCATGAAGGCCATGAAGGACATGCACCAGAAGATGATGAACGCCAGGACCCCGGCCGAACGGCAAGCCCTGATGGCCGACCACATGAAAGCCATGCAGGACGGCATGGCCATGATGAAGGAGAAGCATCACGGCATGCAGGGCATGGGCGGCCTGAGCAGCATGGGCGACGGCCCCCTGATGCAGGCCGAGATGGCCAAGCGCGAGCAGATGAAGACTGAACACATGGCCATGATGCAGACGATGATGGACATGATGATGCAGCGCATGCCGGCCACGCAGGCCACCCAGTGAAGGACCACGCGATGCGCCACACCTCCTTCACCGGCAACGCGCCCGCGGCGTCGAGCGATGCCTTCCACGGGGTGCTGCCGAAGCAAGACTTCGCCGCGGCCGTGGCCCTGGCCAAGGACGCCAAGGACGCCAACGACGTGCGCGAGCGGCTCGCGCGGCTTGAGCGGCTTGAGCGGCCCAAGCGGGTGCGATCGGCACTGACCACGCACGGTTTGGCCTGATCGGCAGGGCGGCTGAGCGGCCGTCGATGGCGGCCTTCAAGCCCGTCCTGCCTTGTCGATCCGCACCACGTCTGAAAGGACTTGACCATGGACATGCACACCGCGACCGGGCAGCCAGGTCACGGCGGCCATCGCGAGCCTGGGCCGGCCACCCCGGCCACCCCGGCCACCCCGGCCGCGCCCCTGCCGGCACCGGCAAGCGCCGCGGCCGGCACCGTCTACACCTGCCCGATGCACCCCGAGATCCGCCAGGATCGCCCCGGCAACTGCCCCAAGTGCGGCATGACGCTGGAGCCGGTGCTGCCGAGCCTGGCCGACGAAGAGAACCCCGAGCTCGTCGACTTCCAGCGCCGCTTCTGGTGGACCCTGCCGCTGACCGTCGTCGTTACCACGCTGGCCATGTTCGGGCACCGCCTGGGCTGGATGGACATGGCGGCGCAGAGCTGGATCGAACTCGCGCTGACGCTGCCGATCGTGCTCTGGGCGGGCTGGCCCTTCTTCGCGCGCGGCGCGCAGTCGGTCGTCCACAGCAGCCCCAACATGTGGACGCTGATCAGCCTGGGCACCGGGGCGGCCTTCCTCTACAGCGTCGTGGCCACCGTGGCGCCGCAGGTGTTCCCCGAGTCCTTCATCTCGATGGGCCGGGTGGCGGTGTACTTCGAGGCGGCGGCGGTGATCATCTCGCTGACGCTGCTCGGGCAGGTGCTGGAGCTGAAGGCGCGCTCGCAGACCTCCGCCGCCATCCGCTCGCTGCTCGGCCTGGCACCCAAGACCGCGCGGCGCGTGGCCGCCGACGGCAGCGAAGCAGACATCCCGCTGGCCCACGTGCACGTGGGCGACAAGCTGCGCGTGCGGCCGGGCGAGAAGGTGCCCGTCGATGGCGTGGTGCTCGAGGGCAGCAGTGCGCTCGACGAATCGATGCTCACGGGCGAGCCCTTGCCGGTGAGCAAGCGCGTGGGCGACAAGCTCATCGGTGCCACGCTCAACACCAGCGGCGCGCTCGTCATGCAGGCCGACCGCGTCGGCTCGGCCACGGTGCTGGCGCAGATCGTGCAGATGGTCGCGTTGGCGCAGCGCTCGCGCGCACCGATGCAGCGCATGGCCGATTCGGTGGCCGGCGTCTTCGTCTACGGCGTCGTGGTGGCGGCCTTGCTGACCTGCCTCGCCTGGGGCCTCTTCGGGCCCGAACCGAGCTGGGTCTATGGCCTCATCAATGCCGTGTCGGTGCTCATCATCGCCTGCCCCTGCGCGCTGGGCCTGGCCACGCCGATGTCGATCATGGTCGCCACCGGGCGCGGTGCGACGCATGGCGTGCTGTTCCGCGACGCGGCGGCAATCGAGAACCTGCGCAAGGTCGACACGCTGATCGTCGACAAGACCGGCACCCTGACCGAAGGCCGGCCGCGCTTCGAGCAGGCGGTCGGCACGGCCGGCTTCGAGGCCGACGAGGTCTTGCGCCTGGCCGCCAGCCTCGACCAGGGCAGCGAACATCCGCTGGCCGCTGCCATCGTGGCCGCGGCGCGTGACAAGCAGTTCGTGCTCGACAAGCCGGAGCAGTTCGACTCAGCTTCCGGCATCGGCCTGCGCGGCACCGTGGCCGGCCGCGCCGTTGCGCTGGGCAATGTCACCCAGATGCAGCAACTCGGCGTCAATGTGACATCGATGGCCGAGCAGGCCGAGGCCCTGCGCGCCAGCGGCGCGAGCGTGATGCACCTGGCGGTCGACCAGCAACTCGCCGGCATCCTGGCGGTGTCCGACCCGCTGAAGGCAACCACCGCCGATGCCCTGGCCACGCTGCGCCAGTCGAACATCCGCGTCGTGATGGCCACGGGCGATGGTCTGACCACCGCCCGCGCCGTCGGCCAGCGGCTGGGCATCGAGGAAGTGCACGGCGAGGTCCAGCCGGCCGACAAGCTCAAACTGGTCGAGAAGTTGCAGTCCGAAGGCCACGTCGTGGCGATGGCCGGCGATGGCATCAACGATGCGCCCGCGTTGGCCCGTGCCGATGTCGGCATCGCGATGGGCACCGGCACCGACGTGGCGATGAACAGCGCCCAGCTCACCCTCGTCAAGGGCGACCTGCGCGGCATCGCCACGGCGCGCGCGCTGTCGGTGGCGACGGTGGCCAACATGAAGCAGAACCTGGCCTTCGCCTTCGTCTACAACGCGCTCGGCATCCCCTTGGCCGCCGGCTTGCTGTACCCGTTCACGGGCTGGCTGCTGTCGCCCATGATCGCGGCCCTGGCAATGAGCCTGAGTTCGGTCTCGGTGATCGGCAATGCCTTGCGGCTGCGTGGTGCGGCCATCGATGAATCTGGTAACGCCAGGTAAACCTCGGCGCACCCAGCAGCCTGGGTGCGCTGCCCCCGACAACCGCGGCGCTGCCGCGCGCGTTATCCCTTCATGCTCACATCGACGGTACACACCATGGCCATGACGACTTCAGTCTCATCAAAGAAATCCCCGCTCCACGCGCCACGCCTGCTCGGCGCGTCCCTGCTGCTGGCACTGCTGGCGGGTTGCGGAGGCGGCGTCTACGTCGAGGCGACGGTGGTGGTCGGGCCACCGCCGGCGATCACCCTGAGCGCTTTCGCTCCTGCCACGCCGCTTCGAGGCGATGCGGTGCAACTCGACGCGACGGTCTCTTCCAGCAACGGCATCGACGCCGTCTACTTCTACCGCATGGACTTCTACGGCCCGACCTTGCTCGGCTCGGTCGCACGCCCACCGGCGATCTGGAACACTAGCATCCCTGTCAACGCAGGAAGCTCGGTCAGCTATTCCGCGCGGGCCTGCGATGTGCTGGGCTACTGCACCGACAGCCAGGTCGTGACGCTTCCGGTGTACTGACGCCGCAGTGCAGGGCGCTGCTGCAAGCCAGCGGCGCCCATGCCGCGGCAGGCCCATCACCGGGGCGCGGCACGACGCGTCGAGCCGAGCGAGCCCGCGGTCTGTGCTGCGCGACCGGGCCTCATGGCCGCCCCGGCAATGACGTGTGCCCCCACGTGCGCGACCTCACGAGCGAAAGTCCCCCAGGCCCAAGATCCCGATCCTGACGCGAGGGCTGGCAAGCTTGCGGGCTCCAGTGGCCCAAGGTACCCATCGCGGCGTCCCGCCCCACCGACCACAGCCACCGATGACTGCAGGCCCGCCATCCAGCCCGGTCGCTGTCGACCGATCGGCCCACACGCCGAGGATGCGGCAGTGACAGCGGGTGACTTTCCAGGCCTCATAGAACCTGGCGATCACGGCGCAAGTCGCTCCGTCAGTCCCCGAGGAGTCCCCATGTTGCCTGGCGGCACTTGATGGCAAGTCACGGCGCCTGAACTGAGCCATACCGACGACGGGTTCAAGGCGCCGAAGTGCTGATGCTGGTTGGCAGCCAACGACCCAAACCCGCCAACTGAAGGAGCGTGAAGCCGTCGTTCGACTGCACCGGATGTGCATGAACAAATCCCGATCGATTGGAGGACAGACGCAGAGACTCGCCGCACCTCATTGTCACGATTGCTTGTTGTGAACCGGAGTTTGGGCTTGACGGCTCGGCCCGCGCGTCGCGACGGATCGCGCGCACTGGGGCGCCTCGACATGTCGACGGTCGACGGTCAGAGCACGCTTCTACGGAGGGCGCGTTCGCGAGATTCGACTCCGACGCCATCCGACGCCCGATCGGTGAAGGCCGAAAGGCGCATTCATCGCAACACGGTGTTGACCCAGCGGGCAATGGCATGGGCACTGCGGAACTCGTCCGCCGAGCGAGCGGGAACGTCGGGATGCCGATCACGCCACAAGTTCGTCAAGGCTTGCCCAGCGCCCACTTCCAGCACGCAGCGAACGCGCCGCTCGGCGATGGCGTCCATGCAGCTGTCCCAGAGAACCGTGGTCGCGATCTGGCGGGCCAGCAGGTGCTTCAAGCGGCCCGGCTCCCGTTCCGACGCGCCGCTGTGATTGCAGACCAGTATCGAATGCGGTGAGGACATGGCCACCGCGCCCAGTCGTGCTTCGAACTCGACCGCAGCCGCCGACATCCATGGTGTGTGCGAGGCGACGCGCACCTGCAGCCGCGTACAGCGCGCTCCGGCCGCCGACAGCTCCCTTTCGGCCAGCACCAGGGCTGCGGACAAGCCGCCCAGCACGGCCCGGTCAGCCGCCAGCCGCAGGGCCAGCGACAGGCCATGGCGCTCGCAGGCGGCAAACAGCGCCTTGGCATCCAGACCCTGGACGGACAGCAGTCCGGTCTCGACTCCGGCCGCACTGCGGTCCATGGCGGCAGCGCGGTCGCCGGCCAGCGCCATCGCCTGGACCCCATCGAACACGCCGGCGGCGCAGAACGCCGCCAACTCACCCACGCTGTAGCCCGCCACGACCGTCGGCAACGGCAGTCTCGGCGCCAAACTTTGCCAGGCCGCCAGCCCCAAACCGGTCAACAAGGGCTGCGCGACGGCGTTGCTCTGGCTCCACTCAGCGTCGGCCAGACGGGTGCGCCAATCGGCGCCAAGCTGTGCAGAAATCCGTGCCAGTGTCGGAGCAGCCTCAGGGCAGGCCTCCAACCACGGCAGCATCGTCGCGTGCTGCGTTCCCTGCCCTGCAAACAGGAGCGCCAGGCTCATCAGGCCACCTTCATGCGGTGCATGGATTTGGGGCCCTGCGGGCCGAGGGGCAGGCTCATGCTCGACTGCAGACGCGCTGCGCCCAGCAGGCCGCCGCCAGCATGTCGGCCGTGCCGCCAGGCGACAGACGGCGCGCGACGAAATCCGCGTGCACGGCGTGGGCGTGCGCCAGCGCGTCGGGCCGCAGCGCGCCGCCGTCGGCCAGGAACGCGCGGGCAGCGCGCTGCGCATGACGCAGTCCCGCCAGGCCACCGCGGTGGACCAGGTTTGTATCTTCGAGTACCGCCATCGTCGCGAACAGCGCCTCCAGGCGCGCTTGGCGTTGTGTCGCGCCGCGGTGATGCGCGTCCAGCAAAGCGGGCAGCGTCGTCTCGAAGAGCACCGGGAAGCCGAGCGCTGCCTCGGCGCCTGCGCTGCGGAGGCCGAAACGGCGTGCGGCAACGGCGCCGTGGGCATTGCTGCTGCGAGCCACGCGTTCGGACAGCGCCAGACCCCATCCCGCGATCAACTCACGCTGCAAGGCCGTGGCGTGCAGCGGTGCGCCTTGGGCCGCCACCGATCCGGCGCTGGCGCACAGCAGCCCGAGGCAGAAGACCGCGCCCCGGTGGGTGTTGATGCCGCCCGTGGCGGCGAGCATGCGCGTTTCGGCCG
>JANMVM010000178.1:0-11115 GCA_031392695.1 Rubrivivax sp.
GTGCTGCGGGCCGATGCCGACCTTGAATCGGTCCACCACCTTGAGCGTCAGCGGGTCGACGACGTAGACGTCGTTGCCGCGCAGGTTGGGCACGTAGACGCGCTCCAGATCGCCGGCCACGGCCGGGCTCATCTTGTCCGAGGCGCTGCCGCTGTAGACGCTGCGCGCATCGCTTGCGGCAGGGGCTGCCGCGGGTGTGCCGGGCGCTGCTGGGCCTGCCGCCCACAGTGCGCCGACAGCCGTGACAGCCGTGCTGGCCGCGATGGCGGCGCTGAAGATCCTGGTTCTGGCCACTGTCATCAAACCTGCTCCGTTTGCTTGCTAAGGTGTTGTCTTGCGCGGCGCCGCGCGAACGGCAGCGCCCACGGCCAGCCGGATCGCCGCCACGCTGGCGTCGACGATGTGGTCGCTGCCTGGCCTGCCGAGTTCCGCTGTGGCGCGGCGGGGGTCGCCCGCGACACCGTCGGGGGTACTGGCCTGGGTACTGGCCTGGGTACTGGCTTGGCCGGCGGCCTTGCGCCCCAGGGCTTCGCTGCGCACGAGCGCCGGTGCGGTGGCCAGGGTGAGCGCGGTGTCGGCCAGGCCAGCGTGGGTGCCGATCTCGGCAGCAGGGTAGCCCTGGGCCTTGAGGGCGCTGGCGAAGTCGGCTGACGAGGCCCGGTAGTACTCGGGCAAGGCGTGCACACGGCAGGCCGTGGCGGCCCATTCGCGATTGAGCTTGGCGGCCACACGATCCAGGCTGGCGCGGTAGCCGCCGTGATCGCCCAGCAGCACCACCTGGCACAGACCATGTCTTTGCAGGCTGCGCGCCGCACCTTCGAGCGTGGCCTCGAAGGCCGCGGCAGGAATGCTGATCGTGCCGGGCCAGCGCATGTGCTGGGTGGCCGGCTCGACGGCGCCTTCGGGCACATAGGCCAACACCGGTGCGACCACGGCGTTGCCCAGCCTCTCGGCCACGCGCGCGGCCAGCACGCGCACGCGGGCATTGTGTTTGCCCAGCGCCATGTGCGGGCCGTTCTGCTCGGTGCCGCCGACGGGCACGAGCACAGTGGTGCTGCCGGCTGCGATGCCTGCCTGCAACTCGGTCCAGGTCAGGTCCTCCAGATGCACCGACGCTGCCGGGGCCGCCGCCGCGGCCAGCATCAGCCCGAGTGTTGCCAGCCAGCGCAAGGGCAGCGGGAGTCCCAGCGCCAACCGCGGCCGCCGCCTATTCCTCATCCACTCGATCCCTGGCCATCGCTGCACTCCCGCCTGACGCTCTGCAGCAAGGATGGTACCCAAAGGCCGCGGCCAGGCCGCCAAGCGCGAGCGGCCGGCTTGGAGCGCGGCCGCGGGTGGCAACCCGGGCACTGCACCGAGGTGCCTGGCGCAGCGCCGCCGCTGCCCGGTCCGCGCCTGAGCCGCTGCAGCCAACCTTGCAGCCAGCCCTGCAGCCAGCCCTGCAGCATCACCCAGGCCAGGCCGCCGGCCACCGCCACCAAGAAGGCGACCATCGCCGTCAGCCCGCCCCGCTGCGCGATGCCTTCTGCCTGAATTGATGAAGGGCACGGCGCGCTCGACCCGGTGCCCCGATCTGGCATGGGCTGCGCCAAGGCGTAACGCGGCGTGACGGTGGTTCCGCGCGCCCAGGGAGGCTGTAGCAAAGCGTTTCACTCACGCACCGCCCTCCTGGAGGCAGGGCTCAATGACCCCGACACAATCAGATGTCATGTCGGATTCCAGCGAAATCTCAAGTCTTGCCACCGCAGCCTTGGTGGTGGCCGCTGCGGCACTCACCGCATTCGGACGGCGCCAGCGGCGCTATAGCGGCTGGCACTGGTGGGTGGCCACACTCTGGCTCACCTCGCTGGGCACCGCCACGGCAGCACTCGACCCGGGCCGACTCGCCGCCGCCGCGGCTGCCCTGCTGCTGACGCCGTGGCCGGTGTTGACGCTCATCGGACTGCGCAGATTCCATCCGCGCCAAGCTCTGCCAGGCAGCCAGCGCCAGGACTGGGGCGTACTGCTGGCAGCCTGCCTGGCAGTCGCCGGGGCGGCCATCGCCGGCCCCCAGGCCGCCGCGGCGGCTGCAGGCGCAGCGGCACTGGCCCCGCTGTACGCCGCCACCGTGCTGCTCCTGGGGCCCGGCGGGCGCGAGTTCACACCCGTGCGCTGCCTGGGCGCGGCCCTGGTGCTGGTCGGCCTGGCCCCGGGCGCTGCGCTGCTGGTGGATGCCAATCTGGCGGCCGGCCTTGCCGTGCAGACCGCCGCGGCGGCGCTGGGCGCGGCGGTGATGGCCTTCGTCGCCATCACGCTCGTGTGCGAGCGCACCGAGCGCCAGCTGCGCGACACGCGTCGGCGGCTGCGCGTGCTGGCCAACCTGGACACGCTGACCCAGGTGCCCAACCGCCGCCACTTCCAGCAGCTGGCCGACCAGGCGTTGCTCCAGGATGAGCCGGGCACCGCGGTGCTGCTGATCTACGACGTCGACCACTTCAAGCGGATCAACGACCTCTTCGGCCATGCCGCCGGTGACCGCGCACTGTCGCTGGTGAGCAGCGCGATGCTCGAGCACCTGCGCGGCCAGGACGTGGCGGGCCGCCAGGGCGGCGATGAATTCGTGCTGCTGCTGCGGCGCACGACGACGTGCCAGGCCATGGGCGTGGCCGCGCGCATCGTCGCCGAGGTGCAGCGCCGCGCGCCGGGCCAGCAATTGCCCACGCTGACGCTGAGCTTCGGCATGGTGCAGATCGGCTTCGGCGAGAGCATCCAGGCCGCCATGCGGCGCGCCGACCAGGCCATGTACGAGGCCAAGCGCCAGGGCCGATCGCGCGCCGTGGCTGCCGCCGGCAACGAAGACCGGCCGGTGTTCGAGCAAAGCCAGCCCCTGGGCCTGACGCCCGCCTGAGCGCTGGCGCGGCCCGCGGCCCGCGGCCGGCGTGCTGCGGGTGGCGATAATTGCCGGCCATGCTCAGCGCCCTCATCGCCATCAGCCTGGGCGCTGCCCTGGGCGCCGTCTTGCGCTGGGGCCTGGGTGTCGGCCTCAACCACCTCTTCCCCGCCCTGCCCCCGGGCACGCTGGTGGCCAACCTCGTTGGCGGCTACCTTATCGGGCTGGCGATGACGCTGCTGGCGCAGGCGCCGGCGCTGACGCCGGAGTGGCGGCTCTTCATCATCACCGGCTTCCTGGGCGGCCTGACGACGTTCTCGACCTTTTCGGCCGAGGTCGTCATCGCCCTGCAGCAGGGACGGCTGGGCTGGGCGGCCGCCACCATCGGCAGCCATGTGCTGGGCTCGCTCGCGCTCACGCTGCTGGGCCTGGCCACGCCCAGCCTGCTCGGCCGCTGAACCCAGGTGCGGCTCTTAGAATCAGCTTGCTTGGTCCACCCCGGACAGCCCCCTGCGGAGAGCCTTGATGACCCCTGCCGAGATCCTGGCCGCCCACGGCCCGCGCGAGTCGATGGCCTACGACGTGGTCGTCGTCGGTGGTGGCCCCGGCGGCCTGGCCAGCGCGATCCGGCTCAAGCAGATCGACCCGGCGCTGTCGGTGGTGGTGCTGGAAAAGGGCTCCGAGCCTGGCGCCCACATCCTCAGCGGCGCCGTGATGGACCCTCGGGCGCTGATCGAGCTGTTCCCCGACTGGAAGGAACGCGGCGCGCCGCTGCACCAGGCGGTGACCGGCGACGAGGTGCTGTTCCTGAGCGAGAAATCAGCCCGCCCGACGCCGCACTGGCTGATCCCCGGCTGCCTGCAGAACCACGGCTGCTACGTCATCAGCCTGGGCGCCGTCACGCAATGGCTGGGCGCGCAGGCCGAGGCGCTGGGGGTCGAGATCTTCCCCGGCTTCGCCGCCGCCGAAGTGCTCTACACCGACGACGACCGCGTGCGCGGCGTGGCCACGGGCAACCTGGGCATCGGCAAGGACGGCCAGCCGCACGGTGGCTTCCAGCTCGGCATGGAACTGCTGGGCAAGTACACCGTGTTCGCTGAAGGCGCGCGCGGCCACCTGGGCAAGCAGCTCATCGCGCACTACGGTCTGGACGCCGGGCGCGACCCGCAGAGCTACGCGCTGGGCGTCAAGGAGCTGTGGGAGATCGACCCCGCCCTGGCGCGGCCTGGCCTCGTCGTGCACACCGCCGGCTGGCCGATGGACGAGCACACCTATGGCGGCGGCTTTCTCTACCACCTCGAGGGCAACAAGGTCACGCTCGGCTTCGTCACCGGGCTGGACTACCAGAACCCGTGGATCAGCCCCTTCGAGGAGATGCAGCGCTGGAAGACCCACCCCGCGGTGCGTGCCCATATCGAAGGCGGCAAGCGCATCGGCTACGGCGCGCGCGCGATCACCGCCGGCGGCCTGCTCAGCATCCCGAAGCTGGTGTTCCCGGGCGGCGCCCTCGTCGGTTGCGAGGCCGGCACGCTCAACGCGGCGCGCATCAAGGGCAGCCACGCCGCCATCAAGACCGGCATGCTGGCCGCCGAGGCGGCGGCCGCGGCATGCAAGGCCGGCCGCAGCCACGACGAGCTGCTGGACTACCCGCAGGCCTTCGAGAAGAGCTGGCTGCACGAAGAACTCAACCTGAGCCGCAACTTCAAGCAGTGGTTCAAGCAGGGCAACACCATCGGCACGCTGATGACGGGCATTGAGCAGTGGCTGCTGCCCAAGCTCGGCTTCAAGAGCCCGCCCTGGACGATCCACCGCAAGGCCGGCGACCACACCCGGCTGCACGCCGCCAGCCAGGTCGAGCCGATCCGCTACCCCAAGCCCGATGGCCTGCTCACCTTCGACCGCCTGAGCAGCGTCTTCATCAGCAACACCAACCACGAAGAAAACCAGCCGGCGCACCTGACGCTGAAAGACGCGTCGGTGCCGGTGGCCATCAATCTAGAGCGTTATGCCGGCCCCGAGAGCCGCTACTGCCCGGCCGGAGTCTATGAGTTCGTGAAGAACGCCGACGACAGCGACCGGCTGCAGATCAACGCCCAGAACTGCGTCCACTGCAAGACCTGCGACATCAAGGACCCGACGCAGAACATCGTCTGGGTCACGCCCGAAGGCGGCGGTGGGCCGAATTACGCGGGGATGTGACGGGCAGCGCCCGACACAGGCCCCGCGCCGCCTGATTCACGCGGGGATGTGAAGGGCACCGCCCGGCACAGGCCCCGCGCCGCCTGATTCACGCGGGGATGTGACGGGCAACGCCCGACGGCCCACCCACGACCACGACGCGCAGCGCCCGCTGCAGCTCATCGGCGCGACGCCCGAGGCTGTCCAGCGCGCGGCAGCTCGCCTCGTCCGGCTCGCCTTCGATGACGATCAGCGTGGCCCGCCGCGGCACGAAACCAGCCAGCGCCGCCGCGTCGGCTGCGAAGCCGGCGTCCCAGGCGTCGCCTGCCTGCAACGGTCGCCACCAGGCCAGGTCGGCAACCAGCGCGCGCAAGCGGATGGCGATGCGCCCGGGCGCCGACGCATCCGCCAGCCACCAGCTGCCATCGAGCTGCAGGCAGGCGCGACGCGCCACCTCGGCATCGTCGACCTGCAGCACGCCGAAGGGCCACTCGATGCGCGCCGGGCCAAAAGGCCAGGACCGGGTCGCCGGCCCCGCGCCCAGGCGGCAGGCGGCCACCAGGGCATCGCTGCGGGCGCAGCGACGCGCGCCGACGGCCGACGGCGCGACGGCTCGCAGGCGAACGCCGTCGAAGCGGGCCGCCCTGCGCAGCGCCATGCCGCGCGGGCTCAGCCGCCGGCGAGCTTGAGCACGGCGCGGCGCACGCCGCCGCTGCCCAGCGGCACGCCCTGCGACTCGAGCGCCGCCTCTACCGCCGCCAGCGCGCCCAGCAACTGCGCCGGGTTCTGGTCACCCAGGTGGCCGATGCGAAAGCCGCGCCCCTGCAACGGGCCCAACGCGCCGGCAAAGGCCAGCTGGTACTGCTCGCGCGCGAGCGCACGCAGGCCGTCGACATCGGTGCCCGGCGGCACCGTGACGGTGGTCACGGCGCTCGAGCGGCTGGCCGGGTCGCGGGCAAAGAAGCCGAGCGCGCCACCCTCGCTCCAGCCTTCCACGGCGGCGTGCACCAGGCCCGCCAACTGGCGGTGGCGGGCCAGCACCTGGGCCAGGCCCTCGCGCTCGATGAGCACCAGCGCGGCGGCCAGCGCGGCCATCAGGTTCTGCGGCGGCGTGCCGCAGAACTTGCGATAGCTCAGCGGGCTCTTGCGCAGCACCATGTCCCAGTAGTAGCGCGGCGCCGGGTTGGCTTGCGCGGCAGCAAAGGCGGCCGCATTGGCGGCGATGAAACCCACCCCCGGCGGACACATCAGGCCCTTTTGCGATGCGCCCACGGCGAGGTCGACACGCCAGCCGTCCATGTCGAAAGGCTCGGCGCCCAGCGACGCCACCACGTCGACCACGAACAGGGCCGGGTGATCGGCAGCGTCGAGCGCGGCGCGCAGCGCGGGCACGTCGCTCGTGATGCCGCTGGAGGTGTCGGTGTGGACCACGAACACGGCGACGATCTCGTGCCGCGTGTCCGCGCGCAGCGCCGCCGTGACGGCGGCGGCGTCGATGGGCAGGCCTTCCACCCAGGGCGTGCGCACGACGCGCCGGCCCAGCGCCTCGGTCTGCACGGCCCACGACTCCGAGAAATGCCCGGTGCCCGGGATCAGCACGGTGCCTGCCGGCGGCACCAGGTTTTCCACCGCCGCTTCCCAGGCGCCATGGCCGTTGCAGGCGTAGAAGAAGACATCGGCTGCGGCCGTGCGCAGCACCCGCCGCAGGCCCGCCTCGCAGGCAGCGATGGTCTCGTCGACGCGCGGGTCGCCCATGTCCATGGGCTGGCACATCAGCGCGTGCAGCACCTCGTCGGGCAAGGGCGTGGGCCCGGGTGAATGCAGCAGGCGGCGGCCGGGGATGCGAGGGCTGGATGTCATGCCCCGATCGTAAGGGCGCCGCCGCGCAACGGGCGCCGCGCGTCGTCGTGGATCACCGCAGCGGTGATGCCGTGATGGACTCAAGCCACGGCGCCGCTGGCCAGCAGCGCGTCGATGCTGGCCTCGTCGTGGCCCAGCGCCGCCAGCAGCGCGCGTGTGTGCTCGCCGCAGCGCGGCGGGTGCAGGCGCACGCCCAGACGCTGGCCGCGCAGCGTGATCGGCAACAGCGGGGTCTGCACCGTCTGGCCGGCCTTGACGCCGTCGGGCAGCGTCACGTCGGCCAGGCCGCCGGTGGCCAGCAGGTGGGGGTCGTCGTAGAGCTCTTCGGGCCGGCGGATGGGGGCAAAGGGCAGCCCGGCCTGCTCCATGGCGGCAGCCAGCGCGGCGGCCGTGCGCGGGGCCAGCCGCTGCCGCAGCGTCGTGAGCAGGCTCTGGCGCAGCCGCACACGCTGGTTGTTGGTGGCCAGCGTGGGATCGGCCTTGAGATCGGGCAGATCCAGCGCATCGCACAAGGCGAGCCACTGCGCGTCGCTGACGGCGGCCAGAAAGATCTGCTCGCCGCCGGCCACCGTGAAGACGTCGTACACCGCCCAGGGGATGTCGCGCACGGGCATCGGCGCAGGGTGCTTGCCGGTCATCGCGAACTGCAGCATGTGCTGGCCCATCAGGAACACGTTGTTCTCGAAGAGGGCGCTGCCGACCTCCATGCCGCTGCCGCTGATGCCACGCTGGATGAGCGCGCCCAGCACCGCAATGGCGCCGAACATGCCGCCCATGATGTCGTTGACGCTGGTGCCGGCGCGCAGCGGGTCGCCGGGACGACCGGTCATGTAGGCCAGGCCACCCATCATCTGCACCACCTCGTCGAGCGCGGTGCGGTGGTCGTAGGGGCCGGGCAGGAAGCCCTTGTGGCTGGCGTAGATGAGGCGCGGGTTGAGGGCGGCCAGCGACCTGTAGTCCAGGCCGTATTTGTGCAGCGTGCCGGGCTTGAAGTTCTCGATCACCACGTCGGCGCTGGCGGCCAGCTCGCGCGCCACGTCGGCACCGCGCGAGTGGTGCAGATCGACCTGGATGCTGAGCTTGTTGCGGTTGAACATCGGGAAGAAGCCCGCGCCCGAGCCGAGCAACGAGCGCGTGCGGTCGCCGCCCACGGGTTCGACCTTGATGACCTCGGCGCCCATGTCGGCCAGCACCATGCCGCAGGTCGGGCCCATCACCATGTGGGTGAATTCGACCACGCGCAGGCCGGCCAGCGGCTGCGGCGGCGGCAGGTGCTCGGGCTTCGGGTCTGACGCCGCCGCGCTCACGGGACGAGCCTGCGCGCTGCACGCTGCGGGATGAGCGCTTCGGAGCGGCCCGGCGCGCTCAGGCCGGCGCGCAGGCCGGGTACGCGGAAGGTCGAGGAGTCAGGGTTCATGCACCACACTGTAGCCATGCCGCCATGCCGCGGCGAGCGGTCGCCGGCTCCGCTGACCGCCAGCCGGGCGCTGCGCCACGGCCCGGTCAGCCGCCCCGCCGGGCGCCCGTTGACAATGAGCCCTCAGACCCGAACCACACGCCCACCGCAGGAGTTCAAGCCATGCACCGCCGCCACTTCATGACCACGCTGGCCGCCAGCGGCGCCGCGGCTTGCACGCCGGGCTGGGCCCAGACCCCCGCCAGGACGACGCGGCTGATCGTGCCCTTTGCCGCCGGCGGTGCCATCGACGTCACGGCGCGCGTGATCGCCGAAGCGGCCAAGGGCGCGCTGGGCAACATCGTCATCGACAACAAGCCCGGCGGCGGCGGCGGCATCGGCGTCGACCTCGTGGCCAAGGCACCGCCCGACGGCTTGACGCTGGGCATTGCCGCGGTGGCCATGCACGCCATCAACCCCTGGCTCTTCGGCAAGCTGCCCTACGACCCGATCAAGGATTTCGCGCCCATCACGCAGATGGTGCGCATCCCCAATGTGCTGGTCATGAACACCGACACCGCCAGGCGCTTGAACATCGCTTCGCTGAAGGACTTCCTGGCCTACGCCAGGGCCCACCCGGGGCAGCTCAACTACGCCAGTGGCGGCAACGGCAGCGCCGGCCACCTGGGCGGCGAGATCTTCAAGTCGCGCGCCGGCTTCTTTGCCGTCCACATCCCCTACAACGGCGGCGCGCCATCGCAGCTGGCGCTGCTGTCGGGCCAGGTCGACTACAGCCTGGACAACCTGGCCACGGCGGCGGTCAACATCCGCGCCGGCAAGCTGCTGCCGCTGGCCGTGACCTCGGCGCAGCGCAGCCCGCTGCTGCCCGAGGTGCCGACCATCGCCGACACCCTGCCCGGCTTCGAGATCGACACCTGGTGGGGCCTGATCGCACCGGCCGGCACGCCGCGCGACGTCGTGGCCCGGCTCAATGCGGCCTTCGTCGCGGCGCTGCAGGCGCCCGAAACGAAGGCCCGCTATGCGCAGCTGATGGCCGAGCCCGTGCCGAGCACGCCGGAGCAGTTTGCCGGCCTCATCCAGCGCGAACTCAAGCGCTACGAGAGCGTCGTGAAGTCCAGCGGGGCCAAGGCGGAATAGCCAGTCGGGAAGACCGGCGCGCACCCGGTGTGCGGCCATCGGCGACCGCCTGCTGGCACCGCCGGCCCGTGGCCGCCCGCGACGCGAGCCACTACGTCGGCGAGCGCGCCTCGGCGCCGCTCGAGCCCTGCCGAACGGCGAGCCCCGAAAGTAAATTCTTCACACATCGACGGCGAAATTGGCCACTGACGCAGTTGCCGTGGCGCGGGATCATGACGTCACGCCACGACCAGCGGCGTCAACCCACCTGAGGAGATCAACCATGAGCAGGATCACCGCCAGCGCCCTCACCGCCTTCGCCGCTCTCGCCGTCGTCGGCTCGATCTTTGCCCTGGCCCATGCCGGCCACAAGGCGCCGGCAGCGCCGGTGGCCGTCGTCATGCCGGCAGCCGCCAGCCCGGCGGGCGACACCACGGTGCCCGATGCGCTGACCGCGCTGGGCGCAGCCGCCACAGTTTCCGACAGCATGCCCGCCACGTTCTGATCGCCGACGCGGCGATGACCGACGCCGGGCGGCAGGCACCGCCTGCGGGCATCGCACCGCGCCCCCCATTGGCATCGGCACCGAATTCGCCCAAACTCGGGCCGCTCCCACTTCGTTCAATCACCCGACACGACACCGTCAAACAAACAGGAGGTCTGCCATGAGTTGCACCGTGATCATCGTTGGATACAACGCCGCCAATCGGTTCTTGCCAGCTTCCGTTGATCCGTGTTCGGCGGACCCGCCCTTCGAGGTGATCGCAGCCTGCCCGAAGTGCATCATCTCCGTAGCCGCGGTGACGTTTCCAACGGCCACCATCTCCGGTAATCTCGATGGGTATATCTTGGGCTTCGACAGTTCCGACAAGTCCAAGCCCGCGGAAAGCTATGTGTTCAAGTTCGACGACAGTGGCCATGCCGAGCGATGGCTGCGCAGCGTGACGCCCAGAACCCAGTTGGTCGGCAAGACGGTGGTGGTGCTGGATCCATCGGACTCTCGCAGCGGGCCTGCGGCATGAACTGAGTGAACTGAACCCGAGCGCGGCTGTGCTACCGAGGCGCGAACACGAGCAGCAGTCGCGGGCTTTGTCTCTCGGCACTGTCCGGCTGATTTGCACGCTCTGGGCCATCGCGACGACGGTCGCCTGCACGACCGACCTGCCCGCCAACCGGGCGCCGGCTGCATCGGCGCAACGCGTCCTGGTGCTGTCGCCGGTGGGCGCCCCCGCCGTCGACCAGCTGGTCGCGGCGCTGGCTGCCGGCGGCCAGGGATCTCCGCCGCTGCCACCGACGACGGCTGACGTGTTGTGGGTCGAAGACGTCGCGCAGACCGTCGCTGCGGTGCAGAAGATCAAGCCGCAGATCGGTCGCTACCGCGCCATCTATTCGACCAGCCTGACCTTCGCCCGCGCCGCACAACTCGCCATCACCGACGTGCCGATCGTCTTCGAGGGTGTCGACGATCCGATGACGCTGTGCCTGGTGGACAGCCTGAAGCGCCCCGGGCGCAACGCCACCGGCTACATGCACTATCTGGCGGACGACGAATTCAAGATGCTGGATCTGCTGCGCGACGCCTTCCCGGCCTTGCGCGAGGCGCTGTTCCTGGTCTCGGGCGACAACCTGCCGCCGCCCAACTGCGACCCCGAGGACGCGTACTGGAAGTCGCCGC
>JANMVM010000183.1:0-27915 GCA_031392695.1 Rubrivivax sp.
CGTCTGGTGCAGCTGCCGACGCCGACGGCCAGCTACCGGCTGCGCGTGGCGCGCGCCGACGCCGATCTGGCCGAGCGCCTGAAGGCCCTGCCCGGGGACGCGCTGGCGGGGGGCTTCAAGCCTTGCGCCGCAAAGCCCTGATGGACCCCAACCGCAGCAGCCGCAGCACCGCGGCGGCCAGCGCCACACCGGCGACCCAGGCGATGGAGGCTGCACCGCCGCCGCCGCCGCCACCGCCCGTGGTGGCCTGCGGCGGCTGCGCGGCGGCGGCCACCACCACCGTCTGCGCCGTGGTGTTGCTGTTGCCCAGGCTGTCGGTGACGACGAGCTGAACCGTGAAGCTGCCCTCGGTGGTCGGCAACAGGGTCGCGGTACTGGCGTTGGTGGCGCTGGAAAAGCCGCTCACCAGGCCGCCGCCGCTGACCAGGCTCCAGGCGTATTGGGTCACGGTGGCGCTGGACGCGGCCAGGCTGGCGGCGCCGCTGAGCAGCACGCTGACGCCGGCCGTGGGCGCCGCGCTGGTGACGTCGATGCGCGCCAGCGCGCCCGACACCGCGGCCAGGGCCTGGCCGGCGTCGAGCATGCCGGCACCGCACAGGCCCGTGGTGCAGTAGCACTGCAGCTGGTCGACCCCGGTGGCCGGTGCGTGGCACTGCGTCACGACGCTGGCGTCGCCCGGGCCGTTGTCCGCGCCGCTGGCCGGAAACGGCCGCGCGCTGGCTTGCAGCGCGCTGCGCAGCTCGGCGGGGGACAGGCCGGGTTGGCGCGACACCATGAGCGCCATCACGCCGGCCACCAGGGGCGACGAGAAACTGGTGCCCACGCTGATGTTGAAGCTGTCGGTCCACGCCGAGCCGAGCGGCACCGTGGTGCCGCTGTTGGTGGCGGCCAGGATCGGGTACAGGCAGGCCGAGCCCTGGCTGGTGTTGATGCAGTTGCCGCCGGGGGCCGAGATCGTGATCTCGGGCCCGAGGTCTGAGAAGCCGACCTTGGTGCCGGCATGGCGCATGGCCAGCACGCCGATCACGCCGCGGCAGTTGGCGGGCTCGCTCACCGGGCCGCCGGTGCTGTTGCCGGCGGCAGCCACCACCGTCACGCCGCGCGCCGTGAGTTCGTCGACCACGGTCTGGTAGGCCGCGCTGCACGCGCCGTCGCCTCCCAGGCTCATGTTGATGACGCGGGCCGGGTTCGGATTGAGGGGCACGCCCGCCACCGCGATGCCCGCAGCCCAGCGCATGCCGGCGATGATGTCGGAGTCGCTGCCGAAGCACTTGCCCAGCACGCGCACCGGCAGCAGCCGGGTGCCGGGCGCGACGCCGGCCATGCCGGTGGCCGGCGTGGTGTTGGCGGCGGCGCCGATAAGGCTGGCGGTGGCGGTGCCGTGCCAGCTGCTGCCCGAGGCGCCGCAGCCCACGAAGGTGCCGCTGCGCGACTCGGCAGCCGTGACCCAGTCACCGGGGTCGCTGGGGTCGCTGTCGCGGCCGTCGCCGTCGTTGGCGACTTCGCTGTTGCTCACCATGTCGTAGCCCGGCAGCAGTTGCCCGCCGTTGGCGACGCGCCCGAGGTCGGGGTGCTCGAAGCGCACGCCGGTGTCGAGCACCGCGACGACGACGCTGGCGCTGCCGGTGGTGCGCGCCCAGGCGGCTTCGAGGTTGATCGCCGACTTCAGGGTGCTGTCGGGTGCGCGCAGGTACCACTGGCCGCTGTCCGGCCCCCTCGGGCGCACGCCCGGGGCGGTGGCCGGGTACAGCGGGTCGTTGGGCGCGCTGACGATGCGCTTGCGGCCGTTGGGCACGGCGTAGGCCACCTCCGGGTCGGCGGCCAGCTCGCGCGCCAGCGTGGCCGCGTCCACTCCCACGGCGCGCATGACCTGGGCCTGCTCGCCCACCGCGGCGCCGGCCAGCAGCGCGCGGCCGTGGCGCGCGCCCAGCGTGGTGGCGCGGTCGGCCAGCGCGTTGCGCACGGCGCTGGCGTCAGGCCGCAGGGCCAGCGCATGTTTGCGCAGCGTGGCGGCGTCGGCCGTGAAGCCGACGATGACTTCAACGTCCAGTGGCGGCAGCGGCGCGCGCGGCGGGGCCGCCAAGCCCACCGAAGAGGACAGCGCCAGGGCGAGGGCCAGCAGCAGGCGCGCGAGGGGTCGGTCAGGGGTCATGGCCCAGTGTAGGCGGGCATCCGGCACCCCGCTCTTTCAAGGCGCGACCGACCGTAAGCAAGCGCACGCCCTGGCGCCTGCCGAAATCCTCAATGAAGCCCGCCGGGGCGGGCTCGCGGCCCAAGGGTGAGGGCTTCAGGCGATGACCTGAACCATCTCCAGGCACTTGTTGGAGTAGCCCCACTCGTTGTCGTACCAGGCCACGATCTTGACGAAGGTCTTGTCGAGCGCGATCGAGGCATCGGCATCGAAGACGCTGGTGCAGGACTCGCCGCGGAAGTCGGTGGCCACCACCTTGTCCTCGGTGTAGGCCAGCACGCCCTTCATCGGGCCTTCTGAAGCCGCCTTCATGGCGGCGCAGATCTCTTCGAAGCTGGCTTCCTTGATCAACTCTGCCGTCAGGTCGACGACGCTGACGTCGCTGGTGGGCACGCGGAAGGCCATGCCGGTGAGCTTTTTGTTGAGCTCGGGGATCACCACGCCCACCGCCTTGGCCGCACCGGTGCTGCTGGGGATGATGTTCTCGAGGATGCCGCGGCCGCCGCGCCAGTCCTTGTTGCTGGGGCCGTCGACGGTCTTCTGCGTCGCGGTGGCGGCGTGCACGGTCGTCATCAGGCCGCGCTTGATGCCGAAGTTGTCGTGCAGCACCTTGGCCACCGGGGCCAGGCAGTTGGTGGTGCAACTGGCGTTGCTGATGATGGTCTGGCCGGCGTAGGTCTTGTGGTTGACGCCGTAGACGAACATCGGCGTGTCGTCCTTGCTGGGCGCGCTTTGCAGCACCTTCTTGGCGCCGGCGTCGATGTGCTTCTGGCAGGTTTCCTTGGTCAGGAACAGGCCCGTGGCCTCGATCACCACCTGGGCGCCGACGTCGCCCCACTTCAGCGCCGCCGGGTCGCGTTCGGCCGTCAGCCGGATGCGCTTGCCGTTGACGACGAGCGTGTTGCCGTCGACCGCGATGTCGCCCTTGAAGCGGCCGTGCACGCTGTCGTACTTGAGCATGTAGGCCAGGTAGTCGGGCTCGAGCAGGTCGTTGATGCCGACGATCTCGATGTTGGGGAAGTTCTGCACCGCGGCGCGGAACACCATGCGACCGATGCGGCCGAAGCCGTTGATGCCAACCTTGATGGTCATGATTTCTCCTGAGGGGATATGAACGATTTCAGCGGCCCAGCACCTGGCGCACAGTGTCCGCCAGGTTCTGTGCCGTGATCTGGAAGTGCTTGAAGAGCTCTGGCGCCGGCGCGCTCTCGCCGTAGGTGTCGATGCCGACGACCGCGGCGCAGCCGTACTTCCACCAGCCGTCGGTGACGCCGGCCTCGATGGCCACGCGCGGCACGCCGGCCGGCAGCACGGCGGACTTGTAGGCCACGCTCTGGCGGTCAAAGACATTGGTGCTGGGCATGCTGACCACGCGTACCGCAATCTTGCGCTGCGCCAGCTCCGCCTGCGCATGCAGCGCCAGCATGACTTCGCTGCCGGTGGCGATGATGACGGCCTGCGCCTTCTTCTTCAGCCCTACTTCCGAGGGTTCGGCCAGCACGTAGGCGCCCTTGCTGATCTCGTCCAGCGCCGCCTTGGGCAGGTAGGGCTGCGTCTGCCGCGTCAACAGCAGCGCGGTGGGCCGCGTCGTGTTGCCCAGCGCCATGGTCCAGGCGACGGCAGTTTCTGCCGTGTCGGCCGGGCGCCATACGTCCAGGTTGGGGATCAGCCGCAAGCTCGCTGCATGCTCCACACTTTGGTGGGTAGGCCCGTCTTCGCCCAGGCCGATGCTGTCGTGCGTGAAGACGTGGATGACGCGCTTTTTCATCAGCGCCGCCATGCGGATGGCGTTGCGGCTGTAGTCGCTGAAGGTCAGGAAGGTGCCGCCGTAGGGGATGTAGCCGCCGTGCAGCGTGATGCCGTTCATGACCGCGGCCATGCCGAACTCACGCACGCCGTAGTTGATGTGGCGGCCGCCGTTCGGGGTGCCCGCGTGGTCGAAGCGCAGCGCCGGCGTCGACGAGGTGTTGGTCAGGTTGCTGCCCGTCAGGTCGGCGCTGCCGCCCAGCATCTCGGGCAGCGCCTTGGTGAAGACCTCCAGCGCGATCTGGCTGGCCTTGCGCGTGGCCACCGATTCGGCCCGGGTGTGGGCGGCAGTGATGGCGTCGACGGCGGTCTGCGCAAAGCCCGCGGGCAGCTCGCCGGCCATGCGGCGCGTGAATTCCGCCGCCAGTTCGGGGTGCGCCGCCTGGTAGGCCGCGAAGGCGTCGCCCCAGCGCGCCTGGGCCTGGGCGCCGGCGGCGCGCGCGTCCCAGCCGGCGTAGGCCGCTTCTGGAATTACGAAGGGCTCGGCGGTCCAGCCGAGCGCGGCCCGCGTGAGCTTGATTTCTTCGGCGCCCAGCGGTTCGCCGTGGGCCTTGGCGGTGCCGGCGCGGTTGGGGCTGCCCTTGCCGATGCTGGTCTTGCAGATCACGAGCGTGGGCATGGCGCTGCTGACGCGGGCCTGCTCGATGGCGGCGTCGACGGCGTCGACGTCATGGCCGTCGACGGGGCCGATGACCTGCCAGCCCATGGCCGCGAAACGCAGGCCGGCGTTGTCGGGGTACCAGGGCTCGACACGGCCGTCGATGCTGATGCCGTTGTCGTCGTACAGCGCGATCAGCTTGCCCAGCTTCCAGCTCGCGGCCAGCGCGATGGCTTCGTGGCTGATGCCTTCCATCAGGCAGCCATCGCCCAGGAAGACGTAGGTCTGGTGGTCGACCACGGCGTGGCCGGGGCGGTTGAACTCGGCGGCCATGAGCTTTTCGGCCAGTGCCATGCCCACCGCGTTGGCCAGGCCCTGGCCGAGCGGGCCGGTGGTGGTCTCGACGCCCGGGGTGAGGTCGACTTCAGGGTGGCCCGGGGTCTTGCTGCCGAGCTGGCGGAAGCGCCTCAGCTCGCTCATCGGCAGCTCGTAGCCGGTGAGGTGCAGCAGCGCGTACAGCAGCATCGAGCCGTGGCCGTTGCTGAGCACGAAGCGGTCGCGGTCGGCCCAGTGCGGGTCGGCCGGGTTGTGCTTGAGGTGGCGGCCCCACAGCGCCAGCGCCATGTCGGCCATGCCCATGGGTGCGCCGGGGTGGCCGGAATTGGCCTGCTGCACGGCGTCCATGGCCAGTGCGCGGATGGCGTTGGCCATCAGGGTGGTGTCAGGGAAGGTCAAGGCCATGGCGTGGTGGTGGAGAAGTCGGCGGGGCGCAGGCCGGGATTCTAGGAGGCTGCCGCGCGCTGCCTATGATCGGCGTCATGCAAGGCCTGCACCTCACGGCGGATCTGCGGGGCTGTGCACCTGCGCTGCCGGCCATGGTCGACGCGCAGGCACTGCGCGCCTGCTGCCTGCAGGCCGTGGCCGCGGCCGGGCTGCAGCCGGTGGGCGAGCTCTTCCACCGCTTTGCGGCGCCGGGCGGCGTGACCGGGGTCGTGTTGCTGGCCGAATCGCACCTGGCGGTACACACCTGGCCCGAGCTCGCCGCGGTGACGCTCGACGTCTACGTGTGCAACCTCGGCGCCGACAACAGCGCGCGCGCGCAGGCGCTGATGGCGGCGCTGGAAGCGGTTTTCGCGCCCACTGCCGCCGAGCACCAGCGCATGCATCGCGGCCGGCCCGCTGCGCATTGACCTGCATCAAGGGCCGCCGCGCCGGGCCTGCCATGCTGCAATGCATGAGACACGCAGCGCTGGACATCATCAACGACGAGCATCAGGCCCTGTCGGCGATGCTGCGCTCGCTGTCGCTGCTGCTGGCGCAGGCGCGGCGGCAGGGCACGATGCCCGATTTCGACGTGCTGCGCGCCATGCTCTTCTACGTCGACGAATTCCCCGAGAAACTGCACCACCGCAAAGAAAGCGAGTGGCTGTTTCCCAAGTTGCGCCAGCGCTGCCCCGAGCTGGGCGCGGTCATCGACGCCCTCGAACGCGACCACCACCAGGGCGAGCATGCGATCCGCTCGCTCGAGCACGCGCTGCTGGCCTTCGAGGTCATGGGCGAGCCGCGCCGCGCCGACTTCGAGCAGGCCGTCGAAAGCTACATCCGCTTCTACCTCGCCCACATGGCCACCGAAGAGAATGAATTGCTGCCGGCGGCCCGCCGTGCCTTCGAGCCCGCCGACTGGGCTGAGCTGGACGCGGCGTTTGCCGAGAACCGCGATCCGCTCACGGGCCATCAGGCAACGCCCGACTACCAGCCGCTGTTTCGCAAGATCTTGATGAGCGCGCCGGCGCCGATCGGCCTCGGCCCCGTGCGCTGAGCGGGCTGCGCGCCTCGGGGCACCGGCCGCAGCCGGCCCTGGTGGAAACGCTGAGCTCGGCTTTATCGATGATCCCCAACGGTCTCCACTTTCGCGATTAAAGTCGGCGCCGACATCGTGCCAAGAGGACGTTCATGAGGCGCTTGCTGAAGGGGTTGACGAGTCTTGCCGCGGCCGTGGCCTGGGCCCTGCCGGCGCACTCGGCCTTCCCGGACAAGCCGGTGAAGCTGGTGGTGGCGTTCGCGCCGGCGAGCTCAACCGACATCGTCGCGCGCCTCGTCGCCGATCAGCTCTCGGCCAGCCTGGGCCAGACGGTGGTGGTGGAAAACAAGCCCGGTGCCGGCGGCAACATCGCCACGCAACAGGTGATGAATGCGCCGGCCGACGGCTACACGCTGCTCATCCACAGCGTGGCCTACGCGGTCAACCCCTCGCTGTTTGCCAATGCCGGCTACGACGCCGTGAAGGACCTGCAGGCGGTGGCCATGGCCGCGGTCACGCCCAACCTCATCTACGTCCACCCCGATGTGAAGGCCACCAACCTGGCCGAGTTGCTGGCGCTGGCCAGGACGAGCCCGCTGTCGTATGCCTCTTCCGGCAACGGCACCACCACCCACCTCGGCGCGGAGTGGTTGTTCCGCGCCCTGGCCAAGGTCGACATCACGCACGTGCCCTTCCAGCCCGCAGCGGCGACCAACGCCGTGGTTAGCGGCCAGGTGCCGGTGGCCAGCACCTCGATGCCGCCCGCGGTGCCTTTCGTCAAGAGCGGCAAGGTGCGGCCGATCGCGGTGATGTCGAGCCGGCGCAGCCCGGCGCTGCCCGAAGTGCCCACGGTGGCCGAACTCGGCTACCCCGGCTTCGAGGCCAACACCTGGTTTGCCATCTTCGCGCCGGCCCGCACCCCGGCGGCGGTGCTCGACCAGCTGAACGCCGAGATCAACAAGGCGCTGGGTGCCAAGGCGGTGCAGGACAAGTTCGAGCAGCTCTCGCTCGAGGCCCAGCGGCTGGACCGCCCGGCAACGCGGCGCTATGTCGAAAGCGAAGTTGCCAAGTGGGGCAAGCTGGTCAAGGACATCGGCGTGAAAGTCGAATGAACATCCAGGCGCGGCGATGAGACTGCTGAGTTTTCAGGGCCCCCAGGGCGTGGCGGACTGGGGCGTGCAGGTGGCCGGTGGCGTAGTCGAGCGACAGCGCCTGGGCGCCGACGCACCGCTGACGCTGCAGGGCCTGATCGAACAGTGCGCCGGCGCGCCCGCGCGCCGCGTTCAACTGGCGGCGCTGGCTGCGGCGCAGCCGCCGACGCCGCTGGCCGCGCTGACGCTGCTGCCCGTGGTGCCGCGGCCCGGCAAGATCATCTGCCTGGGCTTGAATTACCACGACCATGCCAGCGAAGGCGGCAACACGGTGGCCGACTACCCGGCGCTGTTCATGCGCTGCAGCAGCTCGCTGCTGGCGCACGGCGCGCCGCTGCGCGTGCCGCGTATCAGCAGCCAGCTCGACTACGAGGCCGAACTGGCGCTCGTCATCGGCAGCCGCGCCCGCTTCGTGGCCGCGGCCGACGCGCTGCAGCACGTCTTCGGCTATGCCTGCTTCAACGACGCCACGCTGCGCGACTACCAGCGCAAGACGACGCAGTGGACGATCGGCAAGAACTTCGACGCCACGGGCGGCTTCGGCCCCAGCCTGGTGACGCGCGACGAGCTGCCGGCCGGCTGCCGCGGCCTGCACATCGAGAGCCGGCTCAACGGCCAGGTGATGCAAAGCGCCACCACCTCGGACATGGTGTTCGGCGTCGCACGCACGATCGCGCTGCTCAGCGAGTGCCTCACGCTCGAGCCTGGTGACGTGGTCGTGATGGGCACCCCCGCCGGCGTGGGCTACGCGCGCACGCCGCCGGTGTGGATGAAGGCCGGCGACACGATCGAGATCGAGATCGAGGGCATCGGCGTGCTCAGCAACCCGGTTGTCGAGTGAGGAACATCGATCTGGGCAACATCACGGCGGCTGCCGCCGGCAGCTTTGCCGGCGTGCCCGATGCGCGCCGGCGCGAACTGCTGCAGGCCATGGTGCAGCACCTGCACGGTTATGCCCTGGCCACCCGGCTGAGCCACGACGAGTGGCGCGAGGCGCTCGCCTTCCTGCACCGCGTGGGCGACATCAGCAGCGACACGCGCAGTGAATTCAGCCTGCTGTCCGACGTGCTCGGGCTGTCGAGCCTGGTGGACCTGCTCTGCAGCGTGCCGGGTAACACGACGGGCGGCGGGCTCGGCATCACGCCGGGTGGCGTGCTCGGCATCACGCCGGGCGGCGTGCTCGGCATCACGCCCGGCAGCGTCCTCGGCCCCTTCCACACCGCCGGGTCGCCGTGGCGCGACAACCCGGCCGACCTGACCCCCGGCAACGCCGGCCAGGCCGTGCTCATGCGCGGCCGCGTGCTCGACACCCAGGGCCGGCCGCTGGCGCAGGCCACGCTCGACTTCTGGCAGAACGCCGACAACGGCCTGTACTGGCAGCTTGACCCCGCGCAGCCCCAGGACAACCTGCGCTGCCGGCTGAAGGTCGACGAGGCAGCGTGCTTTGCCATCCGCACCATCCGCCCGCGGCCCTACCAGATCCCCACCGACGGCCCGGTCTGGCAAGAGCTCATCGGCCCCGCGGGCCGCAGTGCCTGGCGCCCGGCGCACGTGCACCTGATCGTCAGCGCCCCCGGGGTTCGCACCCTGGTCACCGAGCTCTTTGACGCCGAGGATCCCTACCTCGACAGCGACGCCGTGTTCGGCGTGCGCGAGGCGCTGGTGCGTCGCTACCAGCGGGTGCAAGGCGTCGACGTGCCGGTGATGGAGATCGACTTCGTGCTCGGCGCCGAAGCCCCCGAGACATTCAAGGAGACCTGACGATGGACCGCAGATCGATGCTCAACAGCTCGGCCACGATGGCCGTCGGCGCCGTCGCCGGCTGCGCGCTGCCCGGCACCGCGCAGCAAGGCGGCATGAAGACGCCCTTCGAGGTGGCGGCGACCTACGTGCCCATCGCCGGCAGCGAGCTGATGTTCCCGGTGCGGCGCATCTACTGCATCGGCCGCAACTACCGCGCCCACGCGATCGAAATGGGTTCGAACCCCGACCGCGAGCCGCCGTTCTTCTTCCAGAAGCCCACCGACGCGATCCAGAACGTGGCTCCCGGCACGGTGGCCGACCATCCCTACCCGACGCTGACCAAGAACTACCACTACGAGGTGGAACTGGTGGCGGCGCTGCACCGGGGCGGGCGCAACATCGCCATCGCGACGGCGCTGGAGCACGTCTACGCCTACGCGCTGGGCCTGGACATGACGCGGCGCGACCTGCAGCGCGCGATGGGCGACGAGAAGAAACCGTGGGAGATCGGCAAGAGCTTCGACAAGAGCGCGCCGATCGGCCCGCTGCACCGCGCCAGCATCATCGGGTCCTTCGCGGCCGGCGGCATCTGGCTCAAGGTCAACGGCGTGACCAAGCAGAACGCCAACCTCAGCCAGATGATCTGGAGCGTGGCCGAGCAGATCAGCAAGTTGAGCGAGGCCTTCGAGCTGATGCCCGGCGACATCATCTACTCGGGTACGCCCGAGAACGTGGGCCCGGTGGTGCGCGGGGACGTCATCGAATGCCACATCGACCGCCTGCCCAACCTGAGCGTGAAGCTCGTCTGACGCGGCCTGCCCTGTGCCCGCCATCTGCCTGCCCTGTGTCGCCATGCGCCTGCCATGCGCCTGCTGAACCGGCTCGCCGCGTGGCTGTTGGCGCTGGCCGTCGGCGCGGCGGCGGCGCAGCCCGCGCCTTCGCCGGCCGCGGCCGATGAATTTCGCGTCACGCTGCTGGGCACGGGCAGCCCGGCGCCGGTGATGCGGCGATTCGGCCCCGGCGTGCTGATCGAGGCCGGCGGCAGGAAGCTGCTCATCGACTGCGGCCGCGGCACCACGCAGCGGCTGCTGCAGGCCGGCTTGCGGCTGGGCCAGGTGGATGCGCTGTTCATCACCCACCTGCACTCCGACCACGTCGTGGGCATCCCCGATCTGTGGCTGACCGGCTGGCTGGAAGCCGCCTACGCGCAGCGCAAGGGGCCGTTCCGCGTCCACGGCCCGGCCGGCACGAAAGCGCTCATGCAGGGGCTGGCGCAAGCCTACGACTGGGACATCCGCGCCCGCACCGCCGACCAGAACCTGGCGCCCGATAACGTGCGCGCCGAGGTCAGCGAATTCACCACCGGCGTGGTCTACGAGCAGGGCGGCGTGAAGGTCACGGCTTTCGCGGTCGACCACGGCGACCTGCTCAAACCGGCGGTCGGGTTCCGGGTCGACTTTGCGGGTCGCTCGGTCACCGTCTCGGGCGACACGCGCTTCAGCGAGAACCTCATCGAGCATGCCAGCGGCACCGACCTGCTCATCCACCAGGTGGCCGCGGTGCGCGAAGATCTGCTCAAGAACCCGGTGTTCCAGGTCATCCTGGCCCATCACACCAGGCCCGACGAAGCCGGCACCCTGTTCGCCCGCGTCAAGCCCAGGCTCGCGGTGTTCTATCACTTCGTCCTGCTGGGCAGCATCGGCGTGCCGGCAGTCACCGAGCAGGACGTGTTCGAGATGGCGCGCAAGACCTATGCAGGCCCGCTGCTGATCGGCGAAGACCTGATGGCCTTCCGCCTGGAACGCGACGCCGTGGTGACGCTGCCGGCGCGCACGCCGTGAGCCCGGGACGATCCCAGGCCATGCACCGACGCCCCTTGCTGACCCCCTTGTTAACGGTTGCGCCGGGCGCTGCCGCACGGGGCCTGGCCAGCGCCATCGCCATCGCCAGCGCCATCGCCAGCGGCTTCAAGGCCGCCGCAGACGCGAAGTGCAAACCGATCATCGCCACTCTCGGCGACTTCAGCGCCGGCTGATCGCCGCGCGCATCTTTCATGCAACCGCAACGGAGACCACCCATGACCTCGACTCTCAAGACCGTGCGCCACATGGCCTTCATCGGCCTGGCCGCACTGAGCCTGCACGTGGCGGCACAGTCGCCGCCGCCTTACGGCCTGTCGATCAACATCGAGCAGGCCAAGAAGGCCATGGTCGCGGCCGAGGCCGAGGCGCGCAAGAACAACTGGCAGGTCGTGATTTCCATCGTCGACACCGGCGGTCACCTGGTCATGCTGCAGCGCCTGGAGGCACAGAACGCCAGCGTCGACATCGCTACCGGCAAGGCCCGCACGGCGGTCAACTTCCGCCGGCCCAGCAAGGCGCTGGAAGACAGCCTGGCGGCCAACGGCAGCGCGCTGCGCATCCTGGCCGTCCCGGGCGTGATGCCGCTGCAAGGCGGCTTGCCCATCGTGGTGGACGGCAAGATCATCGGCGGCATCGGCGTCTCGGGCGTGCTGGCCTCGCAGGACGAGATGGTGGCCAAGGCGGGGCTGGACGGCCTGGCAGCCAAGTAGACACGCGCAGCGGGGCCGGCGCCGCCCGCGCCGCTTCGGGACAGCACGGGCCGCGGCAGCCGGCGGCCGCTTGATCCCCGCAGCGGGCTGGCGCCGGCGCCGTCGCCGTCGCGCTGGCGCATCGCCTGGACGCGCATCTTGCTGCCGGGGTCGCGGCGGTCGCCAGGCCCGCAGTCTGGGGCGGCCCCGGGGCGGGGCGTGGGGCCAGAATCCACCATGCCCGACTCGTCCACGCCCCCGCCTGCCAGGCAACCTGCCAGCCAGCCTGCCCAGCCGCCAGCCGCGCCCGATGGCAATGCGTTGCTGCGCCTGATTTTCGACCATGCCCGCGAGGGCATCAGCGTCTTCGACGCTTCGTTGCGACTGCAGGCCTGGAACGCGCAGTTCATCGAGCTCGTGGGGCTGCCGCTGGCGCTGGTGCAGCGCGGCGCGCCGCTGCAGCGGCTGGCGCTGGCACTGGCCGAGGCGGGCGAATTCGGGCCCGGTGACGCCGCGGCCGCAGCGGCGCGACGCGTCGACGAGCTCAGCCTTGGCCCGCCTTCGGTGACCGAGCGGGTGCGTCCCGACGGCCGCACCATCGAGCTGCGCCGCAGCCCCACGCCCGGCGGTGGCTTCGTGATGTTCTACGCCGACATCACCGAGCGCAAGGCGGCCCAGGCGCGCCAGGCCGACCAACAGCGCATGCTGGCTTTGCTGATCGCGCACACCGAGCAGGGCATCTGGTTCATCGACAACGAGGTGCGCACGACCGACGCCAACCCGGCCATGTGCCGCATGCTCGGCCTGGCGCTGCCGCAGCTGCAGGGGCGCTCGATCTTCGACTTCGTCGACGCGGACAATGAGCGCATCTTCCGCGCCCAGGTGCAGCACCGCAGCCAGGGCCAGGCCGAAGGCTACGAAATCACGCTGCGGCGCGCCGATGGCAGCCCGGTGCACTGTTTCAACAACGCCACGCCGATCTTCGACGCTGCCGGCCGCAAGGTCGGCGCGGTGGGGATGTTTTCCGACATCAGCCCGCTCAAGCACGCCGAGCAGCAGCTGCGCCTGGCCGGTGAACTGCTGGAGCACAAGTCGCACCTGCTCGAGGTCACGCTCGACAGCCTGTCGCAAGGCGTGCTGAGCATCGATGCGCAGGGCCGCACCAGCACCTTCAACCGCCGCTTCCTGGAGCTGCTGCAGATCCCGCTGGCGTTGATGCAGACGCGACCGACGATGGAAGCGCTGGGGCGCCATCAGATCGAGCACGGCCTTCTCGACCGCGGCGGGTTCACGCCGCGCCTGCACTCCTGGCGCTCCGATCCACCACGCTACCAACGCCGCCGACGCGACGGCATGCTGCTCGAGGTGCAGACCCACCCCGCGGGCGACGGCAGCGTCGTGCGCACCTACACCGACGTCACCGCCAGCGAGGGTGCGCAGCAGGCGCTGAGCGAGAGTGAAGCGCGTTTTCGCACCATGGCCGACGCGGCCCCGGCATTCATCTGGCTGGCCGCCGCCGACAGCACGCCGCTGTGGTTCAACCAGCGCTGGCTGGCCGCCACCGGCCGCACCCGTGACGCCGAACTGGCGCTGCCCTGGGCCCGCCGCCTGCACGCCGACGACCTGCAGCGCTGCCTGGCCGTCTTTGGCGAGGCGGCCGCACGGCAGGCCCCGTACGAGGCTGAATTCCGCCTGCCCTGTGCCGACGGCAGCGTGGCCTGGATCGCCGACCACGGCGTGCCGCGCCTGGGCGCCGACGGGCGCTTCGAGGGCTACACCGTGTACGGCTGGGACATCACCGCGCGCAAGGCCGCCGAGGCGGCGCTCATCGCCGCCCGCGACGAGGCCGAGCGCGCCAACCGCGCCAAGTCGGAGTTTCTCTCGCGCATGTCGCACGAGCTGCGCACGCCGCTGAACGCCGTGCTCGGCTTCGCGCAGCTGATGCAGAGTGACGCTGCCGACCCGCTGAGCGCATCGCAGCTGGTGCGCGTGCAGGAGCTGTTGCGCGGCGGCCGCCACCTGCTGAGCCTGATCAACGATGTGCTCGACATCGCCCGCATCGAGGCCGGCACGCTGCAGCTGCACCTGGCCGCGGTGAACCTGCCCACGGTAGTCGCCGAGTGCCTGCCGCTGGTGCGCTCGGCGGCCGCAGAGCGCGGCATCACGCTCGATGTCCAAGACGGTGGCAGCGAAGCCGATCACGTGCTGGCCGACCCCATCCGGCTCAAGCAGGTGCTGCTCAACCTGTTGTCCAACGCCGTCAAGTACAACCGCCTGGGCGGCCAGGTGCAAATCGCCTGGCGCCGTGAGCCGGGGGACCGCGTGCGCATCGAGGTGCGAGACAGTGGCCCCGGCCTCGGCGCTGCCGAGCAGGACCGCCTGTTCCAGGCCTTCGAGCGCCTGGACGCGGCGAACTCCGATATCGAAGGCGCCGGCATCGGCCTGGCCTTGAGCCGCTGGCTGGTGGACCTGATGCAGGGTCGCATCGGCGTGCAAAGCGCGCCGGGCGAAGGCAGCGTGTTCTGGGTCTCGCTGGCCCACAGCCCGGCGGCCGTGGCCGTGGCCGTGCCGGACAGGGCCGCGCCGCTGGCGCTGCTTGCACCGCTGGCACCGCTGGCACCGCCTGCGGCCCAGCCCTCGGCGCAGCGCCAGCACACGGTGCTCTACATCGAAGACAACGAAGTCAACCAGATCCTGATGGCCGGCATGTTGGCCCACCGCCCGGCGATCCGGCTGCTCATGACCGACTTGCCGCAGGCCGGGCTGGCCCTGGCGGCGCAGCAAAAGCCCGATCTGGTGCTGCTGGACATCCAGCTGCCCGGCATGGACGGCTACGAAGTGCTCAGCCACCTGCGCCGCCACGCCGCCACGCGCAGCACGCCGGTGGTGGCGGTGAGCGCCAACGCCATGCCTGCCGACCACGACAAGGCGCAGCGCGCCGGCTTCGAGGACTACATCACCAAGCCGCTCGACCTGCAGGCCCTGCTGCTCGTCGTGGACCGGCTGCTGGCAGGCTGAGCGCGCGCGCCACGGGCGGCGCTGGCGGCGCTGACGGCGTGGCGGCGCCTCAGGCCACCAGCACGCGGCGCGCGCGGTGCAGGCGCACGAAGAGGTTCTGCTCGCTGATGGCCAGCGTGCGGCAGACGTCTTCGGTGCTGCGGTCCTGCAGCACGCGCAGCTCCATCACCTGGCGCAGCTTGTCGGGCAGCTCGGCAATGCGGTGCAGCGTGCGGCGCAGGCGCTGGCGATGCTCGGCGACCTCGTCGGGGCGCGGCAGCGGGCATTCGAACTCCAGAGCGCCACCGTCTTCGCCGTCGCCCTGGTCGAGGCTGTCGTGGCCGCTGCGCTGACGCACCAGGTCGACGATCTTGTGCTTGAGGATCGCCACCAGCCAGCTGCGCAGCGCAGCGCGGCCGCCGAAGTCGGCGCGACCGGTGACAACGGCCTCGAAGACGTCGTGCACCAGGTCTTCGGCCAGGGCCGGGTCCATCAGGCGGCGGCGCGCAAAGGCCACCAGGTAGCCGCGGTGGCAGGCCAGGTCGGCCCATCCCAGGGCGCAGGGGGGGGCTTGCGGGGTGGCGAGGGTGGCTTGCATGAGGGGCTCCAGTGCGGGCGTGTGCGGGCGGTGGCGATGGCTACACTGTGCAAAACGCATCTCGCGCGGTGCTCACCAAAGATCACAGCCAGATCACATCGGTGTAAGAACGCGGTGTCGGGGGCCGACTCCCCGGCTGCCACCCCCACCGCCCGACCGCACCCATACCCGGACCCGCGCCCCCTGCCCATGGCCAGCCAGATCCTCGTTGCCGAAGACCAGGTCGACATCCGCGACCTCATCGCGCTCAACCTGCAGCAGGCCGGCTACGAGGTCACCGCGGTGGCCGACGGGCGCGCTGCGCTGGCCAGCCAGCAAGAGCGCGCCAGCGACCTGCTGATCCTCGACTTGATGATGCCGCTGCTCGACGGGCTCGAGGTCTGCAAGGCACTGCGCGCGCGCGGGCGCGCCACGCCGATCCTCATGCTCACCGCCAAGAGCACCGAGCTCGATCGCGTGCTGGGCCTGGAGCTCGGCGCCGACGACTACCTGACCAAGCCCTTCTCGATGGCCGAGCTGCTGGCGCGCGTCAAGGCGCTGCTGCGCCGCGCCGAGCTGCTGCGCGCGGCGACGGCGGCGCCGGTGCCCAACCAGTCGGTGCGCAACGGCGAACTCGAGATCCTGCCGGTGCGCCGCGAAGCGCGCGTGGCCGGGCGGGCGCTCGACTTCACGGCGCTCGAATTCGACCTGCTGCTGCACTTTGCCAGCCACCCCGGGCGCGTGTTCTCGCGCACCCAGCTGCTCGACGCGGTGTGGGGCTACTCGCACGAGGGCTACGAGCACACCGTGACGACGCACATCAACCGGCTGCGCGCCAAGCTGGAGCTGGATCCGATGAACCCGCGCTTCATCGTCACCGTGCGCGGCGCCGGCTACAAGATGCGCGACGCGCCGCCGTGAGCCTGCGGCGCATGACGGTGCGCCTGCGGCTGGCGCTCACCGTCTTCCTCACCGGGCTGGCCACGGCGCTGGCGGTCATCGTCACCGTGGCGCTGGCCTTCCAGCGCTTCGAGCACGAGAGCATCTGGCAGCGCGGCGACGCCTGCCTGGGCCGCGTCACCGTGCAGCACGAAGACCTGCTCGACCAGCACCAGCGCAACCCCGAGGAATTCGTCGCCTTCCTGCGCAACCTGCTGCTCTACGAGCCCGACAGCCAGCTCTACCTGCTGGGCGCCGATGGCACTGTGCTGGCCAGCACCGGCCAGGTGCGGCTGGCGCCCGGTTTCAGGGTGGCGCTGGCGCCGGTGCAGCAGGCCGCCCGCGCCGCGGCCGTGCGCGACCGTCGCGCCGCCTACGTGATGGGCGACGACCCCGAGTTCATGGACGCCGACGCCGTGGTCGCGGCGCGCGCCCTGCGCCGGGCCGTGATCCGCCCCAACCGGGCCGGCGAAGGCGCCGCCGGCTACCTCTACCTGGTGTGCCGCAAGCCGGGCCTGCCGGCCGGGCGGCTGCAGCTGGTGGGCACCAGCCTGGCCTCGCCGGCGCTGGTGCCGGTGGTGGCAGTGATCCTGCTCATTTCGGCGCTGGCGGCCTGGATCATCGTCACCGTGACGCGCCCGCTGCGCGTGCTCAGCGACGAGGTGGCCAGCGCAGCGCGCGCCGGTTTCACCAGCGCGGCCACCGTGGCGGCCCCTGCTGCGCTGGCCGCCGATGACGAATTCAGCCGCCTGCGCGGCGGCTTCCACGCCCTGCTGGCGACGCTGCGCATGCAGTGGGACGAGCTGCGCCGGCTCGACACCTTCCGCCGCGAGAGCATCAGCAACCTGTCGCACGACCTGCGCTCGCCGCTGACGGCCACCGTGGCCTGCCTGGAGACGTTGCAGTCGCGCTGGCAGGCCGGCCCCGCCAGCGGCGAAGACCAGCGCCTGCTCGGCGTGGCGCTGCGCAACACCCGCAACGCCGCCGGCATGGTGCGCTCGCTCGGTGACCTGGCGCTGCTGGACGAGCCCGAATTCAAGCTCCACCTGACGCGCATCGACGTCGGCGAGGTGCTCGACGACATCGCGCTGCGTTTTGCCGAGCGCGCCGCGCAGCAGCGGGTGGGCCTGCGCTTCGAGCAGCGCGGCAGCAGCGCGCCGGTGGCCGAGGTCGACATCGAGCTCTTCGAGCGCGCGGTGGCCAACCTGCTGGACAACGCGCTCAAGTTCACGCCCGCCGGCAAGGCCATCGCGCTGGCCGCCGAGCGGCATGAGCAGGGCGTGCGCGTGACCGTGGCCGACGAGGGCAGCGGCATCCCGGCGGCCGACCTGCCGCACCTGTTCGACCGCCTCTACCAGAGCCGCGACAGCGTGGCCCCGGCCACCAGCGACGAAGGCAAGGGGCTGGGGCTGGCCATCGTCAAGCGCATCGCCGAGCTGCACCGCGGGCATGTCTGGGTGCGCAGCGAGCCCGGGCTGGGCACCACGGTGACGCTGGAGCTGCCACCGGCCTGAGCGGCTGTCCGGCTGTGCGGCTGTGCTGACGATGTGAATTTGTCACAGTCACGCTGGGCACCTTGCCGCAGACCGTGGCCGGGCGCGCTGACACAGTGGGCGCTAGCCCCTATGAAGAATCCGCCCGCGATGGACCACACCCTTGCCTTGATCCCGGCGCATGCTGCGGGTGCCCCGACACCCGAGGTTTCCGCGCCGCCCCAGGTGCTGAGCCTGCCCAGCGCAGCACAGCCCTGGCGCTATGCCTGGGTGTATGGGCGCGCGGTGGTGGCCAGCCGGTGGGGACCGCACCGCCTGTGGCCCGAGCGCTCGCGCCACTACAGCGCGCCGGTGCAGATCGGCGCCCGCCTGGCGCGACGCTGGCGCGCCCTCTTCGACGTCCCGGCCCGCGCCACCTGCGCCGTGCCGCTGCTGGCCAACCAGAGCGTGGGCACGCTGATGCAGGCGCGTCTGTTCGCCGACCTCGGGCTCAACCTGCGCCACGTGCAGCATCTGCAGCACCGCACCGTGCACCACGCCTCGGTGGCGGCCTGCGCCAAGGCCCGCGATCAGCGCCTGAGCTGCCAGCTGCAGCGCGTGCTGCGCCTGGGTGAAGACCGCGTGCTGGTGCAGCTGCAGACGCAGGCCGCCGCCGCCGACGGCTCGCCGCTGTCGACGGTCGAGGACGGGTTCATCGTCGACGGCCTGCCGGCGGCCGACCTGGCCGGCCTGCACTCCGACCGCGCCCTGCTGCTCGAACTGCTGGGCCTGCGGCGGCGCCTGCCGCGCCTGTCGTCGACGGCAGGCGAGGCCCTGGTCAGCGAAATGCCGGTGCCGGGCGACATGGGCCGCGCCTACGGCCGCGTCTCGGGCGACCTGGGCCCGGAGCACCTGGGCAGCCTGGGCGCCTGGCTGTGCGGCCTCAAGCGGCCCTGCCTGCAAGGGCTGGCGCTGCGCAACCTGGTGGTGCGCCACCTGGCCGAGCTGGGCCAGCCGCTGCAGCAGCTGAGCCTGACCTTCGCCGGCCCGGCCTACCTGGGTGAGCCGCTGCTGCTGGTTGTCGACGGCATGAGCCTCGAAGTCCACGGCGCCAAGGGCCGCCTGGTGGCCTTCGGCTGCTGCGCCGCGCCCGCCTGAGGCAGTCTCAGCGCGCCTGCTGCAAGCGCCGCGGCAGCGCCGCCGCTGCGTCGCCCAGGTCCCAGAACAGGCCGGCCATGAGCTGCAGTGCCTCGCGCACCACGGGCACCAGCAGGTGCTCGTCGGGCGCGTGCTGGCTGCAGGCGGGGTAGCTGTGGGGCACCCACACCGTGGGCAGGCCCAGGATGTCGGCGAAGACTTCGTTGGGCAGGCTGCCGCCCAGGTTGGGCAGCAGCACGGGCGGCCGGCCGGTGCTGCGTTCGATGCTGGCGAGAGCAAAGCGCACCCAGGCGTTGTCGGGGTCCAGGCGCGTCGCGGCCATGATCACCGGCTCGCTCACCGTCACGTCGGCGAAGCCGTGCGCGGCCAGATGTCCGGTCAGGCACTCGCGCAGCCGCCGGGTGTCGGTGCCGACGACGAAGCGCATGTGCATCGTGGCCTTCGCCGAGGCCGGGATGGCGTTGACCGGGAAGTCCGGGTTGCCGGTGCGACAGGCCAGCACTTCCAGCGTGTTCCAGGCGATCACGCGCTCGGCCGGTGTCAGGCCCGGCTCGCCCCAGTCGGCATCGACGGCCGGGTCGCCCGGGTCGCCGCCGAACTGCAGGCCCCGCAGCGCGGCGCGCACGTTGGCCGGGATCGGCGGCGGGCGCAGGCCCGGCACGCGGATGACGCCGCGGCCGTCGACCAGGCAGGCGATGGCATTGGCCAGCACCGTGCCGGGGTTGCGCAGCAGGCCGCCCCAGTTGCCCGAGTGATGGGCGCCGTCGCGCAGCTGCAGCGTGAGGTCGAAATTGGCCACCCCGCGCGAACCCAGGAAGACGGTGGCGCGGTCGCGGCGCAGGCGCGGGCCGTCGCTGGCGATCAGCACGTCGGCGGCCAGCTCGGCGGCGTGTGCGGCGCAGAAAGCGGCCAGGCCCGGTGAGCCGGTTTCTTCACTGGTTTCGAGCAGCCACTTGACGTTGCAGCCCAGCCGCCCAGCACGGCTGGCCAGCGTGCTGGCCAGTGCCGCGATGTTGATGCTGTGCTGGCCCTTGTTGTCGGCCGTGCCGCGGCCGTACAGGCGCTCGCCATCCTGGCTCAGGTGCCAGGGGCCCTGGCCGCGGGTCCAGGAGGCGTCCTGGCCGCGAATGACGTCGCCGTGGCCGTACATCAGCACCGTGGGCAGGGCATCGGATTCGTGTCGCGTGGCGATCAGCAAGGGGCCGTAGGCCGGCTGCGGGTTGGCGTGCAGCGTGAAGCCGAAGCCGAGCGCGGCCAGCGCGGGGCCGATCTCGTCAGCCAGGTAGGCCCGCAGCGCAGGGCCCGAGGCGGCATCCTGGCTCTCGGTGCGCACGGCCACGCGGCGTGCCAGGTCGCGCACGAAGGCACCGCTGTCGAAGTGTTCGCGTGCGGCGGCCAGCGCCGCTTCGCGGCTCATCCGGTGACCTTCGTGCTTCGCACTGCGGTATTCGCCTTGGGAACGGCCCGGCGGCTCATGATTTGGTGACGAGGTCGAAGTGCTCGACCACCGGCGGGTTGGCGAAGAACGGCCCCACGATGGCGCGCCACTGTGCGAACAGCGGCCCCTGGCGGAAGCCCACGGTGTGGTCTTCGAGGCTGTCCCAGAAGATCTGCAGGACGTAGCGCTGTGGGCTTTCGATGCCGCGGTTGACCTTGGCGCCCTTGAAGCCCTTGGCACGGCTGGCCACCTCGTCCAGGCCGCGCTGGACGGCGGCTTCGAAGGCGGCGTTCTGGCCGGGGGCAATGCGGATGTCGGCAATTTCCAGGATCACGGCGGCGTCTCCAGTGGTGGGGGGGGCTGAGAGCGCGAGTCTAGGCAATCAGGCCGCCGCGGTCTGCGCGGCCACCCGACGCGTGCGTGATGGCCGGCGTCGCGGAGTGCGACATAGGTCACGCCAGCGCGCCGGCATCGACGCGGCGGCCGGTGGCGCTCAAGAACCACCCCATCGCGCCCGAAAACAAGCCTATCGGGCGGCCGCCGCGGGCTGCCGCTTCACAAACCAAGGGGTTTCATGTCCAGCGCCAGCACGATCGCCGTCGAAGACCTGCGCGTCGGCATCTTCGTGCAGTTGGACGGCGGCTGGTTGTCGCACCCGTTTCCGCTGTCGAGCTTTCGCATCTCGACACCAAGCCAGCTCGCCACGCTGCGCGGCCTGGGGCAGGCGCGGCTGCGCTGGGTGCCTGAAAAGAGCGACCCTCCGCCGGCCGAGGCCGCAGCCGAAGCCTGCGAGAACCCCCGGCTCGTCGGGCCCACGGCAGCCGAGCGCGCCGCCGAGCAGCAGCGGCAGGACCTGCAGGACCTGCAGGACGAGCGCGACGCCGTGCAGCGCTGCGAGCGCCAGCACGCCGAGGCCGCCCTCGTCTGGCGCAAGGCCAGCGATGCCGTGCGCACACGCCCTGGCGACGCCGGCCGCGCCACCGAGGCGCTGACGCGCGCGGTGCTGCAAAAGATGCTGGTCGCCGAGGACATCGGCATCCGGCTCGTCAGCGGTGGCGCCGACCGCGCCGCGGCGCACGCGCTCAACGTGGCCATCATCTCGCTGCTCATCGCGCGCACGCTGGGCATGCCCGAGCCCGAGCTGCTGGACCTGGGGGTGGGCGCGTTGATGCACGACGTGGGCAAGCTCGAGGTGGCCGAAGGCCTGCGCCATGCCGAGGAAGGCTTCACGGCGCGCGAGACCTCGAGCTACCGCGAGCACGTCGCCAAGGGCGTGGCGCTGGGCCGGCGCATGGCGCTGTCGTCCAACGCGCTGCTGGTGCTGGCGCAGCACCACGAGATGGTCGACGGCAGCGGGTTCCCGCTCAAGCTCAAGGGCGAGCAGCTGACGCTGGCCGCGCGCGTGGTGGCGCTCGTCAACCGCTACGACAACCTGTGCAATCCGCAGGCGCGCACGTCGGCCTTGACCCCGCACGAGGCGGTGTCGGTGCTGTTTGCGCAGGGCCGCCAGCGCTTCGACACTCCGGTGCTCAACGCCTTCATCCGCATGATGGGCGTCTACCCGGCGGGCTCGCTGGTGCAGCTCACCGACGACCGCTTCGCCCTCGTCGTGGGCGTCAACTCCAGCCGCCCCCTGAAGCCTCGCGTGCTGGTGCACGAGCCCCGGGTGCCGCGCAAGGAAGCGCTGATCCTGGACCTCGGGCAGGCGCCCGACCTGGGCATCCGCCGCAGCCTGCCCGCGGCCAAGCTGCCCGCCGCTGCGATCGAGTACCTGGACCCGCAGCCTCGCGTGGCCTACTACTTCGAGCCACTGGCCACGCCGGTGATGGACCCGCTGGCGGCCTGATGAAACGGCTGCCCGTGCCGCCCGTCGCCGTGGTCACGGCCCCGCCCGTGGCCGGGTTGAGGGTCGGGATGGCGGTCGGGATGGCGGCCGGGATGGCGGCCGGGATGGCGGCCGGCCTAGGGGACGCGCTGCTCGCCGGGCTGCCGCATGCCGCCTGGCTGGTGGACCTGGGCGACCACCGCGTCGTGGCCGTCAATGGCGCTGCGGGTGCGCTGCTGGGGCGCCCCGCGCAGGACCTGCTGAGCGAAGCTGCCGAAAGCCTGGCCGCCTCGCCCGAGGACCTGGCCTGGTGGGCGGGCGCGGCCACCGGTGACCTGGCGCCGCTGCACTCCGACACCGTGGTGTGCGTGGCCGATGGGCGCAACCTGCACGTCAGCCGCAGCATCCGCGCCGTGCACCTGTGCGGCGAGCAGGCTGCGCCCAGCCACGCCCTGGTGGTGCTCGCGGACCGCAGTGCCGAGCAGCGGGCCGAGTCCGAGCGCGAGGAACTGCTGGCCGAGCTGCAGGCCACGCTGGAGGCCACCGCCGACGGCATCCTGGTCACCGACCTGGGCGGCGGCGTGCGCGCCTTCAACCGTCGCTTTGCCGAGATGTGGGCGCTGCCGCAGGCGCTGCTGCAGCAACAGGACGGTGCCGCGGTGCAGGCCTGGATGAGCCGCAGCCTGAGCCACCCGATGGGCTACGAGCAGCGCCTGCAGACGCTGGCGCAGGCGGCGATGGTGGTCACCAGCGACCGCCTCGAATTGCTGTCGGGCCAGGTGCTGGAGCGCGTCACGCGCCCGCTGTTTCGCGGCGGCCGGCCGCAGGGTCGGGTGTGGTCCTTCCGCGACCTCACCGAGCGGCTGGCGGCGCAGGCCCGCATCGAGAACCTGGCGGTGACGGATGCCGTCACCGGGCTGGCCAACCGCGCCAGCCTCAACCAGCAGGTCGAGGCGGCGCTGGCGCTGGCGCTCGACGACGGCCACGCCCTGGCGCTGCTGGTGGTGGACCTGGACCGCTTCCGCCACGTCAACGACAGCCTGGGCCACGAGATGGGCAACCGCGTGCTGGTCGACGTGGCGCAGCGCATCCGCGGCTGCCTGCGTCAGGACGATGTGCTGGCCCGGCTGGGCGGCGACCAGTTCGCGGTCCTGGTGCCGACCAGCGACGCCGGCGCGGCCGAGACCACAGCCCGCCGCGTGCTCAACGTGGTGGCGCAGCCGTGCAGCGTCGAAGGCGCGCAGTTCACGCTGACCTGCAGCATCGGCGTGGCGCTGGCGCCATCGCACGGCCGCAGCGCCGACGAACTGGTGCGCCATGCCGAAGCCGCGATGCGCGCCGTCAAGGCCGCGGGCCGCGCCAACTACCGCCTGCACCAGGCGCGCGCCGATGTCGACCGGCGCAGCCACATGAAGCTCGACCATGCGATGCGCCAGGCGCTCGTCAGCAACCGCTTCCGCTTGCACTACCAGCCGCAGGTGAACCTGGCCGACGGCCGCATCACCGGCGCCGAAGCCCTGCTGCGCTGGCGCGACCCCGAGCTCGGTGAGATCGCGCCCGCGCGCTTCATCCCGGTGGCCGAGGACAGCGGCTTCATCGTTCCCATCGGCGACTGGGTGCTCAGCCAGGCGGTGCGCCAGGCGGCACTGTGGCACTCCAAGGGGCTGTCGCTGCCGATCGCGGTCAACGTCTCGGCGCTGCAGTTTCAGCAGGCCCACTTCGTCGACCGCGTGGCCAACGTGCTGGCCGTCAGCGGCCTGCCGCCCCAGCTGCTGGAACTTGAACTCACCGAATCGATCCTCGTGCACGACGCCGACGAAGCCCTGCACCGCCTGCACGCGCTGGCGCGGCTGGGGGTACGCATGGCCATCGACGATTTCGGCACCGGGTATTCGAGCCTGGCCTACCTGAAGCGCTTTCCGATCGGCAAGCTCAAGATCGACCGCAGCTTCGTCAGCGGCCTGCCCGGCGACGACAGCGACGCCGGCATCGTGCGCGCCATCCTGCAGATGGCCCGCGCCCTGGGCATGAAGGTCATCGCCGAGGGCGTGGAAACCGAAGCCCAGCGGCGCTTCCTGCACGACGCCGGCTGCGACGAATTCCAGGGCTACCTCTATGCACCGGCGCTGGACGCGCTGAGCTTCGAGCAGCGGCTGCCGGTGGCCGCCGCGACAGCGCCGCCATCGAACACGAATCCATCGCGCATACGGCTCGTCAGGGGCTGAAGGCGGTCGTTGGGCCGCTCCGCAAGGCCGGCACCCGATCGTCACCGCTGTCCGCGAACGCCGATGTCGCTGTTGGCGCCGCGCGGTTGACTGACCCAGGCCGCACAATGCGGGCACCATGATCTACAAGTTCAAGAGCGCCGCCAGCGGCGACCTCATCATGCTCGGCCCCCAGGGCGACCAGATGCTGCTCCTGATCGGGCGCGAGCCCGCGGCCCAGGGCATCATCGAGCCGGGGGCGATGCCCGCCGTGATGGCGGCGCTGCAGGCGGCGATCGCGGCCGACAAGCCGCCTGCTGACGCCGACCCAGACGACGCTGGCGCTGACGAAACCGCATCCGCCGGCCTGGGCTTGCGACAACGCCTGTGGCCGCTGATCGAGATGCTGCGCCGCAGTCACGCAGCCCAGGAACCGGTCGTCTGGGGCGTCTGACCCCGTCAGGAGAAGCAAGCAACATGAAGCTCTGGAGCGACAGCTGGACCAGTGGTGACCGCATCCCGTCGATCTACGCCGCCGGCAAACCCGACGGCGCGGGCGGCGCCACCTTCAGCGACAACCTCAACCCGCACCTGGCCTGGAGCGACCTGCCCGCGGGCACCCAGTCGCTGGTGCTGATCTGCCATGACTTCGACGTGCCCAGCCGCGGCGACGATGTCAACCAGGCCGGCCGTGAAGTGCCGGCCGATCTGCCGCGCGTCGACTTCTTCCACTGGGTGCTGATCGATCTGCCGCCGACGCCGGCGGTGATCGCCGAAGGCGACTTCAGCCGCGGCTTCACCGCCCGCGGCAAGCCCGGGCCGGCCGCGCCCGGCGGCGCGCGCCACGGCCTCAACGACTACACCGGCTGGTTTGCCGGTGACGCGCAAATGGCGGGCCCGTACTTCGGCTATGACGGCCCGTTTCCGCCCTGCAACGACTCGCTGGTCCACCACTACGTGTTTACGCTCTACGCCGTGGCCGTGCCGCGCCTGCCGCTGGAGGGCGTGTTCACGGGGGCGCAGGTGCGTGAACAACTGGCCGGCCGCATGTTGGGCGAGGCCACCTTCTCGGGCACCTACACGCTCAACCAGCGGCTGCTGGACAGCGACATCTGACGCTGCCCGTGCCCCGGCCCGCAGCGCGATGATCGAGCCGACGCGGGTCTTCCTGCTGCGCCATGGGCAGACCGCCTGGAACGCGGAACGGCGCCTCCAGGGCCAGCTCGACATCCCGCTCGATGCCACCGGCCTGTGGCAAGCGCAGCAACTCGCCCGTGCCCTGGCCGGCGAAGACCTGGCCGCCCTCTACAGCAGCGATCTGCAGCGTGCCAGTGCCACCGCAGGGGCGCTGGCAGCCGCCACCGGGCTGCCCCTGGCCACCGACGCGGCCTTGCGCGAGCGGGGTTTTGGCCGCCTCGAAGGCCTGACCTATGTCGAGATCGACGAGCGTCACCCCGAGGACGCGCTGCGTTGGCGGCGCCGCGAGCCCGACTTCGGCCCCGGCGGCGGCGAAGCCTTGAGCGCGTTCTACGCGCGCAGCGTGGCGGCGGTCACGCGGCTGGCGGCGCGGCATGCCGGCCAGGCCATCGCCGTGGTCGCCCACGGCGGCGTGCTCGACTGCCTGTACCGCAGCGCGCAGGGCCTCGAGCTGGGCGCGCCGCGCACCTGGCAACTGGGCAACGCCAGCGTCAACCGGCTGCTCTTCAGCGGCCACGGTTTCGTCGTCGTGGGCTGGGAGGACCGCAGCCACCTGGAAGCGCCGTGCGGCTGAAGGCTGCTCAGGCCTCGAACAGATCGTCGGCCGGCCGCGCCGGCTGCACCAACCCCAGGTGGCGCCAGGCCGCCGCGGTGGCGATGCGCCCGCGCGGCGTGCGCTGCAGGTAGCCCTGCTGGATGAGGTAGGGCTCGATCACGTCTTCGATGGTGCCGCTTTCTTCGCCGATGGCGGCGGCCACGTTGTCCAGCCCCACCGGGCCGCCGCCGAAGCGGTGGATCACGGCTTCGAGCAGCTTGCGGTCCATGACATCGAAGCCCAGCGGATCGACGTCCAGCATCTTCAGCGCCCGGTCGGCGACACCGTTGTCGATGCTGCCGTTGCCCTTGACCTGCGCGAAGTCGCGCACGCGGCGCAGCAGCCGGTTGGCGATGCGCGGCGTGCCCCGGCTGCGGCGGGCAATCTCCAGCGCCCCGGCGGCGTCGATCGGCACCTTCAGCAGGCCGGCCGAGCGCGTGACGATGCGGGTCAGTTCCTCGGGCGTGTAGAACTCGAGCCGCGCCACGATGCCGAAGCGGTCGCGCAGCGGGTTCGTCAGCATGCCGGCGCGCGTGGTGGCGCCGACCAGCGTGAAAGGCTGCAGATCCAGCTTGATGCTGCGGGCCGCCGGACCCTCGCCGATCATGATGTCGATCTGGTAGTCCTCCAGCGCCGGGTAGAGGATCTCCTCGACGACAGGGCTCAGGCGGTGGATCTCGTCGATGAAGAGCACGTCGTTCTTCTCGAGATTGGTGAGGATGGCGGCCAGGTCCTTGGGCTTTTCGAGCACCGGGCCGCTGGTCTGGCGCAGGTTGACGCCGAGCTCGAAAGCGACGATGTGGGCCAGCGTCGTCTTGCCCAGCCCCGGCGGGCCGAACAGCAGCACGTGATCCAGCGCCTCGGCGCGGCCGCGCGCGGCGCTGATGAAGATCTCGAGCTGCTCGCGCGCCTTGACCTGGCCGACGTACTCGGCCAGCCCCTTGGGGCGCAAGGCGCGCTCGATGGCCTCTTCGTTGGGCGAGGCGGGCGCGGCGCTCACCACCCGCGGCGGGGCGGTGTCGCGCGCGGCGCCGAAGTTGTCGGTCTGGATCGCCATCCAGGCATTATCGGCGGGCCTACACTGCGGCGTCTTTGCTGTGCGATGCGCTCGCTGCCCATGAAAACCCCGTTCACTGCCTTGCTGCTGGCCCTGGCCAGCGCCGCCTGCCTTGCCCAGACCACCGTCACCGAGCCCTGGATCCGCGGTACCGTGGCCCAGCAAAAGGCGACTGGCCTGTTTGCCCGCATCACCTCGGCCCAGGGCGGCACACTGGTGTCTGTCAGCTCCCCCGCGGCCGGCGTGGTGGAGATCCACCAGATGTCGATGGACGGCGATGTCATGAAGATGCGCGCGCTGACCCAGGGGCTGGCGCTGCCGGCCGGCAAGGCGGTGGAGCTCAAGCCCGGCGGCTACCACGTCATGCTGATGGACCTCAAGCGGCAGCTCAAAGCCGGTGACACGGTGCCGGTGACGCTGGTCATCGTTGGTGCCGACCAGCAGCGCGAGACACTGGAGATCAAGGTGCCGGTGACAGCGATGGGCGCCGCCGCCGACGCAGCGCACAAGCACTGAAGGCAGACTGAGGACGAGCCCGGCCCGCAGAGGCCCGGGCAGCGTCGATCAGAAGCCCACGCGCAGGCTCATCCGCACGCTGCGCGGCTCGGCCGGATG
>JANMVM010000219.1:0-3015 GCA_031392695.1 Rubrivivax sp.
CTGGTGACGACGGCCTGGGCATCGGCCGGCACCTTCCGCGGCAGCGACAAGCGCGGTGGCGCCAATGGGGCGCGCATCCGCCTGGCGCCGCAGAAGGATTGGGAAGTCAACCAGCCGACTGAGCTGGCGGGTGTGCTGCGCAAGCTGGAAGCGATCCAGAAGGACTTCAACGGCGCGCAGTCCGGCGGCAAGAAGGTGTCCCTGGCCGACCTGATCGTGCTGGGCGGCTGCGCAGCCGTCGAGGCTGCCGCCAAGAAGGCCGGCCAGGACGTGAAGGTGCCCTTCTCGCCGGGGCGCACGGATGCATCGCAGGCGCAGACCGACGTCGAGTCCTTTGCCGTGTTGGAGCCGAGCGCCGATGGCTTCCGCAACTACAGCCGCAAGGGCCAGGAAGGGTCGGCGGCCGAGCTGCTGCTGGACAAGGCGCAATTGATGAAGCTGAGCGCGCCCGAAATGACGGTGCTGGTCGGTGGCCTGCGCGCCCTGAATGCCAACGTCGGCAAGGCCGGCCACGGCGTCTTCACGAAGCGGCCCGAAACGCTGACGAATGACTTCTTCGTCAACCTGCTCGACATGAAGACGAAGTGGCAGAAGTCCCCCACTTCCGAAGGCGTGCTGGTTGGGCGCGACGTGGCCACGAACGAGAACAAGTGGACGGCCACCGTCGTCGACCTCGTCTTCGGTTCGAACGCGCAGCTGCGGGCCATTGCCGAGGTCTATGCGAGCAGCGATGCGCAGCAGGCGTTCGTGCGTGACTTCGTGGCAGCCTGGAACAAGGTCATGAACCTGGACCGCTTCGACCTCGCCTGAGGCCCGCAGCCCGCAAGACCCGACCCCGGGTTCGCTAGAGTCCGGGCCTCTGGAAACCAGGAGAACACCATGGCCAAGAAAGCCGGCAGCGGCAAGAAGGGCCGCCCCGCGCCCGCGGCGGGCAGCATCAACATCGGCATCAGCGAGCAGGACCGCGCCGCCATCGCCGGTGGCCTGAGCCGCCTGCTGGCCGACACCTACACGCTGTACCTGACCACGCACAACTTCCACTGGAACGTGACGGGGCCGATGTTCAACACCCTGCACACCATGTTCATGGCCCAGTACACCGAGCTGTGGACCGCGGTCGACCCGATCGCCGAACGCATCCGCTCGCTGGGCCACCCTGCGCCGGGCAGCTACGCTGCCTTCGGCGCGCTGGCTTCGATCCCCGACGCGCCGACCCTGCCGCCCAAGGCGCTGGAGATGGTGCGCATCCTGGTCGCCGGCCACGAGGCCGTGGCGCGCACGGCGCGCAGCATCTTCGCGCTCGCCGACCAGGCCGCCGACGAGCCCACCGCCGACCTGCTGACGCAGCGGCTGGCGGTGCACGAGCAGACGGCGTGGATGCTGCGTTCGCTGTTGGAGGAGTGAAGGTCTCTACAGGTCGTCGACGTCCTTCGGCCAGCTCTTCTTGAGCAGCGTACTCAAGGCGCGGTCGGCAAGCGGCTTCGGTCAGCACCCGCTGGCCGCGCCGGCGATCATGAGGTGGATGACGAGGAAGAGATCGCCCCGCAGCGCCAGCACCATGCGCTTGCCCAGGCGTTTGCCCACCCGCTCACCCAGGCGCTGCACCGCGATCACCTGGCGGCCTTCGGCGGCCGCGATGGGCGGCAGCGCGGTGCGCAGCACGATGGGGTTGAGCAGCCGAAAGCGGCGCAGCACCTGGCCTTGCAGGCGCGCTTGCCAACGCTCGACGTAGACGGTGATGTCGGGCACATCGGGGATCGCGGCGCGGCGCCTCAGGAACGGGCTGCGGCCTCACGCTAAGCCCGGTGCGCCCGGTGCGCCCTGTGCGCCTGGCGCCGGCGCCAGGCGCGCGCCAGCGACAGCGTCACCAGCACGCTGCCGGTCAGCACCAGCGCCACCGCGCCGATCGAGGCGGTGCGCAGCAGCGGGTTGTTGAAGTCCTCACCTTCGCTGTAGTCCATGACGTGCAGGCGCCAGAAGAAGTCGTACAGCACCCAGGCCTCGGTGCGCACGGCCAGCAGTTCGCCGCTGCGGGCGTCGACATAAAGGCGCGTCTGCAGCGCATCGTCGAAACGCGCCTGCCAGACATCCTTCTTCTCGCCCAATTCGCGCACCAGCCCCAGCCGACGTGGCACTTCAGCCAAACGCCGCACGCTGGCGAGCTGGCCGGGGCCGCGGTACAGGCCTTGTGCAAAGCGCGCCACCGCGGCGGCGTCGGGCGCGGGCAGCGGCTCGCCGCCGGCGCTCCACCAGGTCTCGCCGCCCGCGAAGCGCAGTCGCCAGGCCGGGCCCTGCGCCGTGGCCACGCTGCCGATCGACAGCGGCGGCGCACTGGCCGCCGCTGCGGCTGCCACGCGCAACAGCGGCTGCGCCCAGTCGGCGGGCAGCGATTGCTTCGGCGCATCGACCCAGTCCTTGCCCTTGACCCAGCCCTGGAAGGGCAGCCAGGCGAAGAGCAGCCCGCCCAGCACCCAGGCCAGTACCTGCAGCGCCACGGCGTAGGCCAGCCAGCGGTGCCAGCGGAAGAAGCGGGGGCCCAGGCGGGTGGAAGGGTGGTTCATGCTTGGGTTTGCAGTGGGCGAAGATAATCCCATGTTTTACCTGTGCGCTGCTCGCCAGCGCGCCCACCAGCGCCTTTGCGGCCCGCACGATGTCCACCGAACCCTTGTCCCCGCTCGCCGCCCAGGTCCGCCGCCGCCGCACCTTCGCCATCATTTCCCACCCCGACGCCGGCAAGACCACGCTGACCGAAAAGCTGCTGTTGTTCAGCGGCGCGATCCAGATCGCCGGCAGCGTCAAGGCGCGCAAGGCCACGCGCCATGCCACCAGCGACTGGATGGAGATCGAGAAGCAGCGCGGCATCTCGGTGGCGTCCAGCGTGATGCAGATGGAGTACCGCGACTGCGTCATCAACCTGCTCGACACCCCCGGCCACCAGGACTTCAGCGAAGACACCTACCGCGTGCTGACCGCGGTGGACGCGGCGCTGATGGTCATCGACGCGGCCAACGGCGT
>JANMVM010000220.1:0-2257 GCA_031392695.1 Rubrivivax sp.
ACTGCGTCATCAACCTGCTCGACACCCCCGGCCACCAGGACTTCAGCGAAGACACCTACCGCGTGCTGACCGCGGTGGACGCGGCGCTGATGGTCATCGACGCGGCCAACGGCGTCGAGCCGCAGACGCGCCGCCTGCTTCAGGTCTGCCGCGCGCGCAACACGCCGATCCTGACCTTCGTCAACAAGATGGACCGCGAGGTCAAGGACCCGCTGGTGCTGATGGACGAAATCGAGCGCGAGCTGGGCATGGAGGTGGTGCCCTTCACCTGGCCGGTGGGCATGGGCAAGGCCTTCCACGGCGTGATGGACCTGCGCGAAAAGCAGATGCGGGTGTTCAGCCCTGGAGAAGATCGTGTCTCTGGAAAGTCGGGCGCCGAAGACGAGATCCTCGACGGCCTGGACAACCCGGCCTACGCCGAGCGCTTCGGCATGCAGTACGCGCAGGCCAAGGGCGAGATCGATCTGCTCACCGACGCCGCGCCGCCCTTCGAGCCGGCCGTCTTCCTGGCCGGCCACCAGACGCCGATGTTCTTCGGCTCGGCGGTCAACAACTTCGGCGTGCGCGAGGTGCTCGACGCACTCGTCGACCTCGCCCCCGCGCCGGGCCAGCGCAGCGCCATCCAGCGCATCGTGATGCCCGAGGAACCCAGGTTCACCGGCGTCGTCTTCAAGATCCAGGCCAACATGGACCCGGCGCACCGCGACCGCATCGCCTTCCTGCGCGTCGCGTCGGGCCACTTCGAGCGCGGCATGCGGCTGAAGGTGGTGCGCAGCGGCAAGGAGATGCGGCCCAACACGGTGGTGAGCTTTCTCAGCCAGCGCCGCGAGCTGCTCGACGAGGCCTTTGCCGGCGACATCATCGGCATCCCCAACCACGGCGTGCTGCAGTTGGGCGACACCCTCACCGAAGGCGAGAGCCTGCAGTTCACCGGGCTGCCCTTCTTCGCGCCCGAGATGTTCCGCAGCGTCGAGGTCGCCGACCCGCTGAAGACCAAGCAGCTGCGCGCGGGACTGACGCAGCTGGGCGAGGAAGGCGCAATCCAGGTCTTCCGCCCGGTGTCCGGCGGGCTGCTGCTGCTGGGTGCGGTGGGCCAGCTGCAGTTCGAGGTCGTGGCGCACCGGCTGGAGCACGAATACAAATGCAAGGCGCGCATCCTGCCGGCGCGCTACAACGTGGCGCGCTGGGTGACCTGCGAACTGCCCGAAGGCGCCGCTGCCAGCGAAAAGGAGCTGCAGCGTTTCATCGACGGCAACGCCCACCGCGTGGCGCTCGATGCCGTCGACGCGCCCACCGTGCTGCTGGAATACGCCGGTGAACTGCGCGCGATGCAGGAAAACTGGCCGAAGATCAAGTTCCACGCGCTGCGCGAGCATGCGGGGCTGGTGTTTCAGAAGCAGTTGGTGGGCTGAGCGCCAATCTCAGCGCGACGGCGGCACGACGAAACCCTGTCTGACCGGGCTACGGCAGGTGCCGGCTTCAGATGAGGCCCAGCAGTACTTCGAGAGACTTTCGAAGGGCGGGTACGTCCTTGGCGACAATGGCCCACACGGCGTCGGACTCTATGCCGAGGTAGGCGTGGATGAGGCGGTTGCGGATGCCAACGATCTTTCGCCACGGCACTTCAGGCGCCAGTGCGCGCACCGCATCCGGTACCCTGGTGGCTGCTTCGCCGATGAGTTCCAGATTGCGCAAGGTCGCGTCCCGCCGCATGCGATCAGCGAAGAGGGCATCACGATCTATTCCTTGGGTGAACTCAAGCACAAGGTCGCAAAAAGCGAGCATGTCCTTGACGTACAGGCGCGGGTCGCGCTCAGACGGGAATGGCGTCACGCTCGACATAGGGTCTCAATTCCGCACGCAACGCCCCTTCTGTCACCAGGTCGATCGGGCAATGGAAGAGGTCTTCCAGGTAGAACTGGACGCCAAAGTAACGGTCTGCGTCGGCAGGGCCATCAAACGCTACCAACACATCCAGATCGCTGTCCACGCGCGACGTGCCGCGCGCCACGCTGCCGAACAAAGCCAGACGGCGCACGCCAAAGCGCTCGACCAGCACGGGCTTGTGCTCGGTCAGCAGGGCAAGGGTCTGCTCGCGGTCCATGGCGGGAGTGTGCCGCAACCCGCTTTACAAGTCGAAGGACTGCTGGGCTGGCGATGTTGCTGGCGATGTTGCTGGCAAATGGCCTTCGGGGAAGAAGACACCTTCGCCGCGCAGATCGGCTTCGGAGATCAAAGGTCCGGCGCAAATGCGCTC
>JANMVM010000359.1:0-19170 GCA_031392695.1 Rubrivivax sp.
CGGCTGGACGATGAACAGCAGCACGCCCGCGGTGTCGCGGTCCAGGCGGTGCATCGGCGCCAGGGTGGGGATGCCGAGCTGGCGCGTCAGCCGCACCAGCACGGTCTCTTGCAAGTGGCGGCCGCCGGGGATGACGGCCAGGAAGTGCGGCTTGTCGACCGCCACCAGGTACTCGTCCTGGTGCAGCAGCTCGATCTCGAAGGGCACGCGCGGCTCCGCGGGTGGGCTGCGCCAGTACCAGAGCACGGCGCCCGGCTCGCAGGACGCATCGGCGGCCCGCGGCCGGCCGCTGGCGGCGAGCACGTCGCCGCGCGCCAGGCGTGCCGGCCAATCGGTGACGCGGGACATGCGCGCGAGCAGAAAATCGAGCAGCGGGGTCCCGGCAGTGGCGCTGAAGGCGACGCGGCTGGCGCGCACGCAGTCGCGCAGCGGCGGCACCCATGCCGGCTCAGGCCGGGCCATCGGGTGGCCTTGTTGCCAGCGCGGCCAGCGCGGCCAACGCGGCCGGCGCGGCCAGACGGCACGCGCGCTGCAGGCGCCAGGCCTCGTCCGCATGCCGGGCATCGAAGACCTGCTCGGCGGTGCGCGGTGTCTCCTGCAGCGTGCTGTCGAGCGCGATGCGATTGTCGAAGACGAAGCACTCGCCCAGCCAGTCGCGGGGGGCTTCGTCGCCGGCCTGCTGGAAGTAGTTGAGGATGCCGCCCTCGAGTTGCCACACCTGCAGGCCCAGGCTGCGCAGCCAGGGCGCGGTCTTGTCGCAGCGGATGCCCCCGGTGCAATACATCGCCACCGCCCGGCCCGCGGCCCGCCATGCCGGCGCCTGGCCCTGCACATAGGCCACGAAGTCGCGGAAGTTGTGGACCTGCGGATCGATCGCACCACGAAAGTGGCCGAGTCGGTATTCGAAGTGGTTGCGGTTGTCGAGCAGCACCACGTCCGCGCGCGCCAGCAGCGAGCGCCAGGCCGCGGGCCCGAGGTGGCTGGGGTCGCGCTCGTCGGGCGGCGGCAGCGCGACGCCCGCGGGCAGGCCGAGGGCCACGATCTCGGGCTTGACGCTGACTTTCAGGCGGCCGAAGGGCGGCGTGACAGCCGCGCTGTGCTTGAAGACGAGGCCGCGCAAGGCCGCGTCCGGAAAGCCCTGCTCGCGCAGCGCGGCTTCGAAGCCCCGCACCGCCGCCGGCGTGCCGGCCACCGCGCCGCTGAAGCCCTCGGCGGCCACCACGATGCTGCCCTGCAGGCCCTGCGCAAGCTCGCGCAGCGCCGCCGCCGCCGCACCCGGGTCGGCCAGCGCCACGAAACGGTAGAAGGCGCTGTGCAGCCAGCGGCTCGGCTCCATCAGCGCCACGGCGGTGTCAAGCGAGCACCGGCAGATCGAGCTCGGGATAGCGGCGGAAGATGCCCTGCTCGTTGAACGGCAGGCGACGTTCGCTGTGCAGGTAGGCGGCCACCCGCGGCAGCGCCGCGACGCGGTGGTGCAAATCGACGATCGCCGGCGTGCGCGCCAGCGTGCGCTCGGCAGCGTTCGGGAAGGCGTAGCGCAGGCCCTCGATGAGCTGGAACAGCGACAGGTCGGCATAGCTCAGCCTGCCGCCCACGAGGTGGCGCGGCCCGGCCGGGTTGCGCACCACGATGGCCTCGAACCACTGCAGGTACTTGGTTATGCGCGTGGCGCAGAAGGCGGCCGCGCGGCGCCGCGCCTCGGGCAGTTGAGCCTCGTAGTGCAGGCCGCTGTCCACCGGGTGGTGGGTGTCGTGCGCCTCGCTGACGATGTCGGCGATGGTGAGCTGGATCTGCTGCGTCCAGACCCGCGCTGCTTCGCTGCGCCCGACCAGCTTGAGCGTCGGCGCGAGGTGGTGCAGGATGGCCGCCGTCTGGCCGATGAGCAGCTCGCCGTCCTTCAGGAAGGGCGGCGCAAAGGGCGGGTGCACGCTGCCGTCGTCTTGCAGATGGCGCAGCATCGCTGGCACGCCACCGCCCGCGTCCTCGGCGCCACGTGCCACGTCGAGGTAAGGCGCGCCCGCGGCTTCGAGGGCCAGGCGCACGAACTCGCCGCGTCCCTGGATGGTGGGCCAGTAGTGCAGTTGGTAGGCCATGGCGCAGACTGTAGCGCGCGCTCGTGGTGCGCTAAGCAGACGGTGGGTCGCTGCCGGGCTTCGCCACCGATCAGGCTCGCGCGGCCGTTTGGCCGTTTGGCCGTTTGGTCGCTCGGCCGCTTTGCCGTTTGGCCGTTTGGCTGCCTCACCCCGTCGACACCCCCGTCGCACACCCCCGTCGCAGCCCTTGTCAAGACGCGGCCGCGGGTATACGGTCAGTGGGGTTCCTTTGGCCACCAGATCATGGGGCCGAGGCATGGCGGCCTACCCCGGCCCTGCAGTAGCGCATCGACCGTCGTTTCATTCGATCGATCTCAGGATCGAGGAGCACGGACATGCCTGCTTTCATCATTCTGGCCAACTTCACCGACCAGGGCGCACGCGCCATCAAGGATTCACCGGAACGTTTCGAGGCCTTCAAATCCCTGGCCGAGGCTGCCGGCGTCACGGTCAAGAGCGTTCACTGGACCACCGGCGCCTACGACATGGTGCTGGTCACCGAGGGCCCGGAAGATGCCTCGATGAGCCTGAACCTCAAGATGGCCGCCCTGGGCAATGTGCGGACACAAACACTGCGTGGCTTCTCCAGTGCTGAAATGCGCAAGCTGGTCGCCGCCATGAAGTGAAGTTTTTGCGTGGGCGGCAGCGCACTGACGGGCCGCCGCACGACGCAAGTCTGCCCTGCGGCCTGCCCTGCCCGCCGACGAGTGCGGGGCCTACACCCCGACGTGGCGCCGCGCGGCCCAGAACGTGGCGCCCTGCGGGCCATAGCGTTCTGCATGCGGAGCTTTGGGCTCGAGCTCGAAGCGGTCGCCGGGGCGCAGGTGGCGCGTGGCGTCGCCGCAGCTCAGCCACAGTTCGCCCTGCACCACCAGCGCCGACACCGCAAAGGGGTGGGTGTGGGTGTCGACCACGGTGTCGGCGGCCCACTGGCGCTCAAGCACTTGGTCGAAACCCTGGGCCAGCGCGGCGGCCTCGAAGTCGGCAAACGATGGTGTGGTCATGAAGGGTCTCCCGAAGGGGTGGGTGAAGGATGCTGCAGCATACGGGCCATCGCCCCGTGCAGCGCGTGGACGGCTTTGAGCGGCCGCACCATGACCTTGAAGTCGATGATGCGGCCCTCGTCGTCCCAGCGGATGAGATCGATGCCGTTGATCTGCACGCCCTCGATCTCGGTCACGAACTCGAGCACGGCATCGCGCACGCCGACGATCTCGCGCAGGTAGCGGAAGTGTTCGCCGCCCAGCACCTGCAGGGCCGCTGTGAGGTACAGCGTGGTGATGGCCCTGCCCCGCTGCGGCGTGTGCACGACGGGCGAGTGGAACACCACCTCCTCGGCCAGCAGGTCTTGCAGGGCCCGGGGGTCGTGGCCGTCGACCAGCGCGTGCCAGGCCTGGAGGGTGTCGATCACGGCGCCAGCCTTCAACCGCGGGCGTGGGTCACGCCGCCGTCGACGACGAGGGTCGAGCCGACCACGTAGTCGCCGGCGCGCGAGGCCAGGTAGATCGCCGCGCCGGCCATGTCCTCGGCGGTGCCGATGCGGCGCGACGGGATCAGCGCTGCGATCTCGTCGCCGTGGTCGCGCGCCACCCTGTTCATGTCGGAGGCGAAGGCGCCGGGCGCGATGGCGCTGACGACGATGCCCTCGGGCGCCAGCCGCAGCGCCATGCGCCGCGTGAGGTGGATGAGGCCGGCCTTGCTGGCGGCATACGAGTAGGTCTCTTGCGGATTGACCGAGACACCGTCGATGGAGGCGATGTTGATGACCTTGGCGCAGTGCCCGCGCGCCGCGCCGGCCTTGAGCGCGCCATGCAGCGCCTGGGTCAGGAAGAAGGGACTCTTGAGGTTGAGGTCGACGACCTTGTCCCAGCCGGATTCCGGGAACTCGTCGAAAGGCGCGCCCCAGGCGGCACCGGCGTTGTTGACGAGGATGTCCAGGTGCGGCTCGCGCGCCAGGAAGGCGGCCACCAGGGCGCGCATGCCGGCTTCGTTGGAGACGTCGGCGGGCAGCGAGAAGCAGGGGCCCAGCGCCGACAGCTCGGCCGCGGTGGCGTCGCAGGCCGCTGCCTTGCGCGCCGAGAGGTAGACCCGCGCGCCAGACTGCAGGAAACCCGCGGCGATCATGCGCCCGATGCCGCGCGATCCGCCCGTGATGAGCGCCGTGCGCCCCGAGAGAGAAAACAGATCCTTCATGCGGCAGGCTCCGTTGCGGTGAAGGCCATAGGTTAGCGCCAGAACCCGACGCTGCAACTGGGGTGTGATGCGGATCTGCGCCGGGCAGGGGTCGGCCGGCGCTGCGGCTCAGTCCGGCGCCACCGAGCTGCCGCACTGCTGGCAGAAACGGGCACCGGCCAGCAAAGGCGTGCCGCAGACCGAGCAGAACCGCGCCGGCCGTCTGGGCTGCGCGGGGGCATCGGGCGCGCCGGCGCGGCGCTCGCGCACCAGGGCCCGCGCGGCACGCACCGCCGTCGTTGCAGCGTTGGGCGCGAGCGCGGCGTTGCGGGCCCAGGTCTGGACGAAGCCGGTCCAGTGGGCTGCCGCTTTGGCATCGGGCACCAGGGCCAGCAAGGCGCGGCTGCCGATGCCGCGCGGCACCGCGGTGTAGTACGCCGAGCGCGCCTGGGCCACGGTGGCCCGGACGGTGAGTTCGTCGACCGCCACCGCGCCCGGCTCGGATCGCTGGCCGGCAGGCGTGGCGGTCGCGCCGCTGACACGGTAGTAGCTGCCCTTGAAGTCCAGCCAGGTCAAGGTGGAGCTGACTTCGATGCGGCTCCACAGCAGGTGGCCGATGTGCAGGGCGTAGCCGCCAAGGCCCAGGCCGAGCAGCCCCAGGCTGCCCGGCAGCCACGAGGTCTTGTCGTTGACCATGTGCGCGTAAGCCAGCCACAGCAGCAGCAGGCCGCCCGCCACGCTCAAGGCCAGGCCCACCCCGTCCAGCAGCACGAGCGCCCAGCGTGAGTTCGAAGGCAGCGCCGAGCCCGCTGGGGCGTCCGGCACCAGCGGCTGCGACTCCTCCAGCATGACGGCGGCCAGGTTGCCCTCTTCGGCGGCCGCGTCGAACACCGGCGGTTGACTGCCGTAGCGACGGCTCGGTATGCCTTCGGCCCAGCGCACGTAGAGCTCGCGGCCGATGTCACCGAAAAGCTGGCCCGGATCGGCATCGAAACTCACGCTGACTTCATCGGCCGCCATGCGCGCCGGCCGCGGCGCCACGATCTGCCGGCGCGCCGCCCACAAGGCAAGGACTTCGACGAGCAGGCCCAGCCCCAGCAGCAATGCGGTGGCCAGCGGCAAGCCGAGCCGCTCGAGCCGGGCCGCACCCGGCAGGACGTCGGCAAACCAGACCAGCGGCGCCGCCGCCAGCAGGCCGAACGCCAGCAGCAGCGTGAGCAGCAGCGGCGTCGGCTCTGCTGCTTCGGCCTGCCAACGGTGTCGGGTCAGCATCGCGGTGCCCAAGAGACCGACCAGTAGCGCCACCAGGGGCAGGGCCGCCGGCTTGGCCAGCGCCAGCGAGGCGAGCCAGCCCAGGCCGAACAGCAGCGCTAGGCCGACGTGCAAAACCAGGTGCGCCAGGTGCAGCCTCAGGTAGCCGTGCAATGAACTCGGGGCCGCCCCCACGTCGGCGCTCAGCCGGCGCATCCAGGCCGCGTAGGGGCCCGCCACGGCGGGGGCGCTGGCGACGCCGCGACCCATGGCCTGCATGAGCCAGGTCGCGCCCGGGCTGATGCCTGCCGCTTCGTGGGAGATCTCTGCCATCAGGGATGCGGGCTGGCCGGGCAGCAACTGCAGGACACGCTGGCGCGAGGCCTGGACGAGGTTGAGGGCACCCCACAGGGCCATCAGCAGGGCACCGACCATGTGCGGCACCACGCTGCCCTTTTCGGGCTGATCCTCGAGCGCCACTGTCTCGCTCACCGCCGTGTTGTCGCCGACGTACGAGACGACCACCATCACCGCCAGCGCCAGAGCGATCAGCGCGTAGCCGCGCCAGACCAGGAATCGGTTCTCCAACGCAAAAGGGCTCGGGAACTCAAGGGCCGTGCCTTCCAGGTTCCACCGGTAAACCATGCACGCTCCGCTTGCCAGACAGCCGATTGATTTTGCATGAAGCCGCGCCGGCGCCCGTGGGCGCTACCGGAAGCGAGCGCGCTACATGCTGCGCCGGTACTGACCGCCGACTTCGAACAGCGCATTCGTGATCTGCCCCAGGCTGCAGCAGCGCACGGCGTCCATCAGCACGGCAAAGACGTTGCCGTTGTCGATCACCGTCTGCTGCAGCCGCTGCAGCATCGCCGGCGCCGCGGCGGCATGACGGGCATGGAAGTCGTGCAGGCGCTGCAGCTGCGACTGCTTCTCGGCTTCGGTGCTGCGCGCCAGCTCGATCGTCTCGGGCTCGGCGCTGCCGTCCAGACTTTGCGGACTGCGGAAGGTGTTGACGCCAATGATCGGGTACTCGCCGGTGTGCTTGAGCATCTCGTAGTGCATGCTCTCTTCCTGGATCTTGCCGCGCTGGTAACCGGTCTCCATCGCACCGAGCACGCCGCCGCGCTCGGCAATCTTCTCGAACTCTGCCAGCACCGCTTCTTCCACCAGTTCGGTGATCTCGTCGATGACGAAGGCGCCCTGGTTGGGGTTCTCGTTCTTGGCCAGGCCCCACTCGCGGTTGATGATCATCTGGATCGCCATCGCGCGGCGCACGCTTTCAACGGTCGGCGTGGTGATCGCTTCGTCGAAGGCATTCGTGTGCAGGCTGTTGCAGTTGTCGTAGACCGCGATCAGCGCCTGCAGCGTGGTGCGGATGTCGTTGAACTGGATCTCCTGCGCGTGCAGGCTGCGGCCGCTGGTCTGGACGTGGTATTTCAGCTTCTGGCTGCGCTCGTTGGCGCCATAGCGGTCGCGCATCGCCACCGCCCAGATGCGCCGCGCCACGCGCCCCAGCACGGTGTACTCGGGGTCCATGCCGTTGCTGAAGAAGAAGCTCAGGTTGGGCGCGAAGTCGTCGATGTGCATGCCGCGGGCCAGGTAGGCCTCGACGAAGGTGAAACCGTTGCTGAGCGTGAAGGCGAGCTGGCTGATCGGGTTGGCACCGGCCTCGGCGATGTGGTAGCCGCTGATGCTCACGCTGTAGAAATTGCGCACGTCGTGGTGCACGAAGTACTGGGCGATGTCACCCATCACCTTGAGCGAGAACTCGGTGCTGAAGATGCAGGTGTTCTGGCCCTGGTCTTCCTTCAGGATGTCGGCCTGCACCGTGCCGCGCACGTTGGCCAGCGTCCAGGCGCGGATCTTCTGCGCCTCGTCGTCGGTGGGCTCGCGGCCGTTACCTTCTGGAGCCGGGGCCTTGAACTTGTCCAGGTTCTGATCGATCGCGGTGTTCATGAACATGGCCAGGATCGACGGCGCCGGGCCGTTGATGGTCATGCTCACGCTGGTGCTGGGGTGGGTCAGTTCAAACCCCGAATAGAGCACCTTCAAGTCGTCGAGCGTGGCGATGCTGACGCCGCTGTTGCCGACCTTGCCGTAGATGTCGGGCCGCAGGTCGGGGTCGTTGCCGTACAGCGTGACGCTGTCGAAGGCGGTGCTCAGCCGCTTCGCCGGCAGGCCCTCGCTGACCATCTTGAAGCGTCTGTTGGTTCTGAACGCATCCCCTTCGCCGGCGAACATGCGCGTCGGGTCTTCGCCCTCGCGCTTGAAGGCAAAGGTGCCCGCGGTGTACGGGAAGCTGCCGGGCACGTTGTCGAGCAGCAGCCACTTGAGCAGTTCGCCGTGGCATTCGTAGCCGGGCAATGACACCTTGCGGATCTTGTTGCCCGACAGCGTGGTGTGGGTGAGCGTGGTGCGGATTTCCTTGTCGCGGATCTTCACCACGTACTCGTCGCCAGCGTAGGCCTTCTGCATGGCGGGCCACTGCGCCAGCAGCTTGCGGGCCTGCGTCTCGAGCTGCGCCTCGCGTTGCGTGGCGATGTCGTTGACGGCTTCGACGGCGCGGTGGCGCTCGGGCTTGTCGGTCTGCAGCATGCGCGCCGTGGCCTTGAGCTGCTGCACCTCGCGCGCCAGACGGCTCTGCTGCAGCGCGCGCAACTTGTAGCCGCGCACGGTGTCGGCGATGTCGGCCAGGTAGCGCACCCGCGCGCCCGGCACGATGGGCACCTGGTGGGTGCTGTGGCGCGTGCTCGCGCGCGGCAGGCGGCCCTCGGTCACGGCCAGCCCCAGCGCCGCCAGGCGCGGCAGCAGCGCCTGGTACAGCGCCGTCGCGCCGTCGTCGTTGAAGCGGCTGGCCATGGTGCCGAACACCGGCATCTGCTCGGCCGGCGTCTGCCAGGCTGCGCGGTTGCGCTGCACCTGCTTGGCCACGTCGCGCAGCGCATCGGCCGCGCCCTTGCGGTCGAACTTGTTGATGGCCACGAACTCGGCGAAGTCGAGCATGTCGATCTTCTCGAGCTGACTGGCGGCGCCGAACTCGGGCGTCATGACGTACATCGGCACGTCCACCAGCGGCACGATCGCGGCATCGCCCTGGCCGATGCCCGAGGTCTCGACGACGATGAGGTCGAAGCCGGCGGCCTTGCAGGCCGTCAGCACGTCGGGCAGGGCCTGGCTGATCTCGCTGCCGAAGTCGCGCGTGGCCAGGCTGCGCATGAAGACGCGCGCGCCCTGGCTCCACGGCGCGATGGCGTTCATGCGGATGCGGTCACCGAGCAGGGCGCCGCCGCTCTTGCGCCGGCTGGGGTCGATGCTGATGACGGCGATGCGCAGCGCGTCGCCCTGGTCCAGGCGCAGGCGGCGGATGAGCTCATCGGTCAGGCTGCTCTTGCCGGCACCACCGGTGCCGGTGATGCCGAGCACCGGGATCCTGCTGGCCCGCGCCGCTTCGGCCAGCGCGGCCCGGAAGTCCGGCGTCGACTGGCCGTTCTCGAGCGCGGTGAGCGCCTGAGCCAGGGCCCGCCAGGCGGCGTCGCTGTGGCCCTGCAGCGCCGACACCTCGTGCGGCGCATGCACCGACAGGTCGGTGTCGGCGCGCATCATCATCTCGCCGATCATGCCGGCCAGGCCCATGCGCTGGCCATCTTCGGGGCTGTAGATGCGCGTCACACCGTAGTCTTGCAGCGCGCGGATCTCGGCCGGCACGATGACGCCGCCGCCGCCGCCGAAGACCTGGATGTGCGCGCCACCGCGCTGGCGCAGCAGGTCGACCATGTACTTGAAGTACTCGACGTGGCCGCCCTGGTAGCTGCTGATGGCGATGCCCTGCACGTCTTCCTGCAGCGCCGCCGTCACCACCTCGTCGACGCTGCGGTTGTGCCCGAGGTGGATGACTTCGGCACCCATGCCCTGCAGGATGCGCCGCATGATGTTGATGGCTGCGTCGTGGCCGTCGAACAGGCTGGCGGCGGTGACGAAGCGCACCTTGTGCTTGGGGCGGTACTCGGCCAGGGCCTTGAACTCGGCGGAGAGGTCGGTCATGTCGGTGCGCTCGTGATGGGGCGGTAAAAGTCGGGGACTGACATCGGGATCTGACGTTTACGTAAACGTCAACTGAAGATCATGCCATGGAGGACCTTGCCACGGCTGACACGCGCCGCAGCACCGCTTATGGTTTACCCCTGCAGCGCGGCCTGCGGACGCGGCTCGTGCGCTGCTACGCTGGCGCCCCCTGCTCAGCGATCCGCCCCACCCATGACCTTCCTGGCCATCGACATCGGCAACACGCGCCTGAAGTGGGCGCTGTACACCGCACCCCACCCGGGGGCGGTGCTTCTGGAACAGGGCGCCGCGTTCCTGGAGACCATCGACGATCTGGCCGAGCAGGATTGGAAGGCCCTGCGCGAACCCGCCAGCATGCTGGGCTGCGTGGTGGCCGGCGACGCGGTGCGCCGGCGCGTCGAAGAGCAGATGGAGCTTTGGGACATCGATCCGCACTGGGTGGTGCCGTCGGCCCACGAAGCTGGCCTGACCAACGGCTACGACTTCCCCAGCCGACTGGGTGCCGACCGCTGGGTGGCGCTGGCCGGGGCGCGCTCACGCGTGCTGGCCGCCGTAACCCACGGAGTGCCCGCGCGGCCGGCGCTGGTGGTGATGGTCGGCACCGCGGTCACGGTGGACGCGCTGGACGCGCAGGGGCGCTTCATCGGCGGCCTCATCCTGCCCGGCTTCGGCCTCATGCTGCGCGCGCTGGAGCAGGGCACCGCGGGCCTGAAGGTGCCCACCGGCGAAGTCGTCGACTTCCCCACCAACACCAGCGACGCGCTCATGAGCGGCGGCTCCAACGCCATTGCCGGTGCCATCGAGCGCCAGGTGCGGCGGCTGCAGGCGCGCAGCGGGCCGGAGCCGCTGCTGCTGATGACGGGCGGCGCGGCGGTCAAGCTGTCACCGATCACCGAACTGCCCTTCGAGACCGTCGACACACTGATCTTCGAGGGCCTGCTGCTGATGCAGGCGCGGCGGCTGGCGCTCTAGGAGCCTGTCGGCGCTCACGAGTCACGCCAGCGCTGCAGCGCCGCGCGCGCCGGGCCTACAGCCAGCGCTGCACCAGCTCGCGCAGCTGGTCCCGGGAGTAGGGCTTGGCCAGGTGCGCATCCATGCCGGCCCCGAGCGCCAGCGCGGCGTCTTCATCGAAAGCATTGGCGGTGAGCGCGACGATCGGCACGCGCGCCAGGTTCAGCCGCGCTTCGCGTTGACGCGCCTGGCGCGTGGCCTCGTAGCCGTCGAGCACGGGCATCTGGATGTCCATCAGCACCAGGTCGACGCGCTGCTGCTCCATCACGCGCAAGGCCTGTGCGCCGTCTTCGGCTTCCAGCACTTCGACGCCGAAGGACTTGAGCATCTCGGAGCCGATCATGCGATTGACGGCGTTGTCTTCGACGAGCAGCACCATGCCGCCGATGACGCTGGCCGGGCCGAGGCGCCCGAAGTCGGATTCAGGCATCGGCAAAGGCGCGCTGGGCGCCAGCGGCAGGAACAGTGTGAACGCGAACACCGAGCCGACACCCAGGCGGCTCGTGGCTTCGATGCGCCCGCCCATGGCTTCGATGATGCGCTGGCTGATCGCCAGCCCCAGACCGGTGCCGCCGCGCAGCCGTGAGCGCGTGCTGTCGACCTGGTGGAAGGGCTGGAACACGGTCTCCAGCGCCTGCGCCGGGATGCCGATGCCGGTGTCCTGGGCCTCGAAGCGCACGCGGGCGGCAACGTCGTCGCGCATCAGGCACGTGATCTTCAGCGTAATGCCGCCTTTCTCGGTGAATTTGACGCCATTGCCCAGCAGGTTGAGCAGCACCTGCTTGAGGCGCGGCGCGTCGCCGACGACGCCGTCGGGCACGCTGTCGCCCAGCTGCAGCATGAGCGTCAGGCCACGCGTCTCGGCGTTGGCGCGGAACAGCGCCGTGGCCGCGCCGAGCACCGAGTGCAGCGACATCGGCTTGTGGTTGAGCACCAGCTTGTCGGCCTCGATCTTGGAATGGTCGAGCACGTCGTTGAGGATGTCCATCAACGATTCGCCCGAAGCGGCGGCCGTCTTGACGAGCCGGCGCTGGCGTGGATCGAGTGCGGTCTGGCGCATCAGCTCCAGCGCGCCCAACACGCCGTTCATCGGCGTGCGGATTTCGTGACTCATGGTGGCCAGGAACTGGCTCTTGGCCAGGTTGGCGCCTTCGGCGGCTTCTTTGGCACGTACCAGCGAGGCGTTGGCTTCGTCGGCCTCGGCGCTGTGGCGCAGCGACTGCAGCGTGGTGTCGCGGAACTCGGCCGTCGTGCGGTGCATCGTGATGCCGAACAGCACCGTCAGCAGCGCCAGCGGGATCGAATGCGCCGGCCCGGGCAGCAGCGAGACGATCGCCAGCGCCCCCACCTGCAGCAGGTTCAGATACAGGTAGCTGCGCCCGGCCACCGACATGAAAAGTGCCGCCGTGGCCACCGAACCGCAGGCCAGCACGCCGTAGACGGTGCCGGTGGATCCCGGCAACGCAGGGTAGATGAAGAAGGTGGCCACGACCCACATCAGCCCGGCCAGCACGGCATTGACTTCGAGTTGCCGCACCACGCCGGCGATCCCCGCTTCCCCGCTGAGCACCCGCCCCATGTTGCGGTGGCTGATGAGCCAGCGAGACATCGACACCGCGGTGCCGATGCTCAACGTCAGCACGGCGGCAATCCTGACCCCGGCTTCCCAGCCCAGCCAGGCAATGAACAAGACCGCCACCATCAGCAGCGGCACCGTGCGCGCCGAATTGCGCAGGGCGACCTCCAGGGTCTGGCGCTGTATGACTTCGTCGATGCCGGGGCGGTCGGTCATGGGCCTGCAAGCATAGCGCGGCCAGCCGCGCCCGCATGGCTGGGAGCCTGTCGGACTTGGGGCGTCGATGGCGAGAAGCGGCCCCAGCGCGGACAGTTTTTGCCGGATTTGCAGGCCCATAGCCCAGCTATGGGACAAAAGGCCGGTGAAAAGTGGACCGCTGATGCCGTTTCGCAGCCGACGATCCCCAAGCCCGACAGGCTCCTAGGACTGGATGTAGCTCTCAAGTTGCGCGATGGTGTTTTCATGGTCGGCAATGATGTCGTCCATGATGTCGCGGATCGAGATCATGCCCAGCACGGTGGCGCCGTCCACCACCGGCAGGTGGCGGATCTTCTTGTCGCTCATCAGCGCCATGCAGGCGCGGGTGCGGGTGTCCGGCGTGACGGTGAAAACGTTGCGCGTCATGATGTCGTCGATGCGGGTTTCCTTGGAATTGCGGCCCTGCAAGGCGATCTTGCGCGTGTAGTCACGCTCCGAGAACACACCCACCAAACGGCCGCCCTCCATCACCATCAGCGCCCCCACCTCGTAGCGCGCCAGCAACTCCAGGGCGGCAAAGACGGAGTCATGCGGCCGCACATGCCACAGCGTGCCGTCGCGTTGCTTGAGCAATTGGGACACGGGTTTCATGAGCGCGCCTCCTGTCGGCCGGGGGGCTTCTAGCCTAACTCAACCGCGCTGGCATTCAAGGGGGGCCGGCCCTGCGCCCGGGCTGCGAAAATCAGCCCCATGTCCGCGCCCGGCCCCACCGCGCCGGGGCCGCCCTGCGCGGCGCGCGTCGCGACGTGCGCAGCAGCGCCGACACGCACGACCACGGCAGCCCGGCCCGGCCGGCCCCCCCCTGGAGGTCTAGGCCATTTGGATGAAGCATGGGGTGTGCAAGCGCGGGCCCACGGCGCATGATCGGCCGCGCCGCGCGGTCACCGTCGCAGCGGCGCACCACACGGGGAGCACACCACCTTGGCCACCACTGCACCATCCGCCCTGCCGCCTTCGGAACGCATCGTCACGCTGGACATCCTGCGTGGTTTTGCGCTGATGGGCATCCTGATCATGAACATGCCGGGCTTCAGCTCGTCGTGGTTTGCCGAGGCCGACGGCTCGCACCTGTGGCCCGGCCCGCTCGACCAGCTGGCCGAGCAGGTGCGTGACATGCTGTTCTCGGGCAAGTTCAACGGCATGTTCAGCCTGCTCTTCGGCCTCGGCTTCACGATCCAGTTCACGCGCATGCAGCAGCAGGACCCGCTGCACGCCAGCACGCTGTATCTGCGCCGCCTGGGGGTGCTGTTCGCGCTCGGGGTGATCCACGCCTTCGTGTTCTGGCCTGGCGACATCCTGCACATGTACGCTCTGCTCGGGCTGGTGATGGTGTTCGGGCTGCGCCATGCCGGTGATCGCACCCTGCTGTGGCTGATGGTGGCGTGCCTGGCCTTCCCCACCGCTGCCGGCGTGCTGCGCCTGCTGTACCTGACGCCGGAGGTGGTGGCCGCCCAGGTCGCCGAAGCCAAGCTGCTCGACCTGGCCAGCAACGCCGCCTATGGCCAGGGTAGCCTGGCCCAGACCGCCGCCATGAGCACGCGCATCATGATCCACCCGTTCACCCAGGCGTGGTACCTGCTGGGCATGGTCGGCGGGTACGCAACGATCGGCATGACCATGCTGATCGGCATCTACGCCGGCCGCAAGGACTGGGCACGACGCATCCCGGACTTGATGCCCCAGGTGCGCCGCTGGATGTGGTGGGCGCTGCTGCTGGGTCTGGCCTGCGGTGCGGTCTTCACGATCATCTTCGAGCTCAACCGAACGCCGGGACCGTCGGCCATCAAGATGCTGGGCGGCCTGTGCTACCGGCTTAGCCGGCTGGCGCTGATGGTGTTCTACGTGCTGGCCATCGTGCGGCTGGCGCAGCTGCCGGTCTGGCAAAAGCGCCTGGCGCCGCTGGCCGCTGCCGGGCGCATGCCGCTGAGCAACTACCTGATGCAGACCGCCATCTGCATCACGCTGTTCTACGGTTGGGGCGTCGGGCTGTGGGGCCAGATGGGGCCGGCGATGGGTCTGCTGCTGGCGCTCGTCATCTTCTGGGTCGTGCAGGTGCCGTGGAGCTTGTGGTGGCTGCGCAGCCACGATCGCGGGCCGCTCGAAGCGCTGTGGGCGCGGCTGACCTATGGCCGGCGCGGTGCCGTGGCGGGCGTCAAGGGCGTCAGGGCGGTCTGAGCCTCGAGCGCCGCGCGCACGTCGTGCGGCAGCGCCTGCGGCCGGTGCGTGAGCAGCGACGTGCAGACCAGCACCTGGCGCGCCTGCAGCCGCAGCTGCGTGGCGCCATGCACCTGGATGCCGAGCGTCAGTGAGCTGCGGCCCAGGCGCTCGACGCCCAGGCTCCAGATCAGCTCGTCGCCATGGCGGCTGACGGCCGTGAAGTCGATTTCCAGCCGCACCGTGGGCAGGCCGGTGCGGCGCTCGCCGATGAGCGCAGCGTAGGGCACCTGCAGCGCGCGATCGAACCACTCCTCGACGACGCCATTGAGCATCACCAGGTACTGCGGGAAGAAGACGATGCCGGCGGGGTCGCAGTCGGAAAAGCGCACCACGCGCCGGGCGGCGAACGTGACCACCGCGCATTGCGCGGCGGGGGGCATTTCCTCGCTCGGCGCGCCGGGGCTCATCCGCCGCCCGCCTTGAGCTTGAAGCGCTGCAGCTTGCCGGTCTCGGTGCGCGGCAGGCTGGTGCGGAATTCGACCTCGCGCGGGTACTTGTAGGGCGCGATGGTCTGCTTGACGAAATCCTGCAGCGCCTGCGCCAGCGCCGCGTTGCCGATGTGCCCGGGCCGCAGCACGACCACCGCCTTGACGATCATGCCGCGCGCCTCGTCGGGCAGGCCGACGACGCCGCACTCGGCCACCGCCGGGTGCAGCAGCAGGGCCGACTCGACCTCGGGGCCGGCAATGTTGTAGCCGCCGGAGATGATCATGTCGTCGGTGCGCGCCTGGTAGACGAACTGGCCGACCTCGTCGACGAGGTAGCCGTCGCCGGTGAGGTTCCAGCCGCCTTGCACGTACTCCGCCTGGCGCGCGTCGACGAGGTACATGCAGCCGGTGGGGCCCTTGACGGCCAGGCGGCCGACCTGGCCGCGCGGCAGCTCGCGGCCCTGCTCGTCGAGCACGCAGGCGCGATAGCCGGGCACGGGCAGGCCGGTGGCCCCGGGCCGGGCCTGCGCTTCGTCGGCGCTGATGAAGATGTGGAACAGCTCGGTCGAGCCGATGCCGTCGATGATCTCGATGCCGGCGGCCTGGCGCCACAGCTGCCGCGTCGCCGCGGGCAGCGCCTCGCCGGCCGATACGCACTTGCGCAGCGAGCGCAGGTCGTGCTGGCCCACCAGCGCGGCCATGGCGCGGTAGGACGTGGGCGCGGTGAAGCACACGCTGGCCCGGTGCTGCGCGATGGCCTGCAGCAGGGCCTCGGGCGTCGTCTTCTCGACCAGCACCGCACAGGCGCCGATCGACAGTGGAAACGCCAGCAGGCCACCGAGCCCGAAGGTGAAGGCCAGCGGCGGGCTGCCGATGAACACGTCGTCGGGCTGCGCGCGCAGCACGTGCCGCGGCCAGCATGTGCAGGCGGCCATGACGTCGCGGTGGAAGTGCAGCGTGCCCTTGGGCACGCCGGTGGTGCCGCTGGTGAAGGCCATGACGCAGATGTCGGCGGCCGCGGTGTCGACGTTGTCGAAGACCCCGGACTTGGCGGCGGCGCGCGCCTCAAGCTCGCCGCCGAAATGCGCCACCTGTCGCAGCGTCGGGCACGCCGGCAGCGCCAGGGCCAGTTCATCGGCCAGGCGCCGGTCGCACAGCGCATGCGTGACCTGCGCCTTGTCGATGATGGCCACCAGCTCGCGCGAGCGCAGCAGCGGCATCGTGCCGACCGCGATGCCACCGGCCTTGACGACGGCCAGCCAGCAGGCCGCCAGCCATGGCGAGTTGGCGCCGCGCAGCAGCACACGGTTGCCGGTCACCAGGCCCAGGTCCTCGACCAGCACCTGGGCGATGCGGTTGGCGTGCAGCAGCAGCTCGGCATAGTTCCAGCGCACGCCCTCGCCTTGCAGGCAGGCGCGCTGGCCTTGGCCCTGCTGCACCGGGCGGTCGAGCAATTCGGTGGCGCAGTTCAGTCGTGCGGGGAACTGCAGCTCGGGCAGGTCGAAGACAAACTCCGGCAGCGCCTGCGGCGGCGGCAGGCGGTCGCGCGCGAAGGTGTCGAGGTGGGCGCTGCGGCCGTCGGCGCGCGCGTGGGTGTCGGGCATGCGGCCCATTCTTCGAGCCGCGCCAGGCCTTGTCAATCGAACGAAACCGCCAGCCCCCTGCGGCCTATCATGCGCGCCATGTCAGCACCGCCAGCCCGTCTCTGGGACATCTCGCCGCCCGTCGACGCGGGCTCGCCGGTGTTCCCGGGCGACACCCCGTTTGCGCTGCAGTGGGCCGCCCGCATCGGCCCCGGCTGCGCGGTGAATGTCAGCACGCTGACCTTGAGCCCGCACACCGGCGCCCATGCCGACGCCCCGCTGCACTACGGCGACGAAGGCGCGGCCATCGGCGCCGTGTCACTGGAGCCCTACCTGGGCCGCTGCCGCGTCATCCATGCCATCGGCTGCGGGCCGCTCGTGCACTGGTGCCACATCGAGCACGCCGTGCAAGGCCTGCCGCCGCGCGTGCTGGTGCGTACCTATGCCCGCGCGCCGCTCGACCGTTTCGACGCGGCCCTGCCGGCCTACGCCAGCGAGACCGTCAGCCGCCTGGCCGACCTCGGCGTGCTGCTGATCGGCATCGACAGCGCCAGCATCGACCCGGCCGGCAGCAAGACCCTGGACAGCCACCAGGTGATCCGCCGCCGCGGCTTGCGCGTGCTGGAGAACCTGCTGCTCGACGATGTGCCCGAAGGCGACTACGAGCTCATCGCCCTGCCCCTGAAACTGACCACGGCCTGCGCCTCCCCGGTGCGCGCGGTGTTGCGAGAACTGACATGACCCGAGACGATGCCCTGGCGCTGGACGCCGCCGATGCGCTGGCGCCGCTGCGCGAGCAGTTCAGCCTGCCCGCCGGCGTGATCTACCTCGACGGCAATTCGCTCGGCGTGCTGCCGCGCAGCACCGCCGCGCGCGTGCAGCAGGTGGTGACGCAGGAATGGGGCCAAGGCCTCATCACGAGCTGGAACCAGGCCGGCTGGATGGACCTGCCGCAGCGCGTGGGCGACAAGATCGCCGGCCTCGTGGGCGCCGGCGGGGGCGAGCTGGTGGTGGCCGACTCGACCAGCGTCAACCTGTTCAAGGTGCTCAGCGCCGCCCTCACCATCGCACGCGCCGACGCGCCGCAGCGCCGCGTCATCCTCAGCGAGCGCAGCAACTTCCCCACCGACCTCTACATCGCCGAAGCGCTGGCGCGTGAGCGCGGCTTCGAGCTCCAACTCGCCGAGGCCGCCGATCTGCCGGCCCTGCTCGACGGCGACACCGCGGTGCTGCTGCTGACCCATGTCAACTACCGCAGCGGCCGCATGCACGACATGGCCGCGCTGACCCGCTCGGCCCACGAGGCCGGCGCGCTGACGGTGTGGGACCTGGCGCACAGCGCCGGCGCAGTGCCGCTGGACCTGAAGGCCGCCGACGCCGACTTCGCCATCGGCTGCGGCTACAAGTACCTCAACGGCGGCCCCGGCGCACCGGCCTTCGTGTGGGTCCACGCGCGCCATGTCGACCGCTTCTGGCAGCCGCTGGCGGGCTGGATCGGCCACGCCGCGCCCTTCGAGTTCACGCCCGGCTACCGGCCGGCTGCGGGCATCTCGCGCTACCTGTGCGGCACACCGGCGGTGCTGTCGCTGGCGGCGCTGGAGTGCGGCGTCGACACGCTGCTGGCCGCCGCGCCGCTGGGCGGCATGGCCGCGTTGCGCGCGAAGTCGCTGGCGCTGACGCGGCTGTTCGCGCAGCAGGTGCTGGCGAGCTGCCCTGAACTGAGCTTGGTGTCCCCGGTCGACGACGCGCTGCGCGGCAGCCAGGTGTGCTTCTCGCACCCGGACATCGCCTACCCGGTGGTGCAGGCGCTGATCGCGCGCGGCGTGATCGGCGACTTCCGCGCACCCGACATCCTGCGCTTCGGCTTCACGCCGCTGTATCTGCGCTTCGTCGACGCCTGGGACGCCGCGATGCACCTGCAGCAGGTGCTGGCGGCCGCGCAGTGGCGCCAGCCCGAATTCAACCAGCGCCAGGCGGTGACCTGAAGTGCCTGCCGACCCCACGCGCCCTGGCGGCGTTGAGCACCACGACGCCAAGCTCGACTTCAGCGCCGACATGAGCTACGGCGACTACCTGCACCTTGACGCCGTGCTCAACGCCCAGCACCCGCTGAGCCCCGACCACAACGAGATGCTGTTCATCGTCCAGCACCAGACCAGCGAGCTGTGGATGAAGCTCATGCTGCACGAGCTGCGCGGTGCCATCGCGCACCTGGCGCAAGACGACCTGCATCACGCCTTCAAGATGCTGGCGCGCGTGAGCCGGATCATGGAGCAGCTGGTGCATGCCTGGGACGTGCTGGCGACCATGACGCCGCCCGAGTACAGCGCCATCCGGCCCTTCCTGGCCAACAGCAGCGGCTTTCAGAGCTGGCAGTACCGCTGCATCGAGTTCAGCCTGGGCAACAAGAACGCGGCCATGCTCAAGCCGCACCAGCACCGCGCCGACCTGCTGGCGCAGGTCGACACCGCGCTGCGCGCGCCCAGCCTGTACGACGAAGCGCTGCGCCTGCTGGCGCG
>JANMVM010000283.1:0-8127 GCA_031392695.1 Rubrivivax sp.
AACAGCCAAGGGTGGCGCTGCACGTTGATCAAGGCCTCGCGGCCGCCGTTCGAGCAGCCTTCGAAGTAGGCCCGCTTGGCGCGGTGTCCGTAGTGCACGCGCACGATCTCGTGCGCCGAAGCCATCACGGTGGGCACCGACTCCGAGCCGAACAGCCGCGCCGCGTGCAGGTCGTTCTGCACGAACGATGCGTCAAGCGCGCTGCCCTGGTGGCCCGAGTCGCTGCTCACCTGCGCATAACCCTTGCCCAGCGCGTTCAGATTGACGGGCGGAACTGCGCCGTTGTAGCCACCCCCGCCGCCGTAGTGCAGCTTGCGGTTCCATGCCGTCGGCAGGCGCAACTCGAAATTCAGCTTCGGTGCGATCAGGGCGCGCACGCGGCAATACTGCGGCGTGGTTGCGGTAGCTGCCACCGTGTCGGCGGCCAGCACGTGCGCTGCTTCGATGTTCTTGCCGGCGAGCGCGGCGCAGGCGACGGGTCTGCCGCGCCGACCGTCGCCGTCGTCCCGCTCGTCGTCGTCATCATTGGCGAACGCGGGGCCGGTCAGCGCCATCACGCTGAGCAGCGAGAGGGCCCCGCGCGCAAACCGTCGACGGAAGAGTGTAGGCGTCATGGTTGTCTCGCTCTTGTTGGTGGAGCACGACTGTGGAACGCTGCCCGATGGACGACTGTTGCCTGCTTTACAGTTGGCCACTCGGGTTTTCCCGGCGCGGCGCAGAGGATCGGCGGCATGCCCCGCCGACGCTGCGACGCTGCGGCGCTGCAACGCTGCGACGGCCAGCGCGCCCGCCGCCGCGCCGCATGCCGCATGCCGCGGCACGGCGCCCCAGCAGGCGATCAGACGCGTTCGACCACCAGCGCAATGCCCTGGCCGACGCCGATGCACATCGTGCACAGCGCGTAGCGCCCACCCAGCCGGTGCAACTGGCTCACCGCGGTGGTCACCAGCCGCGCGCCGCTGGCGCCCAGAGGATGTCCGAGCGCGATGGCGCCGCCCCAGCGATTGACGCGCGGATCGTCGTCGGGCAGGCCCAGGTCGCGCAGCACCGCCAGGCCTTGTGCGGCGAAGGCTTCGTTGAGCTCGATGACGTCCATCTGCGCCAGGCCCAGGCCGGTGAGCTCCAGCACCTTGCGCGTCGCCGGTGCCGGGCCGAAGCCCATGATGCGCGGCGCCAGGCCGGCGGTGGCCATGCCGACGACGCGGGCGCGCGGCTGCAGGCCGTGGCGCGTGGCGGCGGCGGCGCTGGCCAGGATCAGCGCGCAGGCGCCGTCGTTGACGCCGCTGGCGTTGCCGGCGGTCACGCTGCCTTCGGGACGCACCACGCCTTTGAGCTTGGCCAGCGCTTCGAGGCTGGTGGCGCGCGGGTGTTCGTCGGTGTCGACGATCAGCGCGTCACCCTTTTTCTGCGCGATGCTGACCGGCGTGATCTCGGCCGCCAGATGGCCGGCTTGCTGTGCGGCCACGGCATGGAGCTGGCTGCGCAGCGCCATGCGGTCCTGCGCAACGCGCTCGATCTTGAAGTCGGCGGCCACGTTCTCGGCCGTCTCCGGCATGCTGTCGACGCCGTAGAGTTCCTTCATGCGCTTGTTGACGAAGCGCCAGCCGATGGTGGTGTCGTAGACCGCGTTGCTGCGGCTGAAGGCGGTCTCGGCCTTGGGCATGACGAAAGGCGCGCGGCTCATGCTCTCGACGCCGCCGGCGATCATCAGCTGCGCCTCACCAGCCTTGATCGCGCGCGCGGCTGTGCCCACCGCATCCATGCCGCTGCCGCACAGGCGGTTGAGGGTGGCGCCGGGAATCTCTTGCGGCAAGCCGGCCAGCAGGGCCGACATGCGCGCGACATTGCGGTTGTCCTCGCCCGCCTGGTTGGCGCAGCCATAGATCACGTCGGTGACGGCCGCCCAGTCGACATGGGGGTTGCGCGCCATCAGCGCCTTGATCGGCCGCGCGCCCAGGTCGTCGGGGCGCACCGACCACAGCGCGCCGCCATAGCGGCCGATGGGGGTGCGAATGGCGTCGCAGATGAAGGCTTGGATCATGGGGGTGGCTCCGATGCGCGGGGCGAGGTTGGCCCTGCAAGGCAGGTTGTATCCCATCAAGCTTCCCGCCACGGATCCGGCTCTGCCGGCGCGTCAGTGGACGGCCCGCTCGGGGGGGGGCGTAGCGAGCGTCAGTGACGCGTCAGTGAGCGTCAGTGAGCGTCAGTGAGCTTGGGGGCTGCTTGCCCTTTTCCGCAGCCAGGGGCTGACCCGGTAGCGTTCGCCGCGGTAGTGGGTGTCGAGCGCGTCGATCAAGCACACGACTTCGGTCTCGTTCCAGCGCGCCAGCCACTCGAACGGGCCGGCGGGGTAGTTCACGCCCAGCTTCATCGCCGCGTCGGCGCCTGCGGGCGTGCACACGCCTTGCAGCACGGCGTCGGCCGCTTCGTTGATGAGCATGGCCACGGTGCGCGCGGCCACCAGCCCGGGCGTGTCGGCCACCGGCAGCGGCGCGAAGCCCAGCGCCGCCAGCCAGGCCGCAGCCTGCGCGCGCCAGCCGGCGCTGGCGGTGTCGGCGACCGCATAGGCCAAGGCGGTGCCGGGCGCGGCGGGCAGGTCGATGACGCGATCGAAGACGGCGACGTCGGCGGTGCGCAGCTGCGCCGCCAGCTCGCCCGCGGTGCGGCCCGTGCTCATGATCAGATGGGCGCCGTCGATCACCAGCCCCGTCCAGCCGCTGTGGCGCAGCCGCGCCGGGCCCCAGCCCTGGGACGCCAGCGCCTGCGTGGCGGCGGCTTCGAACTGATCGGCGATGGCGCCGTCACCGTGCACGGTGACTTCGCGCGCTTCCTTGGTGAGACACGCCGGGGCCTCGTGCACGGCCACCGGCAGCGCGGCTGCGCCTTCGGGATAGCGATAGAAGCCGCGGCCGTTCTTGCGCCCGAGCAGGCCGCCGTCGACCATCTCGCGCTGCACCAGGCTGGGTACGAATCGCTTGTCGTAGAAGTTGGCCTCGTAGACCGAGTTCGTGACCGCGAAGTTGGTGTCGTGGCCGATCAGGTCCATCAACTCGCAGGGGCCCATGCGGAAGCCCGCACCGCGCAGGCAGGCGTCCAGTACCTGCGGCGTGGCGGCTTGTTCGAGCAGCAGCGCCAGCGTCTCGGCGTAGTAGGGCCGCGCGATGCGGTTGACGATGAAACCGGGTGTGCTCCGGGTGTGCACCGGCACCTTGCCCCAGGCCTTGGCGAGCGCAAAGATCGCCTCGGCCACGGCGGCTTCGGTGTGCAGGCCCGAGACCACCTCCACGAGCTTCATCAGCGGCACCGGGTTGAAGAAGTGCATGCCGACCAGCCGCGCCGGGTGCTGCAGGCCGTTGGCGATGGACGTGACGCTGATCGACGAAGTGTTGGTGGCCAGCACGCAGGTGGCGGGCACGAGGGCTTCGAGCTGCTTGAAGAGCGCGCGCTTGGCGGCCAGGTCCTCGACGATGGCCTCCACCACCAGCCCGGCGTTCGTGGCTTCGGTCACCAAGGCGACCGGCGTGATGCGCGCCAGCGCCGCTTCGGCGGCGTCGGCCGCCAGCTTGCCCTTGGCCACCAGGCCTTGCAGCGTGGCGGCGAGCTTGGCCTTGGCCGCAGCGGCGGCGCCTTCGCGGGCGTCGTGCAACAGCACCGGGTGGCCGGCCTGCGCCGCCACCTGCGCGATGCCGGCGCCCATGATGCCGGCGCCGACGACGAGGACCGTGGTGTCTTGCAGGGTGGGGTTGCTCATCGGGAAGTCCATGAAGCGGGCCAGTTGGCCATGAATGCGGCGAAGCCTGCGCGCGTTTCGTCGGTGCCGTGCACGCGGCTGATGGGCTGCGCGAAGGGTTGCTGGATCTGGTGCTGCGGCAAAGCCGCGTCCGGCTTGCCGATCAGTACCTCGCCGATGGCGTTGAAGAAGGCGGGGCGGGCGATCGTGATCTGCGCCACGCCGGGCGCGCGCCGGCTCACGGCCAGGGTGTTGAAAGCAGCCATCAGTAGGTCTCCAGATGGAGTCGACCCTGTTTCTTGAGGCAGGCGCCGATGGCCTCCCAATCCAGCCCGGCGCCCTTGGCGATGTCGCCCAGTGCCAGCACGACGCCTTCTTCCATGCTCTTCAGACCGCAGACATAGAAGTACGCGTTGGGGTCGGCCAGCAGCGGGGCCAAGTCGGCGGCGCGTTCGCGCATCACGTCTTGCACATAACGCCTGGGCTGCTCGGACGTGCGGCTGAAGGCGAAGTTGATGTCGATGAAATCCTTGGGCAGGCCCTGCAGCGGACCGAAGTAGGGCAGCTCTTGCCTGCTGCGCGCGCCGAAGAACAGCATCAACTTGCCGCCCTCGAACTTGCCGGACTGGCGCAGGCGCCGCCGCCATTCGGTCATCGCCCGCATCGGCGCGCTGCCGGTGCCGGTGCAGATCATCACGATGTGGCTCCTGGGGTGGTTGGGCATCAGGAAGCTGGTGCCGTAGGGGCCGATGACCTGGACCTTGTCGCCCACCGCCAAGTCGCATAGGTAGTTGCTGGCCACGCCGCGCACCGGCTTGCCCTGGTGGTCCTCGAGCACGCGCTTGATGGTCAGCGAGACGTTGTTGTAGCCCAGCCGCTCGCCGTTGCGCGGGCTGGCGATGCTGTACTGGCGCGCGTGGTGGGCGCGGCCACTGGCGTCGCTGCCTGGCGCGATGATGGCGATGCTCTGGCCTTCCAGCACCGGGAAGGGCATGGCGCCGAAGTCGAGCACGATGTGGTGGGTGTCGTAGTCCTTGCCGACCTCGGTGACGCGCACGTTGCCCACCACCGTCGCGGCGATGTACTTGTCGCCGGCGGGGTTGCGGGTATTCGGGCCGTAGAGGTTGGTGTAGGCGTGGGCGGCGCTCCAGGGCGGCAGCGTGGCGCCGAATTGCGCGCTGCTGAAGGCGGGTTCGGTGCCGGGCTCGGCGACGGCAGTCGCGGCGTTGGGCGGCCCCACCTCGACCGTGTCGGCTGCCGCTTCAGGGCCAGCCAGTTCAGCCAACTGCTCGCGGCTGAGTTCCACCGGCAGCGTGTCCCAGCCCAACTGTTCGTCCAGGCTGTAGGCCTTGGCACGCGGCATCTGGCGGTAGTTGTCGATGCTGCCAGTGGGGCAGGGCGAGATGCAGTCGTTGCACCAGTTGCAGATGCTCGCGTCGACGACATAGTTGAGTGAGTCGTGCGAAATCGCGCCCACCGGGCACATGGTCTCGCAGGTGTTGCAGCGGATGCAGATCTCGGGGTCGATCAGGTGCTGCTTGATGAAAGTCACGGCCATGTCCATCGGCGGTCTCCGGGTCGAGGCTGAAGTGTGGCACCGAGCCGTCGCCAACAGGGCAAGGCGAGCCAGCAAGCGAACGCCGCTGAGCCGGCTTTGCCGGGCCGCAGGCGTGCCTTGCAGGCCACGTCGGTCGTTGCGGACCGGCTCCTCACCAGGCACGAAAGGTCCACTGGACCTTTCGTGCCTGGGCTCGGCCCCCTTGAGCGGGAGCGCCGGCAGGCGCGACGGGGGTGGGTCGATTACCCGAAACGAACGTACTCGAAATCGACCGGCTGGCGGTTGATGCCCAGCACCGGCGGCGCGATCCAGTTGGCGAACTTGCCCGGCTCGACGACGCGCCCCATCAGGCTGGACACGAAGGCGCGGTCGCCGGCGCTGGGCAGCCAGTGGTCGACGTTGGCCTTCCACTCGGATGCGCCGACGACGCGGCCGTCCGGCGACACTTTGACGCCCGACAAGGCGCCGATGTTGCGGTGGAAGGCCTTGTGCGGCACCTTCAGACGCGTCGGGATGCCGGCCTTTTCCAGCACCTTGTTCCAGCGCTCGACGCCGGCCGCGCTGTCCTTGATGTAGTCGTCGCGCAGCACCTCGTTGAGGGCGTTGAGCAACGGCACTTCCTTCTCGACGAGCTGGCCACCGCGGGCTTCGAGAACCTTGTAGGTCTGGCCCTTGAGCACGTGGTCATCGACACGCTTGCCTTCCTCGTAGCGGCCCTTCAGGCCACTGCTGTAGAAGGTGGCGGCGTTGCTGCTCTCGTCGGCGCCGAAGAGGTCGATGGTGACGCTGAAGTGAAAGTTGATGTAGCGCTGGATCGTCGGCAGATCGATCACACCGGCGGCGCGCAGCACGCCGACATCGTCGGTCTTGAGTTCGTTCATCTTTTGTGCCGTACGCTGGATGATGCGGCTGATGCCCGACTCGCCCACGAACATGTGGTGCGCTTCTTCGGTCAGCATGAACTTGGTCGTCCGTGCCAGCGGGTCGAAGGCACTTTCGGCCAGTGCGCAGAGCTGGAACTTGCCGTCGCGATCGGTGAAGTAGGTGAACATGAAGAAGCTCAGCCAGTCGGGTGTGGCTTCGTTGAAGGCACCCAGGATGCGCGGGTTGTTCTCGTCGCCGCTGCGGCGCTCGAGCAGGGCTTCGGCTTCTTCGCGGCCGTCGCGGCCGAAGTGTTTATGGAGCAAATAGACCATCGCCCACAAGTGGCGGCCTTCCTCGACGTTGATCTGGAACAGGTTGCGCAGGTCGTACATGCTGGGCGCGGTCAGGCCCAGCTGGCGCTGCTGCTCCACCGACGCCGGTTCGGTGTCGCCCTGCGTGACGATGATGCGGCGCAGGTTGGCGCGGTGCTCGCCGGGCACGTCGGTCCAGGCCTTCTCGCCCTTGTGGTCGCCGAAGTGGATCTGGCGGTTGGCGTCGCCGGGGTTGAGGAAGATGCCCCAGCGGTAGTCGCGCATCTTGACGTGCCCGAACTGGGCCCAGCCCTGCGGGTCGACGCTGACCGCGGTGCGCAGGTAGACGTCCATGTCGGTCGAGCCCTCGGGGCCCATGTCGTGCCACCAGTTGATGAAGTTGGGCTGCCACTGCTCGAGCGCGCGCTGCAGCGTGCGGTCATCGCTCAGGCTGATGTTGTTGGGGATCTTTTCGCTGTAGTTGATGCTGCTCATGTCTTGCTTGCTCCAGGTGCTGGGTACTTGATCAAGTGGCCGCGGCGCAAGCGGCTTTGCTGGGCCGCTGGCGTGCCTTGCAGGCCGCGCCGGGGGGGTCGTCAAACTCTGTTCCAGTCGAAGACGGCCTTGTCGCCTTTGCCGTAGACCTTCAACGCGCCCTTTTCGCCCACGGCGTTGGGGCGCTGGAAGATCCAGTTCTGCCACGCGGTCAGGCGGCCGAAGACGCGCGTGTACATGTTCTCGGGGCCGTTGAAGCGCAGGTTGGCTTCCAGGCCGGTGAGCGCATCGGGGCTCATCGCCACGCGCTCTTCGACGGCGATGCGCACCTCGTCGGCCCAGTCGATGTCGTCCGGGTTGCTGGTCACCAGGCCCAGCCCGAAGGCGGTGTCGGCGTCCAGCGCCACACCGGCCTGGGCGCGCACGGCGTCCATCGCGGGCGCTTCGGCATAGAAGCGGCGCTGCAGGCGGCTTTGGCCGGTGACCATCGGGAAGTGGCCGAAGTTGAGTTCGCCCACGGTGATCTTCGGCGCCTTGGCTTCGTCGTCGGGCAGCGCCAGGTGGTAGCTGCGGTCGCAGGCCAGCGCCAGCTCGAGCAGGCTGCCGGCAAAGCATGACCCCGGCTCGATGAGCGCGAAGAGGCTGCGGCTGGACACATCCAGGCGGCTGAAGGTGCGGCGCAGCAGGCCGATCGTCTCGCGCACCAGCCAGTGATTCTGGTTTGCCACCAGCACCGCGTCGGATGCCAGCACCGTGGCGGCGTCGCCCTGGGTCTTGATGAGCCAGGTGCCAATGTCGAGCTCGTTGGTGCGCAGCTGCAGGATCGCGTCCTCGAGCTCGCGCGCCAGCGCCAACGGGTACCAGGCAGCGCCCTGGGCCTGGATGCCAGCGATGTCGGTGGGCTGGGTGGCGGTGGGGCCTTGCACGGTGAACGTCGCCGTGCGCTTGGCGCGGTCGATCTCGACGCTGACATGCGAGTAACGCAGCGCGTTGGCTTCGATCGTGCACTGCAACGGCGTCAGAGCCACGCCCTTGCCCTCGGCCGGGCGGTCGCTGTGCGCGGCCAGTTCGAGCGCGCGTTGCTGCACCTTGGCGGCAAAGACCGCGGGCTTGGCGATGTCGTCGACCAGGCGCCACTGCTTGGCCTTGGCACCGCGCGCGCCTTCGAC
>JANMVM010000290.1:0-6771 GCA_031392695.1 Rubrivivax sp.
CCCAGTCCTTGCGGCGGCCGTCGACCATCGAGTGGCAGCCCTGGCCTTGGATGACCAGGCTCACGGCGACGGAGTTGTGGCGGTGCGGTCGCTGCGACACGCCGGGCTGCAGCGAATTCATGGCCACGGTCAGCGTCGGCAGCACGTTGCGGATGGCTTCTTGCTTGGTGGACGAGAAGATCAGCGCCGAGCCGGCGTTGTCGTTGCCGCGGCCGACGGCGTAGATGAGGTCGATCTGGCGCCGGATCTCGTCGGCCGGGAAGTGCACGATGTCGGTCGGCGCGTCGCCCGGCGTCGGGCCGCGCAGGTGCTCGAATGCCAGTTGCGGCTCGTTGGTGACGATCCACAGCACGGCGGCCTGCTCGCCCGCCTGGTGCCGCGCCGGCACCCCGCCGGGCAGCACGAACACGTCGCCGGCCTTTCAGTGCACCTGCTCGCCAGCGCACTCGCTGTGGCCGCTGCCCACCATCACGTAAAGCATCACGCCGCTGGCCTGGAATTCGGTGTCCAGCCTGTCGCCGGCGTTGATGCGGGCGCAGCGCGCCTGCACCAGTGGCGTGGTGGCGGCATAGGGCGTGGCCAGTTCAAGCGAGCGGTCGCAGGGGATCAGGCTGGTCGGCGTGCTGGCGGCGAGAGCGCGTGCCGGTTCGTCGATGAAGCTGGCGTCTGGCACCTCGGGCAGCTTGACATCGAAGGCGTTGCCGGTGTTGTAGTACAGGGCGCGGCGCTCTGCTGCGCTCTGGCGCGCTGCGCGGGGAGGTCGGCAATGCTCGAGGCTGCCGGGCCTGTCGCCTGGACGGTCGCCGGGGATGAAACGGTCCGTTGTCGGCTGTTCATGGTGTCGCTCGCATCGATGACCGGTTGTCGAGCCTGAACGCGCGGGTGGCTGGCTTCGAAGTGCCTGCAGCGGGTGGAAGAAAAGGAGCCCGATGCCGAGGCACCGGGCTCTAAGGAAGCACTTCGTGCCTCTCGTTCAACCCGCCCTGCTGAGCACCCGGTGGTGCGAGCAGCAATACTTGAGAGTGTCTAACACTACCGAACGGTAGTCAAGCCTTCTTTAGGGTAATCACCGAGAGCACAGCCGGAACCGCTGCAGGAGCAATCAATCCGCTTGCGAAGAGTCATACGTAGCAGTAGATTTCAATACTAACAAATATCAGATGGGAATACCGCCATGCGCCTTGGCTTGTTCATGATGCCCATGCACGCGCTGGGTCGCGACCACACCCAGACTCTGCGCGAGGACCGGGAAACGGTGATCCTGGCCGACCAGTTGGGCTTTCACGACGTGTTCATCGGCGAGCACCTCACCGACTCCACAGAGAACATCACCAACTCGATGATGTTCCTGGCCACGCTGATCCATGCCACCAAGCAAATCAAGCTGGGCACCGGCACCTGCAACCTGAGCCAGATGCACCCGACCCTGATCGCTGCGCAGGCCGCCATGTTCGACCACCTGGCCGAAGGTCGCTTCATTTTCGGCGTCAGCCCCGGCGCCTTGCCCTCGGATTTCGAGGCTCTGGGCATGTTGGATGTGGACCGAAACAAGCTCTTCGGCGAGACCATCGACGTCATCCTGGCCATCTGGGGAGGCGAACCCCCCTACGACATCGACCTGCCCGACAACCGCTTCAAAGTCAGCACCCGCATCACCTACGACCCTGCCATTGGCATCGGCATCATGCCCAAGCCCTTGCAGCGACCGCGGCCCGAGATCGTGGGCACCGTCGTGGCGCCGTTTTCCAAGGGCGTGGTGCTGATGGGGCAGCGCGACTTCCATCCGATGTCGGCCAACTTCCTGATGGCGCAATGGGCCAAGACGCACTGGACGAATTACGCCGAGGGCAAGCGCAACGTCGGCCTCGAGCCCGACGCGGCCGACTGGCGCGTCGCGCGCACCGTCTTCGTGGCTGATGACGACGCCACTGCGCGCCGCTATGCGATAGCGGCCACCGACAGCCCCTACCGTTTCTACTATGAGCAGCTGTACGCCAAGGTCAAGAAGCGCGGCGCCCAGGCGGTATTCAAAGAGCGCATGGACCAGGCCGACTCCGAGATCACGATCGACTACATCCTCGACCGGCTGGTGATCCATGGCTCGGTCGATCGCGTGGTCGACCAGATCCTGGCGCTGCGCGAGGTCACCGGCGACTTCGGCGAGCTCGTGTATGCCGGCATGGACTGGGTTGACGAGAGACTGACCCGGCGCTCGATGCAGCTGATGGCCGAGCAGGTGATGCCACGCGTCAACGCCGCCATCGCGCGTGAAAAGCCGCGCGCGGCCTGAAGACGTGCTCGACGTCGCCGTCGTCGGTGCGGGCTTCGCGGGCCTGCACCTGCTGCACAGCCTGCGCGCGCTGGGGTTCAAGGTTCGGGTGTTCGAGACCGCCGCCGACGTCGGCGGCGTCTGGACCTGGAACCGCTACCCCGGCGCGCGCTGCGACGTCGAGAGCTTGCAGTACTCGTACTCCTTCTCGAAGGAGCTGGAGCAGGAGTGGGTCTGGACCGAGCGCTACGCGGCGCAGCCCGAGATCCTGCGCTACATCCGCCATGTGGCCGAGCGCTTCGACCTGCGGCGCGACATCCGCTTCAACACCACGATCGATTCCGCCCGCTTCGACGCCGAAGCCGATGCCTGGACGCTTGGCACGACACAAGGCGAGAGCGTACGCGCGCGCTTTTGCATCATGGCCACGGGTGCGCTGTCGGCGGCGCGCACGCCCGACATCCCGGGCCTGGCGGACTTTGCCGGCCAGGCCCATCACACCGGCCAGTGGCCCCACGAAGGGGTGGACTTCGGCGGCAAGCGTGTGGCCGTCATCGGCACCGGCTCATCGGGCATCCAGGCGATCCCGGTCATCGCGCAGCAGGCGGCACACCTCACGGTGTTCCAACGCACGGCCAACTTCACCATCCCGGCCTGGAACCGCCCTCTGACCGAAGCCGCGCAGGCCGACTGGAAAGCACACTACGCCGAGCACCGCAGCCGCGCCCGCGAGGTCGGCACGCTCTACGACTACACCGACCGCGCTGCAGTCCAGGCCAGCGATGACGAGCGCCGGCACGAATACGTCACGCGCTGGAACAAGGGCGGTGTCAACTTCGTGCATGCCTTCAACGACCTGATGGTCAACAAGGCCAGCAACGACACCATCGCCGACTTCGTGCGCGAGCAGATTCGCCGCACCGTGCACGACCCGGTCACCGCCGAGGCGCTGTCGCCGCGCGGCCACCCGCTGGGCACCAAGCGCATCTGCGTCGACAGCGGCTACTACGCCACCTTCAACCGGCCCAACGTGACGCTGGTGGACCTGCGCAAGATGCCGATCGAAAGCATCACGTCCTCGGGCATCCGGACGGCGGCGGGCGAGCACGCGCTGGACGCCATCGTCTTCGCGACCGGTTACGACGCCCTGACCGGCGCGCTGGCGCGCATCGACCTGCAGGGGCTCGGTGGCACGCGCCTGCGCGACCGGTGGGCGCAAGGCCCGCGCACCTACCTGGGGCTGATGACGGCGGGCTTCCCCAACCTCTTCATCATCACCGGCCCGGGCAGCCCGTCGGTGCTGGTGAACATGATCGTCGGCATCGAGCAGCACGTCGAGTGGATCAGCCGCTGCCTGTGCGACCTGCGCGCGCAAGGCCACACCCGCATCGATGCGCAGGTGGACGCGCAAGACCGCTGGGTGGCGCACGTCAACGCCGCGGCCGAGCGCACGCTGTTCCCGCTGGCGAATTCGTGGTTCCTGGGTGCCAACGTGCCGGGCAAGCCGCGCGTGTTCATGCCCTACGTGGCCAAGATCGGCACCTATCGGCAGGAATGTGACGCTGCTGCCGATGCGGGCTACGTGGGATTTGTCCGCTCGGCCCTGCCAGATTGAGCGTGCCTCACGCCGCAGCCGCTTGGGCTGGCGTCTCGGCTTCGGTGCCCAGGTAGGCTGCAATGACCGCCGGATCCGAGCGCACCGCTTCGGGCGTGCCTTCGGCGATCTTGCAGCCGAAGTCCAGCACCACGATCTTGTCGGAGATGTCCATGATCACCGGGATGTCGTGCTCGACGATCAGGAAGCTCATGCCGAATTGCTGCCGCGCGCGCTGGATCAGCGCCGTCATCGCGCTCTTCTCGCCCGCGCTCATGCCGGCCATCGGTTCGTCCAGCAGCACCAGGCGCGCCTTCTGCATCAGCGCACGCGCGAACTCGACCTGCTTTTGCTTGCCGTAGGACATCTCGCCCGGCAGCAGCGTGGCGGTTTCGGGCATGCCCAGGAAGTCCAGCACCTCCATCGCTGCGGCCACCGCGGCGCGCTGCTCGGCGCGCGCGCGGGGCGTGAGCAGCGCGCCCTGCAGCAGTCCCGACGAGCCCTGGCGGTAGGCGCCGACGAGCAGGTTGTCGAGCACGTTCAGGCCGCCGAACAAGGCCAGGTTCTGGAAGGTGCGCGCGATACCGTGCTTGGACACCTGATGCGCGGGTTCGGCGGTGATGTCGGCACCGTCGAAGGCCACCTTCCCACCGGTGGGCCGGTACATGCCGGTCACGCAGTTGAAGAGGGTCGTCTTGCCGGCGCCGTTGGGGCCGATGAGCGAGGTGATCGACCCTGGCGCCATCGTGAACGACACGTCGTTGAGCGCGGTGATGCCTTGAAAGCGCATCAGCAGCGAAGAGACTTCGAGCAGGGGGGTGGTCATCGCGTTTGTCTCAATCAAGCGCCTCGTTCAAGCCGCTGCGCTGGCGCCCTGGCGCTTGGCGCCCAGGTACGACTCGTGCATGGCGTCGCTGGCGGCCACCTCTGCGGCCGGCCCCGACAGCACGATGCGGCCGCGGTCGATGATGAAGGCGGTGCTGGCGAACTCCAGCGCCAGCTTGGCGTTTTGCTCCACGATGAGCATCGATGTGCCCAGCGTTTCCCCCACCACGCGCAGCTGCTGGTAGATGGCTTTCACGATCAGCGGCGCCAGGCCCAGCGAGAGCTCGTCGACGAGCAGCAGGCGCGGCTTGGAGATCAGCGCGCGGCCCAGCGCCAGCATCTGCTGCTCGCCGCCCGACAGCCAGCCGGCCGCAGACTTGCGCCGCTCCAGCAGGCGCGGGAACAGCGTGTAGACGGCCTCCATGCGCTCGGCCACCTGCGCCCGAGGCAGGATCGCGGCGCCCACGTTGAGGTTCTCTTCGACCGACAGCTGCTTGAAGATCAGCCGGCCTTCGGGCACCAGCGCCATGCCCTGGCGCACCAGCCGGTGCGAAGGCAGGCCCAGCACCGCCTGGCCGTCGAAGAAGACCTGGCCAGCCGTGACATGGCCGTGATGCAGGTCGAGCAAGCCGGTGATGGCGCGTATCAGTGTGGTCTTGCCCGCGCCGTTGGCCCCCAGCAATGCGACGATGCCGCCCTTGGGCACCTGGAGGTTCACGTCCTCCAGCGCCAGCCCCTTGCGGGCATAGCCGGCCGACAGGCCTTTGACTTCGAGAATGTTGCTCATCACTGGCTCCGCCAGGCTGCAAACCGTGCGCGCAAGCGGCGCCCGATGCCGGCCAGGCCATCGGGCGCGAAGATCAGCAGCAGGATGACCATCATGCCGAAGATCACCTGCACCAACTGGGCCTTGTGGTCGACCAGCAGTAGCCGCACGATGCCGGTGGAGTCGCCCGCCTGCGAGGCAAAGCCCGTGATGACCGACGGCAACAGCAGCCACACCGCTGCCCCCACCAGCGAGCCGGCCAGCGAGCCCATGCCGCCGATGATGATCATGGCGATGAACTGGATCGCGAAGTTGATGCCGAAGGCCTCGGCCGTCACGTTGGTCAGGTAGTAGGCGTACAGCGCCCCGGCCATGGCCGCGATGGCTGAGCTGAAGGCAAAGGCCTTGAGGCGCAGGATGCGCACGTCCACGCCCACGGCCGTGGTGGCCAGTTCGTGGTCGCGCATGGCCATCATCGCGCGGCCCTCGCGCGTGCGCATCGTGTTGCGCAGCGCCCAGTACACCAGCGCCACCAGGGGCAGCAGGAAGAAGTACCAGCGTATCGGTGTGCTCAGCGCCACCGGGCCCAGCGTAGCGGGCTTGTAGGGCACGCCGACGACGTCGAAGAACCTGAACTGGTACTCCAGGAACAGGAAGACGACGATGTAGTGCAGCGCAAACGTCGACAGCACGAAATACAGGCCCCGCACGCGCAGCGAAGGCAAGCCCGCCAACAGCCCAGCCGCTGCGCCGGCCAGCGCCGCGGCCACCAGCACCAGCGGGAAAGGCCAGCCCCACTGCGAGCCGCAGATGGCACCCACCATGGCACCCACGGCGTAGAACGCGGCGTGGCCGATCGAGATCAGCCCGGCACAGCCGGTCAGGTAGTTCAGCGACAGGGCGCCGAGCATCGCGATCAGCATCAGGTTGACCTGGGTCAGGCCCAGGTTCAGCAGTTGCATGTTGGACAGTCGCACGCCGAAGATCGAACGATCGGTCAGCAGCACCGGCAGGTAGCACAGCAGCGCAATGGCCACGGCCACGGCGACCCAGCGCCCGAGCTTGGGCTGCGTTCGGGCGCTCATCGGCGCGGCAAGTGCGGTGGTGTTCATTGCAGGCCTCTCGTGGCAGCACCAAGCGGACGCCGTGGCACCAGCTTTGCCGGTCCACGGGCGTCGCCCCCTGGGGGGAGGCGCCGCAGGCGCTTCGGGGGGGGGCGACATGTCAAGCCTTCTGCTTGACGTAGCGGCCCGGCGCCGCCTCGATCACCTTGTGGCTGCGGTTGCCATAGGCCTTGGGCGCGGCGACATCCTTGCC
>JANMVM010000295.1:0-17657 GCA_031392695.1 Rubrivivax sp.
AGCGCTGCGACTGTGGCCGCGGAATGTGGCAGGGGCGTGAATCGCAGGCCCCGGCGGCCGTACCATCGACGCTCACTGCTCACTGCTCACTGCTCACTGCTCACTGCCCGCTGCCCGCTGCCCGCCCACCCCGATGCCCGCCACCCTGGAAGGCCAACTCGTCGTCGCGATCTCCTCGCGCGCCCTCTTCGACTTCGAAGAAGAGAACCGCGTCTTCGAAGCCAACGACGACCGCGCCTACATGCAGCTGCAGTTGCGGCGCGTCGAGGAGCCGGCGCGCCCGGGGGTGGCGTTTTCGCTCGTCAACAAGCTGCTGGCCTTCAACGGCGACGGCCCGGCGCGCGTCGAGGTGGTGATCCTGTCGCGCAACGACCCGGTTTCGGGCATGCGCGTGTTCCGCTCCGCGCAGCATTACGGCCTGTCGGTGCAGCGCGGCGTGTTCACGCGCGGCGAGCCACCCTGGCGCTACCTGCGGCCGCTGGCGGCCAATCTGTTCCTGAGCACCAACGAGGCCGACGTGCGCCAGGCCCTGGCCGCCGGTGTTCCCGCGGCGCGCGTGTTCCCCGACAGTGCGCGCGCCTCGGCGGCCCACCCTGGCGAGGTGCGCATCGCCTTCGACGGCGACGCGGTGCTGTTCTCTGACGAGGCCGAACGCGTCTACCAGGCGCAGGGCCTGGACGCCTTCCAGAGCCACGAGCGCGACCGCGCCGCCACGCCGCTGGCGCCCGGCCCCTTCAAGCCGCTGCTCGAAGCCCTGCACCGGCTGCAGCGGTCCCCGGGGGCGGGCATGCGGCTGCGCACCGCGCTGGTCACGGCGCGCAGCGCGCCGGCGCACGAGCGCGCCATCCGCACCCTGATGCAGTGGCAGATCGACGTCGACGAGGCGATGTTCCTGGGCGGCCTGGCCAAGGGCACCTTCCTGCGCGAATTCGAGCCCGACTTCTTCTTCGACGACCAGACCGGGCACATCGAAAACGCGTCGCTGCACGTACCCGCCGGCCATGTCGCCGCGGGCGTGAGCAATCCCTAGCAGCTGAGTCGTCGGCGGTGCTTCAGCGGCGTCCGAACAGCACCCAGGCCAGCAGGCCGAGTGCCACCGCTGCAGCGACGTAGGCCCAGCGCGTCTGCGCGGGGGTGGGCGCGGGCGCTGGCTCGAGGGCCAGGTCGACCGCCGCCGCGCCCGCCAGCGGCACCGTGCGGTCGACCTTGACCGGCACATCGGGCTTGTCGAACCAGGCCTGCAAATCGGCCATCGTCTGCGGCCGCTGCTCGGGTCGCACCGCCAGGCCGGCGTCGATGGCGGCCAGGAAGGTCTGCGAGTAGCGCCCCTGGCCGGCCACGCGCGCGCTGGGCAGGTCGTCGCGCACCAGGCGCGCGATGGCGGCGTTGGGCGCGCGGCCCACGGCGGCCGTGTAGAGCACGGCGCTGAGCGCGTAGACATCGGTCCACGGGCCCTGCAGCAGGCCGCCTTCGTCGCCGTACTGTTCGACCGGCGAGTAGCCGGTCTTGAGCAGCGAGGTCAGGTTCTGCGTCGCGTCGGCCACCACGCGGCGCGCGGCGCCGAAGTCCAGCAGCACCGGCCGCGGTGCCTGCTCGAGGTAGTTGCCGGCCTTGCGGTCGTACATCATCAGGATGTTGTCGGGCGCCACGTCGCGGTGCAGGCAGTCGTGGCGGTGCAGCACGGCCAGGGCCTCCATCAGCGGCTGGCCAAGCTGGCGCAGCCATTTCTCGCTCGGCCGCGCGCCCAGGTCGGCGAGCCACTTCTTGAGCGTGATGCCGTCGTAGTAGGGCATCGCCATGTAGGCGGTGCCGTTGTCGGCCCAGAAGCGGAACACCTTGACCAGCGAAGGGTGGTCGAAGGAGCCCAGCATGCGGGCTTCATTGATGAAGCTGTCCAGCCCTTTCTTGTAGGCCTGCTCGAAGCGCGGCAGCCGCGGCACCACGTCGCCACCCGGTGCACGGGCCGCAATCGTGCCGGGCAGGTATTCCTTGACCGCCACGCGGCGGTCGAGCTTGGTGTCGCGCGCCAGGTAGACGATGCTGCTGCCGCCGACGCCCAGCACCTGCTCGACGACGAACTCCTGCACCGCGTGGCCGCGCGGCAGCTCGCTGCCCTTGTCGCGCCGCGGCATCAGCAGCGTGCGCTGCTCGGCACGTTCCTTGGCGTCATCTTGCGCGGGGTCGCTCATGGCAGGGCCTTCAGGGTTGCTTGAAGTCGCCGCCCCAGGCCATCACCAGGCGCTGGGGGTCGATGTGCTGGCGCCAGGCGACGTTGACCTCGGCCAACGTGAGCCGGGCCAACGCCTCGTCCACCGCTTGCTCGAAGGCGAAGCGGCGGCCGAGGTGCAGGTTGGCCGCGAGCTGGTCGGTGACGGACACGTCCTGCGCACGCTGCAGGCGGCGGCGGCTGAGCAGCCCGGTGCGGCCTTCGTCGAGTTCGGCCTGCGTGAAGCCGTCCTTGAGCGAGCGCGCCAGCTCTTGCTGGAAGGCCGCCTCGACCTTGGCCTGGTTCTGCGGCGCGAAGATGGCGCTGACCTCCCAGCCGGTGTTGTCGTCGAGCGAGCTCCAGTTGAACACCGAGCGCACGTCGTAGCTCAGACCATCGGTCTCGCGGATGCGCGTCCACAACCTGGAGCTGCCGCCCAGGCCGAAGAGGAAATTGGCCATCGTCAGCGCCGCGCGGTCGGGGTCGCGGTCGCTGATCGGCAGCGCCAGGCGGCCGAGCAGGTTGGCGTTGGCCTTGTCGGGTGTGAGCTCGACGAAGCGCTGCGGCGGCGCCGCCACCAACGGGTGCGCGACGCGGACATGGGGCTGCGCTCCGCCGGCGGGCTCGCGCCAGGTGCCAAAGGCCGCCTCCAGAGCCCGCCGCACTGCCGCCGCGTCCATGTCGCCGACGGCGGCGAACTCGCCAAGCGCCGCGCTGTAGAAACGACGGTGAAAGGCCTGCACCTGGGCCAGCGTCACCGCCAGGACGTCCTGCTCTTCTTCCTCGAACGACTGTGCGTGGCGCAGGTCGCCGCGCGGGTAGGGGTTGCCGTGGCGCGCCAGGCGGTTGGCGACAACCGCCGCAGGCTCCTTGCGCTGGCCTTCGATGCTCGTCAGCCACTGCCGGCGCGCCTCTTCCAGCGGGCCAGCGTCGAAGGCCGGCTGGCGCAGCAGCCGGCCCACGAGTTCGATCACCGCCGGCAGCTGGTCGCGCCGGGTGTTGATGCTGACCTGCAGGCTGTCACCGCCAGCGTTGAAGCCGACCTCGGCCTGCAGGCGGTCGAGCGCGTCCGAGACCTGCTGGCGCGTCAGGCCCACCGCGCCCTTGTCGAGCAGGCTGCCCACCAGGCTGGCCACGGCCTCTTGACCGAAGAGCGATTTTTCGGTGCCGAAGTGCAGCACCAGCTTGGCCTGCACGACGCGCCCGCGCGTGCCTTTGGGTAGCAGCGTGAGCTTGAGCGTGCCGGGCATCTGCGCGTGCTGGCTGCGCGCATCCAGATTGCCTGGCGTGGGATCGAAGGCCTCGGCCACCGCCGCGCTGGGGTCGCCTTTGTAGTCCTTGACCTGCGCCGCCACGTCCACCCGGGCGCCCTGGGGCGCGCGTTCGGGCTTGGCGGTGGGCAGGAACAAGCCCACGGTGCGGTTGTCCGGTCGCAGCCAGTCGGCAGCCACGCGGTTGATGTCGGCCAGCGTCAGCTTGCGCACGAGGTCGCGCTGCAGGAAATACAACCGCCAGTCGCCCAGCGCCACGGCTTCGCTCATCGACACGCCCACGCTTTCGGGGTCGTTGAAGCCCTGCTCCCAGCCGTTGAGCCAGCTCAGGCGGGCGCGCTCGAGCTCTTCGGCGGTCACCGGCTCGCTGGCCAGGCCGTCGATGACGGCCACCATGGCGCTGCGAGCCAGCTCCACATCCTGCCCCGGCGCGATCGCCGCACCCAGGATCAGCGGCCCGGGCTCGGCCAGCGCCCAGGCGCCGGCGAAAGCCTGCGCCGCCAGCTTGCGCTCCACCAGGCGCTTGTGCAGGCGGCCGCCCGGCGTGTCGCCGAGCACCCCCGCCAGCAGTTGCACGGCGGCGAAGTCCGGGTGCGAACCCGGGGGCACGTGGTAGGTCATGTAGACCAGCGGCGCGCCGCCGACGCGCCGCACGATGACCTGGCGTTCGCCGTCCTGCGGCGGGTCCAGTGTGTAGGCGCTCTGCAGCACGCGCTGCGGCTTGGGCAGCACGCCGAAATAGCGCCCGACCCAGGCCAGCACTTGCGGCGCGTCGAACTTGCCGCTGACGATGAGGGTGGCGTTGTCGGGCTGGTAGTACTGGCGGTAGAAGGCCTGCAGGCGCGGGATGTCGACGTTTTCGATGTCGGTGCGCGCGCCGATCGTGCTCTTGCCGTAGTTGTGCCACTGGTACATGGTGGCGAAGACCTTCTGCAGCAGCGAGCGGCCGGGGTTGTTCTCGCCGCTCTCGAACTCGTTGCGCACCACGGTCATCTCGGTGTCGAGGTCGCTGCGCGCGACGAAGCTGTTGACCATGATGTCGGCCTGCCAGCTCAGGTACCACTGCAGGTTGTCGTCGTTGGCCGCAAAGCTGGCGAAGTAGTTGGTGCGGTCGAGCGAGGTGCTGCCGTTGGCGCGCAGGCCGCGCTTGGTGAAGTCGGCCCACACGTTCTTCGTCGTCGGCGTGCCCTTGAACACCATGTGCTCAAGCAGGTGCGCCATGCCGGTCTCGCCGTAGTTCTCGTGCCGGCTGCCGACGCGGTAGGTGACGTTGACGGTGGTCGTGGGCTTGGAATCGTCGGGCACCAGCAGCACCTGCAGGCCATTGGCCAGACGGTACTCGGTGATGCCTTCCACCGAGGTCAGCCGCGTCATGCCGGCGGGCAGGGCCGCTGCCGGCTGGGCAGCGGCCGGGCCAGCGCTGCCCAGCAAGGCGCAGGTGAGCACGAGGGCAAGGCAAAGGATTCGCATGACGTACCAGGCTCCTGGGCGCCTGGACGCCCGAAGGCCTGCATTCTGGCGGAGTCGGGCCTGCTGCCGTTCACCCCCCCTGCTTGAGGGGGAGACGGCAGGCGGGCAGGTCGGGCTTTCACGCGCAGGCGTCACGAGCCGTCGCGCATCATTCGCGCTCTCCTTCGATCCACCCTGCTCCCATCTGCCATGAGGACCGCCATGACCAAGACCCTGTTTGCCAGCACCCTGCCGCTCTTCGCCCTGGCTCTGGCGCCGGCGCAGGCCGCGATCAACGTCGGCAGCACCGGCTTCTCCTACAGCCAGAGCTTCGACAGCCTGAGCACCAGCACGACGGCCACCCCCTGGGTCAACGACAGCACACTGCCGGGCTGGAGCCTGTTCATCAGCACGCTCGCCGATGCGCCGACCATCGCCGCCGACAACGGCGGCAGCAACACCGGCACTTTTCGCAGCTACGGCAGCAGCGGCAGCAGCGAGCGGGCGCTCGGCTCGGCCGCCTCGGGTGCCGCCTACTTCGGCGCGCCGGCCAGCGGCGCCATCGCCGGCTGGATCGCGGCGGCGTTCTTCAACGGCAGCGGCGCCGCGCTGGCCGGCTTCACGCTGGCTTTCGACAGCGAGCAGTGGCGCAACGGCGGCAACGTCAACCCGCAGTCGCTGAGCTTCGAATACGGCTTCGGTGCCAGCATCGGCAGCGTCAGCGGCTGGACCGCCGGCGGCACGGCCTTCGACGCGGTGTCGCTCCTCAACACCGGCACCGCAGCCGCGGTCGACGGCAACAGCGCTGGCCTGTTGGCCGGCCGCGGCGGCGCGGTGGCCGCATCCTGGGCCGCCGGCGACACGCTGTGGCTGCGCTGGGCCGACCGCAATGACACCGGCAACGATCATGGCCTGGCCATCGACAACCTGAGCCTGTCCGTCACCGCCGTGCCCGAACCCGGCGCGCTGGCGCTGATGCTGGGCGGCCTGGCGGCCGTCGGTTTCGTCGCTCGCCGCCGCGCTTGAAGGGGGCCGCTTCATGAACAGCACCACTCGCACCCATATCAGCGCGGTCTGCCGCGTTGTCGCCCAGGCCCAGGCCCTGGCCCTGGCCCTGGCCCTGCCGCTGGCCACCGGCAGCGCCGCAGCGCAGAGCATCGGCGCGCTGCAGGGCAGCTCGCACATCTCGCCGCTGGTCAACACCCAGGTCAGCAACATCGCCGGCATCGTCACGGCGCGCGACAACAACGGCTTCTGGATCCAGGACGCGGGTGACGGCAACGTGCTCACGTCCGACGCGGTCTACGTCTTCAACAGCACCGCGACCAAGCCGCTGGTCGGCGACAGCGTGCTCGTCGGCGGCCGCGTGCAGGAGTTCCGCCCCGGCGGCGACGCCACCAACCTCACGCTGACCGAGATCAACGCCAGCAGCGCCTTTGCCGGCAGCTGGAGCCTGCTGTCCAGCGGCAACGCGCTGCCGTTGGCGATCCAGATCGGCGCCGGCCTGCTGCCGCCGACGGCGATCGCGCCGCTGGTGGGCAATGTCGAGACGGCGCCCGGCTACGTGTTGCGGCCGCAGCTCTACAGCATGGACTTCTACGAGTCGATGGAAGGCATGCGCGTGAGCCTGCCCTCGGCGATCGCCAGCGGCCCCACCAACGCCAGCAGCGGCGAGACCGCGCTGTACGCGTCGGCGCAGGCCGGCGCGGCTGGCACTTTCACGTCGCCGCGCGGCGGCCTCGTGCTTGGTCCGGGGCAATTCAACGGCCAGCGCATCATCATCGACAACCGCATCACGGCCAGCCCCAGCGTCAACAGCGGCGCCCTGCTCTCGGGCGTGACCGGCGTGCTCGACTACACCTTCAACAACTACAAGCTGCTGCTCACCGAGCCGGCCACGGTGGTCAGCAATGCGCTGGCACGCGAGGCTGTCACGATCGCCCCGGGCCGCTTCGGGCTGGCCAGCTACAACGTCCAAAACCTGGGCGGCAACGCAGCGGCAACACGCTTCACGGCCATCGCCGGGCAGATTGCCGGCACCTTGGGCGCGCCGCACCTGATCTCGCTGCAGGAGATCCAGGACAACAACGGCGCCACCAACGACGGCACGGTGGCAGCCAACGTCACGCTCGACACGCTGAAGACCGCGCTCAACACTGCCACCGGGCGCAGCTACGCCTGGGTCTCGGTGACACCGCAGAACAACACCGACGGCGGCCAGCCCGGGGGCAACATCCGCCAGGCCTTCATGTACGACACCTCGCGCGTGAGCTTCGCCGGTGTCGTCGGCGGCGCGCTCCAGGCGGTGACGGCGACGGCCTCGGCCAGCGGCCAGATCGTGCTCAACCTGGGCGCCGGGCGCATCGACCCGGGCAACGCGGCATTCGCCAACAGCCGCAAGCCGCTGGTCACCGAGTTCACGGTCGACGGCCAGCAGATCATCGTCATCGCCAACCATTTCAACAGCAAGGGCGGCGACCAGCCGCTCTACGGGCCGGCGCAGCCACCGGTCAACAGCAGCGAGACCCAGCGCCTGGCCCAGGCGCAGGCGGTGGGCAGCTTCGTGGCCGGCCTGCTGGCCATCAACCCGCACGCCAACATCGTGGTCACGGGCGACCTGAACGACTTCCAGTTCGCCAGCTCGCTGGCGCCGCTGGCCGCCGCGGGCCTGAGCAACCTGAGCAACACGCTGCCTGAGAACGAGCGCTACACCTACGCCTTCGAGGGCAATCTGCAGACGCTGGACCACATGTGGGTGTCGGCCAATCTGCTGGCCAACGGCGGCGCGATCTACGACGTGGTGCACGCCAACGCCGAGTTCATCGACCAGGTGTCGGACCACGACCCGATCCTGATGACGCTGGCGATGGTGCCGGCACCGGTGCCCGAGCCGCAGACGGTGCTGCTGATGATGCTGGGCCTGTTCAGTGTCGGCATGGCTGCGCGGCGGCGCCGGCGCAAAGCCTGAGGCTCGGCCAGCGCACGGCCGCGGCCGCGGCCTCATGCACGCTCTCAGCCCTGCGCGCGGTAGCTGCGCAGGCGGCCCAGGTCGAGCACACGCACGCCACCGTACTCGACCCGGATCACGGCGGCGGCCTGCAGCGCGTTGAGCGCCTCGTTCACGCGCTGCCGGCTCAGGCCGACGAGGTAGCCCAGCTCCTGCTGCGTGATGCGCAGCACCTCGCCCACGCCCGGGTACAGCACCGGGTGGAACAGCGCCGCCAGGCTGCGCGCGACGCGTTCGTCGGGGTGGTTCAGGCGGTCGATCTCGCGCGCGGCGATGAACTGGCCCAGCCGCTCGTTGAGCTGGTTCATGACGAAGCGGTTGAATCCGATGCTGCGGTCGAGCAACCAGTGAAAGGTGGCGGCCGGGATGCCCGCCACCACACTCTGGCGCAGGGCCTGGATGTTGTAGCGGTAGCTCTCGTTCTTCAACACCGTGCCTTCGCCGAACCAGCCGCCGGACGAGACACCGGTGAAGGTGATCGGGATGCCCATGGCCGAGTCGTTGCTCATCTTGAGCAGCCCGTCGATGACGCCGAACCAGTAGGTCACCGGCCGACCCACGCGGCACACCAGTTCACCGGGCTCGACCGTCACCACGCGCAGGTCGGCGACGGCACGCTCGCGCTGCGCCGCGTCGAGCTGGGGCAGCCAGTGGATCTGCTTCAGGTCATCGACCCCGGCGCTGCGCTGGCGCGAGGGCTGCACGGCTGCGGCACGTGAAGCTGACGGGAAAGCGTGCGTGGGCATGCTCAATTCCTCGGGGAAATGCCTCTCGGGGTAAACCCGTCGAATGTCGTCGCAACGACAACATGGCGTCAAAGTATTGCTCAGAATTGTGTTCAAAGCACATGGAGACAAGCCCGTGCCGTCGACCTTTCCCCGCCTGATGCTCGACCACGCAGCCCAGCGCCCGACGGCGCCAGCGCTGCGTGAAAAGGTCTACGGCATCTGGCACACCACGACCTGGGCCGAACTGGCGCTGTTGGTGCGTCGCCTGGCCTGTGGCCTCGCGCACGCCGGCGTCCAGCGCGGCGACCACATCGTGGTGGTGGGCGACAACCGGCCGCGGCTGTACGCCACGATGCTGGCGGCGCAGGCCCTGGGCGCCGTGCCGGTGCCGCTGTACCAGGACGCGGCGGCCACCGAGTATGTGTTCCCGATCAACAACGCCGAAGTCGGCTTTGCCATCGTCGAAGACCAGGAGCAGGTCGACAAGCTGCTGGAGCTGCGCGCGCAGTGCCCGACGCTGGCGCGCATCTGGTTCGACGACCCGCGCGGCCTGCGCAACTACGACGAACCGGGCCTGGACAGCCTGGACGCACTGGTGGCCGCGGGCCAGGCGCACGACGCGTCCAATGCGCGCCTCTTCGATGACGAGGTGGCCCTCAATCAGCCGCACGACGTGGCCGCCATGTTCTTCACCAGCGGCACCACCGGCAACCCCAAGGGCGTGGTGCACACCCACCACACGCTGCTCGACCGCGCCACTGCCGGCAAGAACTTCGACAGGCTGACCGAGAAAGAGGAAGTCCTGGCCTACATGCCGCTGGCCTGGATCGGCCAGAACATCTTCAGCTACGCGCAGTGGCTGGCCTGCGGCTACGTCGTCAACTGCCCCGAGAGCGCGGCCACGGTGATGATCGACCTGAAGGAGATCGGGCCGACCTACTACTTCGCGCCGCCGCGCATCTTCGAAGGCCTGCTGACCAGCGTGATGATCCGCATGGAAGACGCCGGCGTCTTGAAGCGCAAGGCCTTCCACCACTTCATGAACGTCGCCCGGCGTGTCGGCCCGGCGCTGATCGACGAGCGCCTTGGCGCGGGCAAGGCGGGGGCCGCCAAGCCGGTGGGTCTGGGCGACCGGCTGTCCTACGCCTTGGGCAATCTGCTGATCTTCGGCCCGTTGCGCAACACGCTGGGCTTTTCGCGCGTGCGCGTGGCCTACACCGCGGGCGAGGCCATCGGGCCCGACCTCTTCACCTTCTACCGCAGCATCGGCGTCAACCTCAAACAGCTCTACGGATCGACCGAGACCGCTGTCTTCGTGTGCCTGCAGCCCGACCACGAGGCCAAGGCCGATACCGTCGGCGTGCCCATCGACGGCGTGCAGATCCAGGTCAGCGGCAGCGGCGAAATCCTGGTCAAGAGCCCCGGCCTGCTCAAGGAGTACTACAAGAACCCGGCCGCCACCGCCGAGGTGCTGACCGCCGACGGCTGGTACCACACCGGCGACGCCGGCTTCCTGGACGCCGGAGGCCACCTGAAGATCATCGACCGCGCCAAGGACGTCGGCCGGCTCATGGGCGGCACATCGGACGGCGCGATGTTCGCGCCCAAGTACGTCGAGAACAAGCTCAAGTTCTTCCCCTTCATCAAGGAAGCGGTGGCCTTTGGCGACCGGCGCGAGAAGGTCTGCGCTTTCGTCAACATCGACTTCGAAGCCGTGGGCAACTGGGCCGAACGGCGCAACCTGCCCTACGCCGGCTACACCGACCTGGCGGCCAAGAAGGAGGTGCTGGACCTGGTGAAGGATTGCGTCGAGAAGGTCAATGCCGACCTCGCCGCCGATGCCATGCTGGCCGGCAGCCAGATCAGCCGCTTCCTGGTGCTGCACAAGGAACTCGACGCCGACGACGGCGAGATGACGCGCACGCGCAAGGTCAAGCGCGGCACCATCAGCGAGAAGTACCAGGTGCTGGTCGACGCGATGTACGGCGGCAAGCCAGAGCAGTTCATCGAAACCGCGGTCATGTTCGAGGACGGCCGCAGCGGCAGCGTCAGCGCCACGCTGCCGATCGTCGATGCCAAGACCTATCCGGCCATGAAGCGAGCGGCATGATGAGCGAACGAAAGATCGGCGAGGTGATCCTCGAGGTCAAGAACATCTCCTTGCGCTTCGGCGGCGTCAAGGCGCTCACCGACATCAGCTTCAACGTGCGCGAGCACGAGGTGCGCGCCATCATCGGACCGAACGGCGCGGGAAAAAGCAGCATGCTGAACTGCATCAACGGCGTCTATGCGCCGCAGCAAGGCAGCATCACCTTCCGCGGCCAGGACTTCGGCCACATGAACAGCCGCCTGAGGTTGCGAAAGACAGCCGAGATGGGCTTGGCGCGCACGTTCCAGAACCTGGCGCTCTTCAAGGGCATGAGCGTCATCGACAACATCATGAGCGGGCGCAACCTGCGCATGAAGACCAACCTCTTTCAACAAGCCTTCCGCAACCCGTGGTTCAGTAGCGCCGAACGCGAAGAAAGCGAACACCGCGAGTCGGTCGAGAAGATCATCGACTTTCTCGAAATCCAGGCCTACCGCAAGACCCCCGTCGGCCGCCTGCCGTATGGACTTCAAATACGAGTGGACCTGGGTCGCGCGCTGGCGATGGAGCCGCAGGTGCTGTTGCTGGACGAACCGATGGCCGGCATGAACGTGGAAGAAAAGCAGGACATGAGCCGCTTCATCCTCGACGTCAATGACGAGTACGGCACGACGGTGGTGCTGATCGAACACGACATGAGCGTGGTGATGGACATCTCCGACCGCGTGGTGGTGCTCGACTACGGCAAGAAGATCGGTGACGGCACGCCCGCCGCCGTGCGCGCCAACCCCGAAGTCATCAGCGCGTACTTGGGGACTTCTCACTGATGGGCGCCTTCCTCGAAACCCTGCTCGGCGGCCTGATGACGGGCATGCTGTATTCGCTGGTGGCCTTGGGCTTCGTGCTCATTTTCAAGGCCAGCGGTGTCTTCAATTTCGCCCAAGGCGCGATGGTGCTGTTTGCCGCGCTGGCGATGGCGCGTTTTTCAGAATGGGCGCCCAAGCTGCTGGGCTTTGACAACAAGCTGCTGGCCAACGTGCTGGCCTTTGCCGGCGCCATGCTGGTGATGGTGGCCGTCGCCTGGCTCATCGAGCGCCTGGTGCTGGGCAAGCTCGTCAACCAGGAAGGCATCACGCTCTTGATGGCCACCCTGGGCATCAGCTACTTCCTCGACGGCTTCGGCCAGACGGTCTTCGGCAGCGACATCTACAAGATCGACGTCGGCCTGCCCAAGGACCCGATCTTCCTGATGGAGAGCACCTTCGCCGGTGGCATCCTGGTCAACAAGGAAGATCTCTATGCAGCGGCAATAGCCGCAGCACTGGTGGCCGCGCTCAGTCTCTTCTTCCAGAAGACCGCCACCGGCCGCGCCTTGCGTGCGGTGGCCGACGACCACCAGGCAGCGCAGAGCATCGGCATCCCGCTGTCGCGCATCTGGGTCATCGTCTGGAGCGTGGCCGGCTTCGTGGCCCTGGTGGCTGGGGTCATCTGGGGCAGCAAGCTCGGGGTGCAGTTCTCGCTGTCGGTGCTGGCGCTGAAGGCGCTGCCGGTGGTGATTCTGGGCGGATTGACCTCGATCCCCGGCGCCATCCTCGGTGGCCTGATTCTGGGCGTGGGCGAGAAGCTGTCGGAGGTCTTCATCGGCCCGATGGTGGGCGGCGGCATCGAGATCTGGTTCGGCTATGTGCTGGTGCTGTTCGTTCTTCTCGTCAGGCCGCAGGGCCTCTTCGGCGAAAAAATCATCGACCGGGTCTGACCATGCTCTATCGCGAAAACGGTCAGTTCAAGACCAGCTACGAGGCCGACCAGCAGATCTTCCCGATCACGCAGGACCGCGTCGTGCTCGGCCTGCTGCTCGTCCTGGCCCTGGTGGCGGTGCCGCTGCTGGCGCCCGAGTACCTGATGCGCGCCGTGCTGATCCCGTTCCTGATCCTGGCGCTGGCGGCGCTGGGCCTGAACATCCTCGTCGGCTACTGCGGCCAGATCTCGCTGGGCACCGGCGCCTTCATGGCCGTGGGCGCCTATGCGGCCTACAACCTGCACGTGCGCATCGACGGCATGCCCCTGATCTTGTCGCTGTTGCTGGGCGGCTTCTTCGCCACCGCGGTGGGGGTGTTGTTCGGCATCCCGAGTCTGCGCATCAAGGGCCTGTACCTGGCGGTCGCCACGCTGGCAGCGCAATTCTTCGTCGACTGGGCCTTCCTGCGCGTCAAGTGGCTCACCAACAATTCGCCCTCGGGTTCGGTCAACGTGTCGGGGCTCAACGTCTTCGGTCTGGCCATCGAGACACCGGCGCAGAAGTACCTGTTCTGCCTGGGCTTCGTGCTCGTCTTCGCGCTGCTGGCCAAGAACCTGGTGCGCGGCCACATCGGGCGCGAATGGATGGCCATCCGCGACATGGACGTGGCGGCCGCCGTCATCGGCATCCGCCCGGTCTATGCCAAGCTGACGGCCTTTGCGGTCAGCTCTTTCATCGTCGGCGTGGCCGGTGGCCTGTGGGGCTTCGTGCACCTGGGCGCCTGGGAATCGGCAGCGTTTTCCATCGACCGTTCGTTTCAGTTGCTGTTCATGGTGATCATCGGCGGCCTGGGTTCGATCATGGGCAGCTTCTTCGGCGCCGCCTTCATCGTCGTGCTGCCGATCGTGCTGGACAACCTGCCGTACTGGTTCGGCATCCCGATCGACACCGCGCTGGCCGCACACCTGGCCAACATGATCTTCGGCGCGCTGATCGTCGTCTTCCTGATCGTCGAACCGCACGGCCTGGCCCGCCTGTGGGCGATCGGCAAGGAGAAACTGCGACTCTGGCCCTTCCCACACTGAAGCTTCGCTCCGTTTCACCACCGCACCGCAGAGTGCACTTTCCGTCAACACCCTGGAGACCGTCATGAAGTTCAAGTCGACCCTGTTTGCAGGCGCGCTGCTGGCCGCCGGCGTTGCCGGTCTGGCGGCCGAGGCCATCGCCCAGGCCAAGGAGCAGTTCTTCCCCGCCCTGGTGTACCGCACCGGCGCCTACGCACCCAACGGCGTGCCCTTTGCCAACGGCTACGCCGACTACCTGAAGCTCGTCAATGCACGCGGCGGCATCAACGGCGTGAAGATCGCCTACGAAGAATGCGAGACCGGCTACGCCACCGACAAAGGCGTGGAGTGCTACGAGCGCATGAAGGGCAAGTTCGGCGGCGCGACCTCGTTCCAGCCGCTGTCCACCGGCATCACGCTGGCGCTGACGGAAAAGGCCTTCGTCGACAAGATCTCGATGCTGACCATCGGCTACGGCATCAGCGCGTCGCAGGACGGCCAGATCTTCAAGTGGAACTTTCCAATAGCCGGTCACTACTGGGTGGCGGCCGACATCCTGATCCAGCAACTGGGCAAGAAGGAAGGCGGCCTGGACAAGCTCAAGGGCAAGAAGATCGCGCTCGTGTATCACGACAGCGGCTTCGGCAAGGAGCCGATCCCGCTGCTGACCGAGCGCAGCAAGATGCACGGCTTCGAGCTCAGCCTGCTGCCCGTGGCGCACCCCGGTGTCGAGCAGAAGGCGACCTGGCTGCAGATTCGCCAGAACAAGCCCGACTACGTGCTGCTCTGGGGCTGGGGCGTGATGAACTCGACCGCGCTGAAGGAAGCACAGGCCACCGGCTACCCGCGCGAAAAGATGTACGGCGTGTGGTGGGCCGGCGCTGAACCCGACGTGAAGGACATCGGCGACGGCGCCAAGGGCTACAACGCGCTGGCCTTGCAGCACGGCGCCGAGCCCAACGCCAAGGTCGTGCAAGACGTACTGAAGGAACTGCACGCCAAGGGCAACGGCACCGGGCCGAAGGAGGAAGTGGGCACCGTGCTGTACATGCGCGGCCTGATGAGCGCGATGATCGGCGTCGAAGGCGTCAAGCGCGCGCAAGACCGCTACGGCAAGGGCAAGTGGCTCACGGGCGAACAGGCGCGCTGGGGCTACGAGAACCTGGCGCTGGACCAGAAGAAGCTCGACGCGCTGGGCTTCGCCGGCGTGATGCGCCCGCTGTCCACCAGCTGCGCCGACCACATGGGCGTGGCCTGGGCACGCATCCACACCTGGGACGGCAAGAAGTGGGTTTTCACCTCCGACTGGCTGCAGGCCGACGAGCAGATCCTGAAACCCATGGCGCGCGCTGCGGCCGACAAGTACGCGGCGGAAAAGAAGATGGAGCGGCGATCGGCCAAGGACTGTGAAGGCTGACCCACCCCCGGAGCGGCTAACGCCGCTGCCCCCTCAAGGGGGCAACCCCAGCGGCCCGGCATAGCCGGATCCGCGGCGTTCGCTTGATGAAGCCCCCTAGCCATGTCCAACATCCTTCTCAACGTCAGCGGCATCGAGGTCATCTACAACCACGTCATCCTGGTGCTCAAGGGCGTGAGCCTGCAGGTGCCCGAGGGTGGCGTGGTGGCCTTGCTGGGCGGCAACGGCGCCGGCAAGACGACCACGCTGCGCGCCGTGAGCAACCTGCTGGCGGGCGAGCGTGGCGAGGTCACCAAGGGCAGCATCGAATTGCGCGGCGAGCGTATCGAGGGTCTCAGCACCAGCGAGATGGTCAACCGCGGCGTCATCCAGGTCATGGAAGGGCGCCACTGCTTCGCGCACCTGTCGATCGAGGACAACCTGATGACCGGCGCCTACACGCGCAAGGACGGCAAGGCGGCCGTCGCCGCGACCTTGGAGAAGGTCTACAACTACTTTCCGCGCCTCAAAGAGCGCCGCAGCAGCCAGGCGGCGTACACCAGCGGCGGCGAGCAGCAGATGTGCGCCATCGGCCGCGCACTGATGGCCAACCCGAAGATGGTGCTGCTCGACGAGCCCAGCATGGGACTGGCGCCGCAGATCGTCGAAGAGGTGTTCGAGATCGTCAAGGACCTGAACCAACGCGAGAAGGTCACCTTCCTGCTCGCCGAGCAGAACACGAACATGGCGCTGCGCTATGCCGACTACGGCTACATCCTGGAAAACGGCCGCATCGTGATGGACGGGCAGGCCCAGGCGCTGCGCGAGAACGAGGACGTGAAAGAGTTCTACCTGGGCATGGGTGGCGCTTCAGACGACAACCCTCGCAAGAGCTTCAAGGGCGGCAAGAGCTACAAGCGCCGCAAGCGCTGGTTGTCGTAGAGCATGAGCGATGAAGACCTGGGCGGCTTCGCACCGCCCCCCTTCAAACCCGCGGACGCGCTGCTGCAGATCGAGCGCAGCCTGCGCGACCTGAAGCTGGCCGAGCGCGGCAACGGTTTCGAATGGCGCGGCAAGCGAGTCGTCGAGCTCACTGCAGACACGTCCACGATCACCGCGCGGCTGGCGCGCAAGCTGGCGCTCACGCCACAGTGGGACACCCAGACGTTGAAGTCCGCCAGCGACCAGCGCAAGCTGGTCGACGAAGTGAAGAAGCGCCTGGCCCGCTGGGACCAGGAAGACTGATGCCGTGTGCCGCCAGTCCCGCAGCCGGCCTCGACGCCCCCGCCCAGCGCTCGCTTGCGCTGGTGGGCGCGAAGCTGAAGCAGCAACTTCAAAGAGAAATCGGATTGGCAGCATGAGCACGCCGGGCCGTCCCAAGTGCGAATACCGGAGTGCGCAGCACGAAGGTGCTCCAGCGAGCACGCCGGGCCGTCCCCTCAGTGAATATCGAAGTGCAGAGCACGAAAGCATCTGATGAGCACCCGCCCTTATGACGCACTGGAAGCGCGCACCCCGGCCGGGCGCGAAGCCGCGCTGATGGCCGCCCTGCCTGGCCACTTGCGCGCCGCGCTGGCGGTGCCGGCGCTGGCCGAACGGCTGGCCGGCGTGCAGCCCGACGAGGTTCGCTCGCGCGCGGCGCTGGCCCGGCTGCCGGTGACGCGCAAGCACGAGCTGCTCGAGCAACAGAAGGCGCGCCGCGGCGGCAGCGTCTTCGGCGGCTACTCGGCGCTGGGCTGGACCGCGCAGCGCGCGCTGCGCCCCGCCAAGCGCGTCTACCAGTCGCCGGGCCCGATCTACGAGCCCGAAGGCGACGCAGCCGACTACTGGCGCAGCGCACGCGCGATGCACGCCGCCGGATTCGTCGCCGGCGACCTGGTGCACAACAGCTTCAGCTACCACCTGACCCCGGGCGCCTGGATCATGGAGAGCGGCGCGCTGGCGTTGGGCTGCACCGTCTTCCCGGGTGGCGTGGGCAACACCGAGCTGCAGCTGCAGGCGATGGCCGACTTGCGCCCCGACGCCTATGCCGGCACGCCCAGCTTCCTGCGCATCCTGATCGAGAAAGCGGCCGAGACTGGCGTCGCGTTGCCGAGCCTGAAGAAGGCGCTGGTCAGTGGCGAAGCCTTTCCGCCGTCGCTGCGCGACTGGCTGGCGGCGCGCGGCATCACCGCCTACCAAGCCTACGCCACCGCCGAGGCCGGCGTCATCGCCTACGAGACCGCAGCGCGCGAAGGGCTGGTGGTCGACGAAGGCATCGTGCTGGAGATCGTGCGGCCCGGCACCGGTGACCCGCTGCCCGACGGCGAGGTCGGCGAGGTCGTGGTCACGGTGCTCAACGCCGACTACCCAATGGTGCGCCTGGGCACCGGCGACTTGAGCGCCGTGCTGCCCGGCCCCTGCCCGACCGGCCGCACCAACACCCGCATCAAGGGCTGGCTGGGCCGCGCCGACCAGACCGCCAAGGTGCGCGGCATGTTCGTGCACCCGAGTCAGGTGGCCGAGATCGTCAAGCGCCACCCTGGCGTGGGCCGCGCGCGGCTGGTGGTCGAAGGCGAGATGGCCAATGACCGCATGACGCTGAAGGTGGAAGTCCACGGCGCCCCCGAGGGCCTGGCCGCTGCGGTGGCCGCCAGCGTGCGCGACGTGACCAAGCTGCGCGCCGAGGTGGTGCTGGCCGCACCCGGCAGTCTGCCCAACGACGGCAAG
>JANMVM010000337.1:0-3023 GCA_031392695.1 Rubrivivax sp.
CAACTCCGCCAGCGGGATGCTGCCACGCAGGCCCACCGTGTACTGCGAGACGACGTTGTCGTAGCGGTAGATGCGCGGGCCCGCCTCGACGAAGCGGCGCGCCACGTTGGCCTTGAACTCGGTGGCGTTGCCGGCCACGCAGTTGGCGGCCGAGATGGCGTAGGCGCCGCACAACTGCTGACGAACGGCGTCGGTGATGTACGGATTGCCGATAGGGATGTTCAGCGCCACACCGAAGCTGCCAGACGGCGCCAGGTTCAGCGTCACGTTGCTGCGCGTGTAGAAGACTTCGGCGTAGGCCTCGGCATACTCGTTGATGGTGAAGCGCCCGAGCCCGGTGGCCTGCGTGCGCGTCAGCGGTGTTTCGAAGTAGTTCAGCGGGTTGGTGTTGTAGCCGTCCGGCGGGCCGCCTGTGACGGCGGTGCGGAACAGGCCGGTGGTGCCGTCGATGACGCGCGAGCCGTTGATCGGCGCCGGCATGCCGGAAAACACCGCCGGCGCCGAGGTGCCGGAAAACCCACCCGGGTTGCCCGTGGCGGAGCTGATCACGGTGCCCGAGTAATCCCGGTCACCCAGGCGCAGTGCCTCGGTGCGGGTGGTGCCGACATGCAGGGCCACGTTGCCGCGGCCGTCGGCCAGGTTGGCGCCGAGGGTGAGGTCGCTCTTGTAGCGATGGGCGTCGTTCTTTTCGGAGACGCTGTACAGCGTGGAGGCCTCGACGCCGGTGAAGTTGCGCTTGGTGACGAAGTTGACGACGCCGGATATCGCGTCAGCGCCGTACACCGCCGAAGCGCCGCCGGTGACGATGTCGACGCGGTCAAGCAGCGAGACCGGCACGTTGTTGGTGTCGACGACGCCATCGAGCCGGGTCGGCACGAAGCGCTTGCCATTGAACAGCACCAGCGTGCGGTTGGCGCCCAGGCCGCGCAGGTCGACCTGTGCCGTGCCGTTGGAGCCATTGTTGACGCCGGGCCCGAGCGCGGGGTAGGCGGCGGACAGGCCGCGCACCAGTTCTTCGACCGCGACCGGCTGTGTGGTGTCGATGTCGGCCTTGCCCACCGAAGTGATCGGGCTGCTGGAGCCGGAGCCGATGGACTTGATGCGAGTGCCGGTGATTTCGACCCGGTCAGCGGTTTGTGCAAACGCCGGCAGGGCGCCGATGCCGAGCGCGCCGCCCAGGGCGACGAGCACGCCGGTGCAAACTTTGGTTCTCTTGAACATGGAAGACGAACTCCTGTGGTGAAGGCAGGCTGAGAGTGAAGACGTCGCTCGCGCCAATGGCCGGCGGCGAGGCAGGCGTGCCCGTGGGCATCGCTCGTCCTTGCGACGTGTAATCAGATTGTCTCTGTTGTCACTCCCTCACACAGGCCGGATAACGCCAAGCTTGTCGCGCCACCGCGCAGCACCGTACACCCGGCGCCACCGTTACGTGGGTGAAGCTTGCAAGATCAAGCACTTAGGCCAGGCTCGCACGCGACAGACCCCCCGATCGCGGGGCGCTGACTAGGGCATGCACCTAGCGAAATCCAAGGCCTGCTTGTTGGCGGGCAACAACAGCCCGAACCGCGATGCGCGGTCAGCGGTGCCCGTCAGGCCGTCACCAGGCGCGGCACGGCGGCCAGCAGCGTGCGCGTGTATTCGCGCTGCGGCCTGGAGAGAACTTCGCCACAGGCGCCCTGCTCTTCGATGCGCCCGGACTTCATGACCACGATGTGGTCGGCGACGTACTCGACGACGCCGATGTTGTGCGTGATGAAGAGGTAGCTCACGCCCAGATCGCGCTGCAAGTCGCGCAAGAGGTTGAGGATCTGCGCCTGCACCGAGACGTCCAGCGCCGAGGTCGGCTCGTCGCAGATGATGAGCTGTGGCTGCACCGCCAGCGCGCGCGCGATGGCGATGCGCTGGCGCTGGCCGCCCGAAAATTCGTGCGGATAACGCATCAGCGCTTCGCGGCGCAGGCCGACCTGGTCGGTCAGGCGCTCCAGGCGCGCACGGCGCTGTGCTGCGTCGAGATCGGGCTGCAGCGCGGCCAGGCCTTCTTCGAGGATTTCATAGACCCGCATGCGCGGGTTGAGCGAGGCGAACGGGTCCTGGAAGATGATCTGCACCTGGCGCCGCGCGGCCCGCAGATCCTCGCCTTCGAGCTCGAACAGGTTGCGGCCGCTCAGCAGCGCGCGCCCCTCGGTCACCGCGACGTGGCGCAGCAACTGCACGATGGCTTTGCCGGTGGTCGTCTTGCCACAGCCCGACTCCCCCACCAGCGCCAGCGTCTGGCCGGCCTGCAGCTGGAACGACACGCCGTCGACGGCATTGAAGTGGCCCTGCACGCGCTGCAAGATGCCACTGCGGATGGGGAAGCGCACGCTCAGATCCTGCACGTCCAGCAGCGGCACGGCAGCAGTTGGGCCCGGAGTGGCGGGCCTCGCAGGTGCCGCCGTGGGCAGCGCGGCGGACGCCGCCGTGCGCAGCGGCGGCTGAGCGCCCGGCGCATAGAGCAGGCAGCGCACCTCGTGACGCGGCGACACCGCATCCAGCTGCGGCAGCGTGCTGGCGCAATGCGCCATGGCATCGGCACAGCGCGGCGCGAATCTGCAGCCCACGAAAGCCTGGTTGAGCGCCGGCACCGTGCCGGCGATGGCCTCCAGGGGCCCGGCGCGGCGGTCGCCGCCGGGCAAGGCGCGCAGCAGCGCGCGCGCATACGGGTGCTTGGGGGCGCGGAAGAACTCTTCGGCCGGCGCGACCTCGATGATCTGGCCGGCGTACATCAAGGCCACGCGGTGCGCCATGCCCGAGACCACCGCCAGGTCGTGCGTGATGAGCAGCAAGCCCATGCGCTTTTCGCGCTGCAGGTCGCGCAGCAGGTCGAGGATCTGGGCCTGGATCGTCACGTCCAGCGCCGTCGTCGGCTCGTCGGCGATCAGAAAATCGGGCTCGGCCGCCAGCGCCACCGCGATCATCACGCGCTGCTTCTGGCCGCCGCTCATGCGGAAGGGGTAGTCGTCGATGCGCCGCTCGGGCTCGGG
>JANMVM010000348.1:0-16467 GCA_031392695.1 Rubrivivax sp.
CCAGCGCGGCTATGTCCGCTTCACGCTCGAAGCCGAGGTCTTGAAGGCGCGGCTGCAGGTGCTGACCGATGCGCGCGACCCGGACAGCGCGCTCACCACCGCGGCGCGCTTTGCAGTTGCTGCAGCGCGGCCGGGCGCCCAGCGTGATTGACACGGCCGACAGGGCCGAAGGCGCTCAGTGCCTCTACCGGAGGCCCAAAGAAAAAGACCCTCCGCAGCGGGGTCTGTCGGACTGGCGAAGGCAGGCCTTAAGCGACCGTTTTCGCGCGCCGGCGCTGGCTCAAGCCCAAACCGGCCAGTGCCAGGCCGACGAGGGCCAGCGAGGCCGGCTCCGGGACGGTCGTCTGCAGGCCGTTGGCCGAGCCGAGCAGCTGGAAGCCGGAGTTGAAGGCGGTGTGCGTCCCGGCCTGCGCATACAGCTCCATGTCGGCGGCGCCGGTGTTTTCGAAGAACACGACGTCGATGGCGTGCAGACCGGCGCTCAGGAACGTGGTGGCGAAAAAGTCAGCGGTCGGGTGCAGCGTGTTGTCGTTGATCAGCGTGGTGCCGTCGATCTTGAGACGAAGACCGTCGTCGTTGCTGGTGCCGAAGGTGTAGGTGCCAGCGGTCGCGATCACGACATAACCGGTGACGTGGGCTGCAAAGGTATTGTTGAGCTCACTGCCCGACCCGCCACCGTCGTTGTTGAGCCACTGCGCATCCGAGGCGAAGTGACCGCGAAATCCGAAGTCGCTGAAATTGATCACGCTGTAGACACCGGTGGTCGCCGTCGTGCTGGCGATCAAGGCGTCGGCGGCGGCCAGCGAGGTGACGCTGCCTCCGGTCTGCTCATGCTGCGCCACCAGCAAGCCGGCGTGGGCCGCGCTGGCTGCTGCCAGCAGCAAGAGGCCCGATGCGCAAAGGCTGATGGCCGTTTTGACGTGGCGCGACGTTTTCATGTGGTGGTTCCCCTGGAATCTTTGGTGGATGGTTCTGTATTCAGCGCGGCCCGGCAGAACAAGCGTGATCCTTCGGAGTCGCGCGCCGGAAGGCATGAGCAATTTGCGAGCCAATGCCAGGAAGTCGATATGAATCAGGCCACGCGGTGGGGTCGGCCGGTTTGGCATGCCGGTGAATGTAAGAAACGGCGACAAGTGTTAACCCTCAGGTGATGTCGCCGCGCATCAGCCCGACGGTTCAGCAAGCCAGGATTGATCCAGTAGGTCGGGCCGAAGGCCACGGAGCAAGGCTGCCGGGTCTGGCCGCTGTCCCCGTTCAGCCCAAGGCCTTCAGCAGCGCCGTCACCTCGGGCTGACCCGCGAAACCCGTGCCCAACCTGGACAAGGACTCGAGCTCCTTGCGCGCAGCGGACTTGTCGCCCTGCTTGATGAAGAGTCGCGCCAGGCGCAGTTTCAGCATCGGGTCCTTGAGGTCGAGTTCGACGGCTCGCTTCATCGTTTCGATGGCCTTGGGCAACTGGTTCTCTGATTCCTGAGCCAGCGCCAGCGTGTCCAGCAGCTGCGCGCGCTCTGGCAGCAGCGCGTTGGCCTGCTCGGCCGTGGCCACCGCGCCGGGCTTGCGCTGGGTGGCCAGCAGCCAGGCGACGTTGTTCAGCGCCACGCCGTTGCGTGGCTGCAGCGCGAACACGGCGCGGTACTGGGCCTCGGCCCGCGGCCAGTCCCTGGCCGCCGCGGCGCGGTCGCCCAGGTAGTAGATGAAGGCGGCATCCTGGGGGTGGTGCTTCGCCCAATCGGCGGCCAGTCGATCGGCCTCTGCGCCGGCGCCGGCAGCGACCAGGTTGCCGTGCAGCCGGATCGCCAGGTCGCTCGTCGCCCGGCGCTGCAGCGCGGCGCGGTAGGCCGCGGCGGCTGCGCCCCAGTTCTTGCCGCGCTCGGCCAGCTCGCCTTCGAGCGCAAAGCCCACCGCCTCCTTGGGCAGGCGCTGCTGGATCGAGCGCGCGATCGCGACGCCGTCCTGCGGCCGTTTGTCCGCCACCGCCAGCAGCGCCAGGCCGCGCTGCGCCATCAGGTTGTCGGGCTGGATCTCGAGCGCCTGGCGCAGCGCCTGCGCCGCGGCAGCCGCGTCCTTGCCGGCGATGAAGGCGTCGGCCAGGCGGACCTGGTGCAGCGCGTTTTTCGGCTGCAGGCTGGCCAGCTTCTTGAACGTCGACACGGCGCGCTGGGCGTCGCCGGCGCTGAGCTGGGCGCGGCCCAGCGCGTCCATCACGATCAGGTCATTGGGCAGCACCGCGGTGGCGTCCTGGGCCGCAACCTGGGCGCCTTGGCCGTCGCCGCTGGACAGCAGGCGGTCGATCAAGGCCAGGTGCGGCTCAGCCTGCGTTGGGTCGGCCTTGATGGCCTCGCGCAGCAGCGCCACGATGGCCGGGTCGGGCGCCCCCAGCCGGGTGTCGAGCTCGGCCAGCGCCATGCGGGGCCGGAAGTCCTTGGCGTCGGCCTTGATCAGCGCCAGGTAGCGCTGGCGCGCCAATTCGGGCTTGCCGGCATTGAAGTCGAGCATCGCCAGGCCGGTGACTGCTGCAAAGTGCTTCGGCTCCTTGAGCAAGGCCTTGTCGAAGCTGGCCGCGGCGCCTGCCAGGTCGCCTTGCTGGGCCAGCACCTGGCCGCGCAAGGTCAGCGGGAAGGCCTGCGCCGGGAGCTTCTTGTCCAGGCCGTCGATGGCCAGCAGCGCGCCCAGGAAATCCTTCTGCCGCAGCCGCGCGCTGACCAGCACCTGATCGGCTTGCGTGCCACTGTCGTCCCTGGCGATGGCCTGCAGCTGCGTCAGCGCTGCGGCGCTGTCGCCACGGCCGAGTTGCGCCACCGCCAGCGACGTGCGCAGCCGCGCGTCTTCGGGTGCCAGCTTCAGGGCGCGCCGGAAGGCGGCTTCCGATCGCTGGCTGTCGCCGGCCTGCAGGTAGGCCTCACCCGCCAGGGCCAGGCTGGTGGCATCGGCGGCGGGTGTCTCGAGCAAGGGCTGCAGCACCTCCAGCGCCTTGTCGGGCAAGCCGTCGCGCAGGAAGGTCTGGGCCATCAGGTGGCGCGCGGTCGGCAGCTTGGGCGCGACCTTGACCGCGCGGCCGAGCAGTCCTTCGGCCAGCGTGTAGTGCGCCATCCGGTACTCGGCTGCGCCGGCCAGCAGCAGCACGCGCAGGTTGTCGGGCATGGCGGCCAGCAGCCGGTCGGTGATCTCGCGGCTGGCCAAGAAATCCTTGTCGTTGAAGGCGAACTGGGCCTGCAGGAACTGGGTGTCGGGGTGGCGCGGCGCGCGCGCCTTGAGCTGCTCGAAATCCGTCTTCGCCTCGGCGAGCCGGTTGAGCTGGATGAGCACGTTGACGACCGCGGTGTGGGCGGCGATCGACTCCGGGTGCACCGCCCGCACGGCGCGGTAACTCTCAAGTGCAGCGGCGGGCTGGTTCCTGGCGCGCAGCAGGATCTCGCCCTTGAGCAGGCCCGCGCCTTCGTTGCCGGCTTCGCGGGCCAGCGCGGCGTCGAGCTGGAGCAGGGCGCCGTCGATGTCGCCCGCGGCCGCATCCAGCCGTGCCTGCACCACGATCGCCGGCGCGTAGCCGGGCACCGCCTGCAGCGCCGCCGCCAGCGCCACGCGCGCCGGGTCGACGTTGCCCTGCAGGGCATGGGCGGTGGCCAGCGAGGTCTTGAGGTCGGCGTTGGCGCCTGCATCCGGCAGCGTCGCCTGGCCGAGCTGGGCGATGAGCTTGGAGGCCTCGCCCGAGGCCAGCAGCGCGCGCGCTATTTCGGGCATCACCTGCGAGTCGGTGGCCTCGGCTTCCTGGGCCCGGCGCAACTCGATCAGCGCGGCCAAGGGGTCGCCGCCCTTGAGCAGGGCCTGGCCCAGCAGCAGGCGCGCCGGCGCCGAGTTGGGGTTCTTGGCGAGCGCGTTCTTAAGCTGGATCACCGCGCCGCCGAGGTCCTGCTTGTCGAGCAGGGTCTTGGCCTTGGCGACGAGCTGCACATCGGAGCCGGCGCCGTCGCAGGCGACCAGGAAGACGAGCGCCGCAAGGGCACAAGCGAAGCGGTCTGGGCGGTTCATCGGCAGGCTCTCGGTGGTGGACGGTGGCGTCGCGTGCCGGCCTCGCTGGGCCCGGGCGCGGCCGCGGCTGCGGGCCGAGTGTCCGGGATTCGCGCCGGCGCATCGCCTCGGCCATCGTAGCCGTGCTCGCTGGTCGCGCCCAGGCGTGAAGAAATGAACGCCAGGTCAGGCGGTCGCGCGCCAGCAAGGGCTTGTCCAGATGGACAGCCGTGCTTCAGCATGACCCGCCGCTGCGGACCAGGCTCAGGGCGCCCCGCACAGGCAGTGCGCTGCGGCAGCAAAGGGCTTGTGCTGATCGGTGATCTCGGCCAGCCAGCCCAGATCGCGGGCCAGCGTCTGCGCCACCGGCGGCAGCAGCCCGGTGGCCAGCAGCGCGGCCTGCAAGCCGTTGGGCGCCGAGCCCCAGTCGACCTCGGCGACGCCGAAGCGTTGGAGCCAGACCTGCAGCTTGCCCGGCGGCGCTTCGACGTAGACGATGCGCGGGTCGGCCGCCATCTTGCCCAGCCTGGCCGCTGCGGCCACGGCATCGTTGAAGCTGCCCAGGCGATCGACGAGGCCGCGGGCGCGGGCGTCCTTGCCGCTCCACACGCGGCCTTGCGCCAATTCGTGGATTTTCTCGGGCGTGCTCTTGCGCGCGCCGGCCACGATGACGGTGAAGTCGCGGTAGACGCCGTCGATGGCGCTTTGCACCAACTGCGCAAAGCGCGGGTCCAGCGCGCGCCGCGGGTCGTAGCCCCCCGCCAGCCAGGTGGTGGTGACGCCGCCGGTGTGCACGCCCAGCTTGTCCAGCGCGCCCTGCGCCGTGGGCAGCAGGCCGACCACGCCGATGCTGCCGGTGATGCTGGCTTCGTCGGCGATCACCTCGTCGGCGGCCATGCTGATCCAGTAGCCGCCCGAGGCCGCCAGGTTGGCCATGCTCACCACCACCGGCTTGCCGGCCTGGCGCGTCAGTTCGAGCTCGCGGCGCACCAGTTCGGATCCGAAGGCGCTGCCCCCGGGCGAATCGACGCGCAGCACGATGGCCTTGATCTTGTCGTTGTCGCGCGCCTTGCGGATCAGCTCCGAGGTCGACAGGCCGCCGATGCTGCCCGGCCCCGCGCGCCCGTCGCTGATGCTGCCCTGGGCCACCACCACGCCCACGGCGTCGCCGTCGCTGCGCGGCTTGATGCGCGACAGGTAGTCGGCCAGGCCGACTTGGCGGAACGTGTCCTCGTCCTTGGCGCCCTTGTCGATCATCAGCGCGCGCATCTCGTCGCGCGTCTTCAGCCCGTCCACCCACTTGCGCTCAAGCGCCCAGCGTGCCGGGTTGCCCTGGGCGGCGACCAGGCTGGCGGGCAGCGATTCGATCGCCGCAGCGATGCTGCCGGGGGGCTGCCTGCGCGCCTTTTCGACGGCCGCGGTGTAGCTCGTCCACAGCGTGCCCCACAGCGCACCTTCGGACTCCAGCGATTCGGCCGAAGGTCCGCTGGCGGCGAAGGTCTCGGCCGCGTTCTTGTACTTGCCGGCGCGCATCACGTTGGCCGTGATGCCCACCTTGTCGAACAGATCCTTGTAGTAGGTACGGTGGCGGCCGTAGCCCTCGACGAGCACGCTGCCCATCGGGTGCAGCCACAGCTCGCTGGCATGGGCGGCCAGGAAGTACTGTCGTTGCTCGAAGTCGGAACCCCAGGCGTAGACGGGTTTGCCGGCGGCCTTGAAGCGCTCCACCGCCAGCGCCATTTCGCGCAGGGTGGGCAGCCCGGCACCGCCGAAGTCGTCGAGCATGAGCAGCGCGTGGCTGATCTTGTCGTCCCTGGCGGCGGCGTCGAGCACGGCCACCACGTCACGCAGGGGTGTCTGCTCGTTGCCCTGGCCCTGGGCCCGGCCCAGCACCTGCTCGCGCACGCCCAGGCCGGCGCGTTGCTCGACCACGGTGCCTTTGATGTTGAGCACGAGCGCGGTCTTGGCCTTCAGGCTCGGCGCCGCGGGCCGGACCAGCGCCCACACGAGTGCTCCCAGCAACAGCAACAGCAGCAGGTTGAGCAGAGCACGACGCGTGGCGTCGAGCCAGCCCCAGGCGCGGCGCAGGCCGCGGCCGATCATGGACAGGGTTGAGTTGGACATGGAGCTCCTGGTTCGCCGAGCACGGGGTCGGCAGAAAAGTCGTGAGCTTACGCAGCCGCGCAGCCTGTGCCCCGGGACTGCGACGAAATCCGTGCGCGGCGCGACAGGCGGCGGCTTGCCGCGCACCGCCGGCTCGCGCCCGGCACCGATACTTGGGGCCGATGCACCCCATCCTGGCCATTACCGTCCCTTTCTTCACGCTCGTGCTCTGCGGCTACCTGGCGGCGCGCCGTCACGTGCTGCCCGAGAGCGCGATCCCGGGCCTCAACGCCTTCGTGCTGTACTTTGCGCTGCCCTGCCTGCTGTTTCGCTTCGGCAGCACGACGCCGATCCTGGACCTGCTCAACCCGGTGGTGTTGGCGGTCTACCTCGTGTGTGCGCTGATGATCGTGTTCTTCACCGTGGCCGTGAGCCTGAACGAGCGCGTGCAGCTCAAGGACGCGGCCTTCGGCGCGCTGGTCGCGGCCTTCCCCAACACCGGCTTCATGGGCGTGCCACTGCTGGTGGCGCTGCTCGGGCCGGCGGCGGCCGGGCCGGTGATCTGCTCGATGCTGGCCGACCTCTTCGTCACCAGCTCGCTGTGCATCGCGCTGGCGCAGGCGCATGGGGCGGCCGGGCAGGGCGCCCGGGTGGCGCTGCTGCGGGCGCTGCGCGGCGCGCTGTCCAACCCCTTGCCCTGGTCGATTGCACTGGGGGCCGTGTTCTCGGTCGCCGGCCTGTCCCTGCCGGGCCCGGTGGGGGCGATCGTCTTCATGCTGGCCGATGCGGCCACGCCGGTGGCGCTGTTCACCATCGGCGCAGTGCTGTTCCGCGCCAGCCAGCACGCCGACCCCGCCCGCGGCCGCACGCCGCTGCACGACTATGTGCCGGTGGCGCTGATCAAGCTCTTCGTGCACCCGCTGCTGGTGCTGCTGCTGGGCTTGGCGGCGCACGCGCTGGGCGCGCCGCTGTCGAGCTTCCAGATCATGGTGCTGACACTGGCCGCGGCGCTGCCCAGCGCCAGCAGTGTGTCGCTGCTGGCCGAGCGCTATGGCGCCGACAACGGGCGCATCGCCCGCATCATCATGCTCAGCACGGTGCTGGCCTTTGCCACCTTCTCGACTGCAGCCTGGCTGTTTGGGGTGCAGGGGCGCGGCTGAGCGAGAGGCAATGGCTGATGGCTGATGGCTGATGGCCAATCGCCCACCGCCAGTCACTCGAACTGCACGCCATTCGAGCGCAACTTCGACTCTGGCGCGGGGCCCGAACAGTCTGGCTTCCGCCCGCCATCTCCTGCGCCTGGATCCGGGCCTGTGACGGCAGACTTCCCGCTGCGCCGTGCCGAGGGCGGCGAACTGCGCGCTGGTGAGCGCGTTGAGGTCTTCGCTGCCCAGGGTGCGGCAGCCCCGGGGGTCTGCACAGCGAGTGGGCAGCCGGCAGGCTGCCCGGCTGGCGCGGCTACTTGCCCGCTGGCACCTTGCCCTCCACGCCCTTGACGTAGAAGTTGACGCCGCCCAGGAACTTGTCGTCGGCGACGGCGTCCTTGGCCAGGATCTCCTTGCCGTCGGAGCCAATCAGCGGCCCCTTCCAGATCACGAAGCTGCCGTCCTTCAGGCCAGCCTTGATCTTGTCGATGCGGGCCTTGGTGTCGGCGGGCACGTCCTCGGCGATCGAGACGAAGTCGATCGCGCCTTCCTTGACGCCCCACCACGAGGCCTCGCCACCCTTCCACTTGCCTTCGAGCGCGTCGCGCGTGGCCTTGATGTAGTACGGGCCCCAGTTGATGACCGCCGAGCCGAGGTGCGCCTTGGGGCCGTAGGCCGTCATGTCGCTGTCCCAGCCGAAGGCGCGCTTGCCCTTTTCCTGCGCCGTCTTGAGCACCGCGGGCGAGTCGGTGTTCTGCATCAGCACGTCGGCGCCGCCGTTGATCAGCGCCGTGGCGGCTTCGGTTTCCTTGGGCGGGTTGAACCACTCGTTGACCCACACCACCTTGGTCTTGATCTTCGGGTTCACGCTCTGGGCGCCCATCGTGAAGCTGTTGATGTTGCGGATGACCTCGGGGATCGGGATCGACCCGACCACGCCCAGCACGTTGGTCTTGGTCATCGCGCCGGCCACCACGCCGGCCATGTAGGCGCCTTCATAGGTGCGGCTGTCGTAGGTGCGCATGTTGTCGGCCTGCTTGTAGCCGGTGGCATGCTCGAACTTCACGTCCTTGCTGTCGGCCGCGACCTTGAGCATCGGCTCCATGTAGCCGAACGTGGTGCCGAAGACCAGCTTGCTGCCCTGGCCGATCATGTCGCGGAACACGCGCTCGGCGTCGGCCGCCTCGGGCACCTTTTCGACGAAGCTCGTGACCACGCGGTCGCCGAATTCCTTCTCGACCGCCTTGCGGCCGTTGTCGTGCGCGAAGGTCCAGCCGCCGTCGCCCACCGGGCCGACGTAGGCGAAGGCGATCTTCAGCGGCTCAGGCTTGGCGGCCGACGCCGGCGCAGCGGCTGGCGCGGCAGCGGTCTTGGCAGGCTCTTCCTTCTTGCCGCAGCCGACGAGGGCCGCGGTGGCTGCCAGCGCCGACCAGCCGGCCAGCTTGAACAGTGATCTCTTGGATGCAAGGGTCATGGAATCTCACTCCTGTTGTGGGTGCCGACGAAGATCAAATTATGGCGCGCGCGCATGCGCTTTCACGAGCCGGGGAAGAAGGGTTTGCCCAGCGAAGCCGGCATGTTGGCCTTGATCCAGGCCGCGTTGCGCGAGATCAGCACCAGCACGACGATGGTGGCCACGTAGGGCAGCATGCTCAGGAACTGGCTCGGTACCTCGACGCCTTCGCCCTGCAGGTGGAACTGCAGCATCGTGACGCCGCCGAAGAGGTAGGCGCCGAGCAGGATGCGGCCCGGCCGCCAGGTGGCGAAGGTGGTCAGTGCCAGCGCGATCCAGCCCTTGCCGGCGACCATGCCCTCGACCCACAGCGGCGTGTAGACGACCGAGATGTAGGCGCCTGAGACGCCGCACAGCGCGCCGCCCAGCATCACCGCGGCCATGCGGATGCGCCGCACCGGGTAACCCAGTGCGTGGGCCGACTCGGGCGATTCGCCCACCGCGCGCAGCACCAGGCCGGCGCGGCTGCGATAGAGGAACCAGGCGGTGCCGAAGACCAGCGCGATGGCGATGTAGACCATCGGGTGCTGGCGAAAGAAGGCAGGCCCGACGAAGGGCAGGTCGGCGAGCACCGGGATGTCGAAGTGCGAGCGCTCCGAGAGCTTGCCCTGCACGAAGCCGATGCCCACGAAGGCCGAGAAGCCGGCGCCGAACAGGCTCAGCGCCAGTCCGCTCGCAACCTGGTTGGTGTTGAGCCAGATCACCAGCACGCCGAAGGCTGCGGCCATCAGCGCCCCGGCCACCGCGCCGGCGCCGAAGGCCAGCCAGTCGTTGCCGGTGGTCACCGCGGTGGCGAAGCCGGCGATGGCGGCCACCAGCATCGTGCCCTCGGCGCCGAGGTTGATGATGCCGGCGCGTTCGTTGATCAAGAGGCCGATGCCGGCGATGGCCAGCACGGTGCCGGCGTTGAGCGTGGCGGCCAGCAGGAGTGCGATGCTGTCCATCTCAAGCTCCCGCCATGTTCGACGTCGCAGCGGGTGGCGCATCGAGCGGCCGCCGCGGAACCGGCTCTGCCGGGCCGCTGGAGGCGCCCCCCTGGGGGGGAGGCGGCCGCAGGCCGCTCCGGGGGGCGAGCCTGATCCTGTAGTGGATCAGCGTGTCGCTGGCCAGCAGCGTGAACAGCAGCAGGCCCTGGAAGACACCGGTGAGCGATTTCGGCAGGCCCAGCCGCGACTGCGCCAGTTCGCCGCCGATGTAGAACATGCTCATCAGGATGCCCGAGAAGATGATTCCCACCGGGTGCAGCCGCCCGACGTAGGCGACGATGATGGCGGCGAAGCCGTAGCCGGCCGGCACGTGCGGCGACAGCTGCGCCAGCGGCCCGGCGGCCTCCAGCCCGCCGGCCAGCCCGGCCATGCCGCCGGAGATCAGCAGCGCTGTCCAGATCGCGCTGTGCGACGAGAAACCGGCATAGCGCGCGGCCGCTGGCGCCAGCCCGCCGACCTGCAGCGCAAAGCCGCGGTAGGTGCGGAACAGGAACAGCCAGAAACCGGCCACCGCCACCGCCGCGATGATCACGCCGATGTGGGCGCGCAGGTTGGGCACCAGCCTGGGCACGCGCGTGTCGGCCAGGAAGGTGATGGTCTGCGGGAAGTTGTAGCCCTTGGGGTCTTTCCAGGGCCCGTAGACCAGGTACGACAGCACCAGTTCGGCGACATAGACCAGCATCAGGCTGACCAGGATCTCGTTGGCATTGAAGCGGTCGCGCAGCAACGCCACGATGCCGGCCCAGAACATGCCGCCCAGCACCCCGGCCAGCAGCACGAAGACCACGATGCCCTTGCCCAGCCAGGCGGTGTCGGGACCGGCCTGCATGGCGACCCAGCCGGCGCACAGCGCACCGACGACGAACTGCCCCTCGGCACCGATGTTCCAGACATTGGAGCGGTAGCACACCGCCAGGCCGAGCGCGATCAGGATCAGCGGCGTGGCCTTCACCGACAGCTCGCTGAGCTGGTAGAGGTTTTTCACCGGCTCGACGAAGAACACGGCCAGGCCCTTGAGCGGGTCCTTGCCGAGCAGGATGAAGAGCAGGACACCGATGATCACGGTGAAGGCCAGCGCCAGCAGCGGGCTGGCCATCGACATCAGCTTGCTGGGCTGCGGGCGGGCTTCGAGTTTGAGCATGGTCAGGCCTCCACGACGCTTGCGTTCCGGCCGGCCCACAGGCCCGACATCCATTCACCGATCTGCTCGATGGTGGCCTCCGAGGTCGGCACGCTGGGTGACAGGCGCCCCTTGGCAATGACGATCAGCCGGTCGCTGATCTCGAACAGCTCGTCGAGCTCTTCGCTCACCACCAGCAGCGCGCAGCCTTCGTCGCGCAGCTTGAGCAGTTCGCCGCGGATCTGCGCCGCCGCGCCGACATCGACACCCCAGGTCGGCTGGCTGACGATGAGCAGCTTGGGGTTGGCGGCGATCTCGCGGCCGACGATGAACTTCTGCAGGTTGCCGCCGCTCAGGCTCTTGGCCGCTGCGCCGGCGCCGCCGGCGCGCACGTTGAAGCGCGCGATCAGGCCCGCAGCCAGGCGCTGGACGTGGCCGGTGTCGATCCAGCCCGCGCGCGACACCGTCTCGGTGCGCGTCAGCAGCGTGTTCTCGGCCAGGCTCAGCGTGGGCACGGCGCCGCGACCCAGGCGCTCCTCGGGCACGAAGTGCAGGCCCTGTTGACGCCGCTTGCCGGGACTGGCCTGTGCGATGTCGCTGCCGTTCAGCGTGATGCTGCCGGGTGCGGCGCGCGGGTCCTCGCCCGACAGCGCGGCCATCAGCTCCTGCTGGCCGTTGCCCGAGACACCGGCCACGCCGACGATCTCACCGGCGCGCACCTCCAGGCTGATGCCGTGCAGGTCCATGCCGAAGGGGTCCTGCTTGGCCAGGTCGAGGCCCTGCACGCCCAGCACCACCGCGCCGGCGCGCGAGGCGCGGTGCTGCAACTGCGGCGGCTCGGCGCCGATCATCAGCTTGGACAGGCTGGCGTTGCTCTCCTGCGTGGGGTCGACCTCGCCCGTGACCTTGCCGCCGCGCAGCACGGTGCAGTGGTGGCACAGGGCACGGATCTCGTCGAGCTTGTGGCTGATGTAGAGGATGCTGCAGCCACCGTCGCTCAGCTTGCGCAGCGTGAGGAAGAGCTTGTCGACGGCCTGCGGCGTCAGCACCGAGGTCGGCTCGTCCAGGATCAGCAACTGCGGGCCGGTCAGCAGCGCGCGCACGATCTCGACGCGCTGGCGCTCGCCGACGCTGAGCGTGTGCACCGGGCGCTCGGGTTCCACGTCCAGGCCGTAGGTGTGCGCGACTTCGGTGATGCGTTGCGCCACCTGCGGCAGCGACAGGCTCTTGTCCAGACCGAGCCACACGTTCTCTGCCGCCGTCAGCGTGTCGAAGAGGCTGAAATGCTGGTAGACCATGCTGATGCCGAGCTTGCGCGCGTGGGCCGGGCTGGTCACCTTCACGGCCTGGCCGTTCCAGGCGATCTGCCCCTCGTCGGGCTGCACGGCGCCGTAGATGATCTTCATCATCGTGCTCTTGCCGGCGCCGTTTTCACCCAGCACGGCATGGATCTGGCCGGGCTTGACGCGCAGCGAGACCTTGTCGTTGGCGCGCACCGCCGGGTACTGCTTGCTGATGCCGGTGAGTTCGAGTCGAAGCATGGTCTTAGGCTCCCACGGTGGCGCGCGAGCGCGCAAGCCCGGGCGCGGCAGTGCCGCCCCGGCAGGCAGGCGCGAGGCTGGCGCCTGAAGTCAGCGGTCGACGTCGCGGCTCAGGCTTCGCCAGCGCAGTCGCGGTGCCGGGGCGGGCCCGCGTCATGCGGAGCTGCCCCAGTGGCGCCGCGTGCCGGCCACGTAGCTGGCCACGACATTGCGCTCGTCGCCGAGCATGAGCCAGGCAAAGACGCGTGCATGCAGCGGCTGCGCCGGCACCCCGGGCACGGCGCCGCGGGCCACGGCGTCGCGCCGCCCGGCCACCGCGCCGCTGGCCCAGTCCCACACCACCACGTCGGCCAGGGTGCCGGCGTCGAGCGAGCCGATCTCGCCGTCCAGGCCGAGCAGCCGCGCCGCACCGCGCGTGGCCGCATGCAGCGCCACCCAGGCGTTGAGCTGAGTGCCGCGCAGCGCCTGCACCTTGTAGGCCTCGGCCAGCGTGCGCAGCATCGACAGGCTCGTGCCGCCGCCGACGTCGGTGGCCACGCTCACGCCGTGGCCGCTGTCGATGGCGGCCTGCCAGTCGAACAGGCCGCTGCCCAGGAACAGGTTGCTGGTGGGGCTGTGGGCGATGTGGGCGCCGGTGTCGCGCAGCAGTGCGCGGTCTTGGGCATCGAGCCAGATGCCGTGCGCCAGCACGGTGCGCTCATGCAGCAGGCCGTGCTGCTGGTAGACGTCGAGGTAGCTGCGGGCTTCGGGGAACAGCGCGGCCACCTGCGCCACTTCTTGCTGGGTCTCGGCGAGGTGGGTCTGCAGGTAGACGCCCGGGTGGCGGCGGCACAGCGCGCCGGCCATGGCCAGTTGTGCCGGGCTGCTGGTGATGGCGAAACGCACCGTCACGGCGTAGGCATTGCGGCCCCGGCCGTGCCAACGCTGGATGAGGTCTTCGCAATCGCGTTCGGCGCCGGCCACGTCGTCGCACAGGGCGGGCGGTGCATGGCGATCCATCAGCACCTTGCCGGTGACGAGGCGCATGCCGCGCTCGGCGGCGGCCCCAAACAGCGCCTCGACCGAGGTCTTGTGCACGGTGGGAAAGACCACCGCCGCCGTGGTGCCGTGGGCCAGCAGTGCGTCGAGGAAGCGCGCCGAGCCGGCCTGTGCCTGCGCGGCGTCGGCATAGCGCTGCTCGGCCGGGAAAGTGTAGGTGTGGAGCCAATCGAGCAGGCCCGTGCCCCAGCTGCCGATGACATCGAGCTGCGGGCTGTGGACGTGGCTGTCGATGAAGCCCGGCATGAGCAGGCGGCCGCGCTGGTCATCGCGCTGCCAGTCGGGGCCCGGGTCTTCGACCTGCGCGCCGACGATGCGGCCGTCGTCGCCCACCAGCAGCCAGTGGTTGGGGCGAAAGCGCACGCCCTGCATCGAGGGCTGGCCCCAGGACGGCGTGGCCGTGAAATCCAGCAGGTCGGCGCGGATCGCCAGCTTCATGCCGCAGCCCGGGGGGCGGTGAGCTGGCGCGCCACTTCGCGCACCTGCTCGCGCAACCAGCGCATGCCGGGTGCAGCGTGCGTCAGCTCGTGCCAGAGCTGGTAGTAGGTCAGCGGCGGGAAGGCCACCGGGCAGCGCACGATCTTCACCGGCAGCGTGCCGAGGTAGCGGCTGCAGAACAGCCGCCCGGTGGTCAGCACGAGCAGGCTGTCGGCAACCATCAGCGGGATGAGGCTGAAGTGCGAGGCGCGCACCACGATGTGGCGCTGCACGCCGGCGTCGTGCAGGTGCTCGTCGATCACGCCCAGCGCGCCCGGGCTCATCGGCATCGGCGCCACGTGTTCGTTGTCGAGGTACTTCTGCACCGTCCAGTTCTTGCCCGCGCTGGGGTGGCCCTCGGCCACCAGGCACACCACCTCGTCGCTGAGCAGGCGGCCCAGGTGCAGCTCTTCGGGCGGGCGCAGCCAGTTGCCGATGACCAGGTCGACATCGCCGGCCGCGAGGTGGCGGCGATAGTCGTAGTCCTGCGACAGCGGCATCAGCTCCAGCCGCACGCCCGGCGCCGTGCGCTTGAGGTGGGCCACCAGCCGCGGCAGGAAGAAGGGGTCGAGGTAGTCGCTGGCGGCGACGCGAAACAGGCTCTGCGAGCCGGCGGCGTCGAAGGGGCCGTTGCGCAGCAGGCGGCCCTGGCGGCTGAACAGCTGTTCGGCGTCCCGCAGCATGCGCGCTGCCGGGTCCAGCAGTTGCAAGGCGGTGGCCGTGGCCTGCATCTGCTGGCCGGCGCGCACCAGCAGCGGGTCGCCCGTCAGCGCGCGCAGGCGCTTGAGCTGGGCGCTCACCGCCGGCTGGGTGCTGGCCAGCCTGATGGCGGCGCGCGAGACACTGCGTTCTTGGATCACGGTGTGCAAGACCCGGATGAGATGGAGGTCGATGGTGTCGAATTCGGGTCGCTTCACCATACGAATGGTCGCATAGCTACTATGTGAATTCAAGTATTTCAGCAGGCACGACAGGCGCTACCTTTCGGGTAAGTCCCCGGCTGAGGATCGAAAGCCCATGAACACCCGCCCCATCAGATTCCTGCACCGCGGTGCCGTCGTCGAGGCCGAGCCCGCCGCGGCCACGCGCACGGTGCTCGACTGGCTGCGCGAAGACGCGCGCTGCACCGGCACCAAGGAAGGCTGCGGCGAGGGCGATTGCGGCGCCTGCACGGTGGTCATCGGCAAACTCGACGCCCACGGCGCGCTGCAGTTGCAGCCCGTCAACGCCTGCATCCAGTTCCTGCCCACGCTCGACGGCAAGGCGCTGTTCACGGTCGAGGACCTGGCCGCGCCCGGCGCCGATCTGCACCCGGTGCAGCAAAGCCTGGTGGCCTGCCACGGCTCGCAGTGCGGCTTTTGCACCCCCGGCTTCGTGATGAGCCTGTGGGCTTGCTATCAGCGCCACCTGGCCGCCGGCAGCGTGCCGACGCGCCAGCAACTGGCCGACGACCTCTCGGGCAATCTGTGCCGCTGCACCGGCTACCGGCCGATCCTCGACGCCGGGCAGCAGATGTTCCTGGCCCCCGCCGCGCCGCTGGCGCGCGAGCCCGTCGTGCAGGCCTTGCGCAGGCTGGCGCAGGACGCGCCGCTGCACACCGCGAACGGCTTTCACGCGCCGCGCACGCTGGCCGACTTTGCCGCGCTGCGCGCCGCCCGGCCCGAGGCCCGCGTGCTCGCCGGCAGCACCGACATGGGCCTGTGGGTGACCAAGCAATTGCGCGACCTGCGCGACCTGGGCGAGCTGATCTCGATCAACGAAGTGGTCGAACTGCAGCGCATCGTGGTCAGCGACGAGCACATCGCGATCGGCGCCGCGGCCAGCCTGGAAGACGCCTGGCAGGCCCTGGTGGCCGAGTGGCCGGTGCTGCGCGACGTCTGGCTGCGCTTTGCTTCGCTGCCGATCCGCCACGCCGGCACGATGGGCGGCAACGTCGCCAACGGTTCGCCCATCGGCGACAGCGCGCCGGTGCTGATGGCGCTCGGGGCGCGCATCGTGCTGCAGCAGGGCGAGCGCGTGCGCCGCCTGGCGCTCGAGGATTTCTACACCGACTACATGTTGAACCGCCTCGAGCGCGGCGAGTTCGTGCACTCGCTCGAAGTGCCGCGCGCGCGTGCGGCGCAGGCGGTGCGCGTGTACAAGATCAGCAAGAGATTCGACTGCGACATCTCGGCGGTGTGCGCTGCGCTGGCCCTGGAGCGCGACGGTGATCGCATCGTCGCCGTGCGCCTGGCCTGGGGCGGCCTGGCGGCCACCGTGCGCCGCGCACCGCGGGCCGAAGCCGCGCTGCTCGGCCAGCCCTGGACCGAGGCCACGCTGCAGGCCGCGCAGGCCGCGCTGGCGCAGGACTTCAAGCCGCTGAGCGACATGCGCGCCAGCGCCGGCTACCGGCTGCAGGTGGCGCAGAACCTGTTGCGCCGCTTCTGGCTCCAGACGCGGCCGCTCGACCCCTTGCCCGAGAGCGCCGTCAACGTCTGGGCGCGTGAGGAGCTGGCATGAACAAGCCTGCCGAGTTTTCCCCGGCGCCCGAACTCGAAAT
>JANMVM010000357.1:0-4286 GCA_031392695.1 Rubrivivax sp.
TGCGCAGGCAGGCCCTCGCGCCCGGGCTCGCCGCCCTGCATGATTTCCAGGAACACGTCTTCGAGGTCGGCGCGGCCGATCTCCAGGTCTTCGACCTTCACGCCGGCGCTGCGCAGCGCAGCCAGCAGGGCCTCGACATCCACCGCGTCGCGGGCCTTGACCTGCACCACGCGCCCGGTCACTCGCGCCTGCGCCGCCACGGCCGGCGGCAGCGCCGCGTCGGTCTTGAAGCGCAGCATGGTGCTGGCGCGGCCGGCCAGTAACGCCGACGTCTTGTCCAGCGCCTTCAGGCGCCCCTGCTGCAGCATCGCAATGCGGCCGCACAGCGCTTCGGCTTCTTCGAGGTAGTGCGTCGTCAGCAGCACGGTGTGGCCTTCGCGGTTCAGCCGCGCGACGAAGCGCCACAGCGTCTGGCGCAGTTCGACGTCGACGCCCGCGGTCGGCTCGTCGAGCACGATCACCGGCGGCCGGTGCACCAGCGCCTGGGCCACCAGCACGCGGCGCTTCATGCCGCCACTGAGCTGGCGCATGTTGGCATCGGCCTTGTCCGACAGGCCGAGCTCGGCCAGCAGCTCGTCGATCCAGGCGTCGTTGTGGCTGACGCCGAAGTAGCCGCTCTGGATGCGCAGCGTCTCGCGCACGCTGAAGAAGGGGTCGAACACCAGTTCCTGCGGCACGATGCCCAGGCATTTGCGCGCCTGCACGTAGTCGCCGACGACGTCGTGGCCAAGCACCGTGGCGTGGCCGCCGGTGGCCCGCGACAGGCCGGCCAGGATCGAGATCAGCGTCGTCTTGCCGGCGCCGTTGGGCCCGAGCAGGCCGAAGAACTCACCCTGTGCGATGTCGAAAGACACGCCGTCGAGTGCCTTCAGGCCGCCCGTGCCGCCACGGCTGGCGGCAGGGTAGACCTTGGTGATGTTGTCGAAGCGGATCGCAGGCATGGGCCGGGCATGGGCATGAGGCAGTCGAGGCGCGGGATTGTAGGCAGCCCAGTCCTGCGCCGCCGCTGCCAGAATCCGCCCCCATGGCGACCCTCAAGAAACCCCGCCGCACCGCCGAACGCATCCTCGAGGTGACGCTGGTGCTGTTCAATCGCTTTGGCGAGCCCAATGTCAGCACCACGCTGATCTCGGCCGAGCTCGGCATCAGCCCGGGCAATCTGTACTACCACTACCCGGCCAAGGACGAGCTCATCAACACGCTCTTCGACCGTTATGAGAAGGCACTGGGCGAGATCCTGCAGGCCGCCGACGGCGTCGAGAACGTCGAGGACGCCTGGCTCTTCTTCCACATGCTGTTCGAGCTGATCTGGGGCTACCGCTTTCTCTACCGCGACCTGAACGACCTGCTGAGCAAGAACCGCCGGCTCGAGACCCACTTCCAGTACGTGCTCAAGAACAAGGGCAAGGCCATGCACGCGCTGCTCGACGGCCTGGCGCGCAACGGCGCCATGCGCATCAGCGGCACCGAGGCGGCGCCGACGGCCACCAGCATGGTGGTGGTGGTGACGTACTGGCTGAGCTTTGAGTACGTGCGCGACCCGCGCCATGCGCTGGAGCCGGAAAACGCCGCCGCTGCCATGGGCCGTGGCGGCTACCACGCACTGGCGCTGCTGCTGCCCCACCTGGACGAGGCGTCGCGCGCGCACCTGCAGGCGCTGGCGGCAGCCTACCTCCAGACCTGAGGGTCAGGTGCGCTCAGTGAAAGAGGATCGACGGGGGTCGAACAGCCGGTTGCGAGCGATCAACCCTGCGGCTCCAGGGCCCGCCATGTGGCGCTCAGCTGGCCTTGGGTCTCGTCCGCCTGACTGACTGCGGTCGGCCAGGAGCGGCCGTCCGGTCGGGCGGCTCATGCGACCCGTCCTTTGGTTCCATGCCATCGTTCACGAGGACTTTGACGTCGCCGCGCGGTGCAACTTGTCCGGACCATCGAGGCCAACGACCACAGGAGGCGGCGAGCCTTCAAGCCTGCCAGGGGTTGATCACCGCAGCGCCGGCCGCGTCGAAGGGGACAGTGTCTCGGGTGGCCACGGTCAAGCCGTTGGCCACGGCAATGGCAGCGATGTAGCCATCTGCGCTGGCAATGGCCAGCCCCGATGCGCGAGCCTTGGCCATCAATTCCGCATAGGCTTGGGTGCAGCCCAGATCAAAGGGCAGCACGCGGCCGGAAAACAGCGGCAGCACCCGCGTCTCCAGACTCTCTTGCAAGCCCGCCCGGCGCTTGCCCGCAGGCATCAGCGCCAAGCCGGCGCGCAGTTCGGCCACCGTGATGGCCGACAGGAACAGCGTCTCCAGTGCCTGGGCGTCGATCCATTCGGTCACACGGGCATGGGGTGCCGGACGCAGCGGCTCCGACACCACGTTGGTGTCCAGCAGGATCATTCGAAACTCACCGGGCGGGCGGAGGCCTTGCTGCGCACCTGCTCGAAGACGGCAAATTCTTCATCACTCAGCTTGGCCCGCCTGCCCATGTCGGCCAGCAGCGAGCCGAGCTTCACCCGTCCCTGCGGGCTGACTGCAGACTCCAGGATGTCACGCACCTCGGCCTCCATACTGTGGCCGCGCTGGGCGGCCCGCACGCGCAAGGCGCGGTGTACCTCGTCGGTGATGTTGCGTACGGTCAGCATGGCCATCTTCATCCCCTCGTCACGCCTTCAGTGCATGCATTGTACTTATTCGCATGCATCGGTGCTGGGCCAATATTGGAAGGGCTGCTTCGGGTCGGGACTTGCCAGCCGCTGCCCGTGGAAGCTGACGCCGGCGGGGCAACCACGATGAGCCAGGGTCTTGTCCCGCGCGGCATCGGCAATGTGCGACAGCATCCGATGTACAGCGGCCGGACACCTGGGCGGACAACGAATGGCAGGTTCCGGCGGCGGCTTCCGTTCAACCGCCAAACCTGACCGACCGCACGCAGTCTGGTGCTGTCCTCCATCCAGGCTGAGGGTTAGCGAGTCTTTCTCGACTGGACACGGGTAGCCCACAACAGGATTCGGGAGTCTGCTTCATGCTGCGCTCACGCCGGCAGCGCCCAGACCGCATCACCCCCGACGCCGTAGAAGCGTCGGCCCGGTGCGGCCTGCACCTGCCAGCCCCCGGTGAACTCGCCGAACGCCGGCAGGATGGCCTGCTCGCCTTCGCGCACGAAGCAGGGCATGCGCACGCGGTCGCGCCCGCGGCCATGCAGCGTGCAGGCCGGATGCAGATGGCCGGCCAGGACAAAGTGCGTCGCGTGCGCCTGCGGATGGTGGCAGGCGGCGAAAGGGCCGATCAGATGGGGCTCGTCGACCACCGCGATGGCCAGCGACGGTGGCGGATCGCCGGCGCGGTTGCGATGAGACCGTTGCATTCGGACGGGTTGGCCGGCGTGTCGTGCAGGCCGCATTCGACGGTGGCGACATCGTCAGTGATGGCGGTGTGATGTTGCTCAAGCAGGTCGATGAGCGGCTCGGTCTGACCCGCGAAGCGGCCCGTGCGGCGCTCTTCCTTGGCGATGAACGCCGCATCGCCAGCGTTCAGCACTCGCTGCGCGACCTCTTGGCGCTGCGCACTTACGGGCTGTGCCTGGGTTGGTCCGACGTGTGCGACCACAACCTATTGCGCCGCGATATGGTGATGGAGACGGCCGTGGGTAGCGCCGAGCCGCTGGCCTCTGCGCCCACGCTCAGCCGGCTGGGACCCGGTGCCACGTCCGAGCATGCCGCGGCGCTGCACGGGTTGCTCATGCACCAGTTCATCGCCAACCACGCCAAGGCACCCAAGGAACTGGTGCTTGACCTCGATGCCACCCACGTGCCGCTGCACGGCGAGCAGGAGCGCGGCCACGTCCACGCCTGATACGACAATTACTGCTATCTGCCGCTGTACGTCTTCGCCGGCCAGGACATGCTGGCATGCGTTCTGCGCCCCAGTGATCGGGACCCGGCCAGCGTGGTCACTGCGTTGATCAAGCGGCTGCTGGTGCTGCTGCGCCGCGCCTGGCCCAAGACGAAGATCATCGTGCGGGCGGACTCGGGCTCTTGCCGCCCGCGTGTGCTGCAGCGCCTGGAGCACTGGGGTCTGAGCTACATCATCGGGCTGCAGAAGCACTCGCGCCTGGCACAGCAGGTGCAACTCGCCGAGCTGGCGCTGGCCGAGCAGTACGCTGCCAGGAAGACCAAGCAGCGCATGTTCGGCGAGTTCGAGTACGCCGCGCTCACCTGGGACAAACCGCGGCGCGTGATCGCGCGCTTGGAGCACGGTGCGCAAGGTGCCAATCCGCGCTTGATCGTCACGGATCTGCCGGGC
>JANMVM010000406.1:0-2030 GCA_031392695.1 Rubrivivax sp.
TTCATGTCGGCGGCGCGCGCTGCGGCGCGCAACAAGCCGGTCATCGTCGTCAAGGCCGGGCGCTCGCCGCATGGCCAGGCGGCAGCGGCTTCGCACACCGGGGCGCTGGCGGGATCGGACCTGGTCTACGACGCCGCCATCCGCCGCGCCGGCATGCTGCGCGTGGATACGCTGCAGGAGCTGTTCGACGCCGCCGAGACGCTGTCGCAATTTCGCGCCGGGCTGCCCAGCGGCAGCGACTGGCAACGCCTGACGCTGGTCACCAACGGCGGCGGCGCCGGCGTCATGGCTGCCGACGCTGCGGCATTGGCCGGCCTGACGCTGGCGCCGCTGAGCCCGGACACGCTGGCGGCGCTCGACGCCAGCCTGCCGGCCAACTGGAGCCGCGCCAACCCGGTGGACATCATCGGCGACGCGCCGGCCGAGCGCTATGTGCAGACCCTGCGCACCTTGCTCGCGGCACCCTCGAGTGGCACGCTGCTGTTCATGCATGCGCCGACGGCCATCGTGCCCAGCGAGCAGATCGCCCGCGCGCTGCTGCCCGTGGTGCAGGCCGCGCCCGGACGCACGCTGGCGGCCTGGCTGGGCGACGCCGCAGTGCTGCAGGCGCGCCAGGCTTTCCAGGCCGCCGGCGTGCCCTGCTACGGCACCCCTGAAGACGCGGTGCGTGCCTTCGGCCGCCTCGTCACCTACCGCCAGAACCAGGAGCAGCTGATGCAGGCGCCGCCGCTGCGCGCCGCCAGCAGGCCGCTCGACCTGGCGCAGGTGCGCGCGCAGGTCGACGCCGTGCTCGCCGACGGCCGCGAGTGGCTGAGCGAGGCCGAAGCCAAGGCCCTGCTCGCGGCCTGCGGCGTGCCCGTGGTGGGCACGCGCGTGGCCGCCGCCACGCCCGAGGCCGCCGTGCAGGTGGCGCGCGAGATCGGCTACCCGGTGGTCATCAAGCTGCTGTCGCCGCAAATCCTGCACAAGAGCGACGTCGGTGGCGTGGCGCTCGACCTCGAGCACGATGCCGCCGTGGCCGATGCCGCCAGCGCCATCCTGGCCCGCGTGGCGCGGCTGCGGCCCGAAGCCCAGGTCACCGGCTTCACGGTGCAGGGCATGGTGCGCCGGCCGCAGGCGCTGGAGCTCATCATCGGCGCCAGCATCGACCCGCTGTTCGGCCCCGTGCTGCTGTTCGGCCACGGCGGCACCGCGGTCGAGGTCGTGGCCGACCGCGCGCTGGCGCTGCCGCCGCTCAACGCCCCGCTGGCCCAGGCGCTGATCGCGCGCACCCGCGTGGCGCGGCTGCTCAAGGGCTGGCGCGACGTGCCGGCCGCCGACGAGGCCGCCGTGGTGCAGGTCTTGATGGCGGTGTCCGAGTTGCTGGCGGCCGAGCCGCGGGTGGCCGAGATCGACATCAACCCGCTGCTCGCCGACGCCCAGGGTGTGATCGCGCTCGACGCGCGGGTGCGCGTGTCTGCGGCGGCGCCGGGCGGGGCCGGGCACTTCTCGATCCTGCCCTACCCGTCGGAGCTGACGGAGCAGCAGGACTGGCAAGGCCGCACGCTGACGCTGCGGCCGATCCGCCCCGAAGACGAAGCCCAGCACCTGGCCTTCCTGGAAAAGCTCGACGTGCACGACGTGCGCATGCGTGTCTTCTACAGCCGCCGCACCATCGAGCGCAGCGAGCTGGCGCGGCTGACCCAGATCGACTACGAACGCGAGATGGCTTTCATCGCCACCGCGGCGCTGCCGGGGGGCGGCGAAGAGACGCTGGGCGTGGCGCGTGCCATCGCCGACCCCGACAACGAGACGGCCGAGTTCGGCATCATCGTGCGCTCCGACCTCAAGGGCGGCGGCCTCGGCGAGCGATTGATGCGCAAGCTCATCACCCACTTCCGCGCGCGCGGCACCGCGCGCCTGGTGGGCACCGTGCTGCACGAGAACGATCGCATGCTGCAGCTGGCGCGGGACCGCGGCGTGGAGGTAGCGCCCCGCCAGCGCGGCGGGGTCGAGCACCACGTCTGGGTGCCCCAGCAGCCGCCCGGTCC
>JANMVM010000421.1:0-6124 GCA_031392695.1 Rubrivivax sp.
CGCTGCGATGTCGGGCGAAGACGCCTTGCGCCTGGGCCTGGCGCACCGCTGCGTGCCTGAGGAAAACATGCAGGCCGAAGTGGACGCGCTGGCGGCGCGCATCGCGGCGCGGCCAGCGCGCCTGTTGGCTTATGCGAAGGCTCGCATTCGCGCGGCTGAATCGCTGTACCAGACGAATGTGCGCGAGGTCAGCGGCCTGCTTTTCTCGCACTTCCTGCAGGCCGACCATGACGAGACTCACTTCTGGACCCAGGTGAAAAAGTCGGGTGTGGGCGGCGCACTGGTCGCCGACAAGGCCAGGCTCGCAGCCGCCACCAAACAGGCGGGCACCACATGATCCGCATCGACCAGGCCCGCGCGGTGGCCACGCTGACGCTTGAGGACACCGCCGCCCTCTCAGGCCACGACATCGCCGCCGCGCTGCAACTGCGCGATGCGGTCCGCGACACGGCCGACGATGACAGCGTCAAGGCCATCGTGCTGTGCGTGGCCGGCCGCGACTTCGGCGCCGCGCCCAATGCCGATGCGCTGCGTGCCGCCGCAGCGGTGCGCCGCCAGCAACGGCCGGCCTGGTTTGCCGCCTACGCCGCCCCCTCGGGCCTTTACCAGACGCTGGCCTACTGCAAGAAGATCACCGTCACGGCGGTGCAGGGGCACTGTGCCAGCGCGGGCAGCCTGCTGGTGCTGTGCAGCGACCACACGGTGTGTGCCAGCGACAGCCACTTCGAGGCCCCCTTCGACCTGCTGCCCGAAAGCAGCCTTGTGCTGGCCGCGCTGACGCTGCGCCTGAACCGCGCCAAGTCGTGGATGCTGGGGGGAGACGCCTGGAGCGCGGCGCAAGCGCTGCAGGCGGGTCTGGTCAACCGTGTTGTCGCGCCCGACGAAGTACACGCGTGTGCCTTGGCCGCCGCCCAAGCTGCTGCTCGCACACCGCTGGACGGCGTGGCCATGAGCAAGCTGCTGCTGGAAGCCTTCCTCGACACCCAGGGTGTGGGCCAAGACTTCGACATGGCCGGTTTTCATGCCGATGCGATGCAGTTGGCGATGGCTGACAGCGCGGGCCACAACGCATGAATACGGTGCGCTGCGAACGCGACGCAACCTCGCACATCGGCCGCATCGTCATCGCGCGCGGTGAGGCCGGCAACGCCTTCACCATGGAGATGGTGGCTGCGGTGCGCGACGCCCTCGCTCGCTTCGCACAAGACGACGGCATCAAGGTCATCCTGCTGGGCGCAGAAGGCGCTGATCTGAGCAGCGGCTTCGACCCCGCGCAGGCCGAGCTGCTGTACCAGCAGGCACCGGGCGGCGCCAGCAAAAAGGTGCCCAGCCAGCGCGCGCGCCTGCTGGCGCTGGACGCCCTGTGGTGGGGCCCCGACGGCCTGTACACCCGCGTCCTGCATTGCCCCAAAGTGACGGTGCTGGCGGCCAAGGGCCTGTGTCTGGACGTGGGGCTCTACCTCGCCTTGTGCTGCGACCTCGTGCTGGCCGATGAAACGGCCTCTTTCGGCAACCCGCGCTGGCGTCATGTGGGCGTCGACGGTGACCTGTCGATGCTGTGCGCGGCCGTGGGCCTGAAGCGCGCCAAGGAACTGCTGCTTTTCGGCATGCAGTGGAGCGCCCACGAGGCAGCTGCCTACGGGCTGGTGGACGAGGTGGTGGCTGCGGCCGATCTCGACGCGGCGGCTCTGAAACTGGCGGCCTTCTGCACCCAGGTGATGCGTGATGGCATAACGGCAGAAAAGCACGTTGTCTTCGCATCGCTGGCCAAGATGCAGATCGGCACCGGCTTCGCCACCGCCACGGCGGTGGGCGCCTGGGCCAGCAATCTGCACTTCCGGCCCGGCGAATTCAACTTCCTGCGCGCCGTGCGTGAGCAGGGGCTGGACGCCGCTCTGGCCTCGGCACAGGAGTTTTTCAAATCATGATCGCCGGGCCGCTGGCGGGCCTGCGCGTGGTCGAGTACTCGGCCTTCGTTGCCGCCCCGCTGGGCGGCATGACGCTGGCGCAGCTGGGTGCAGAAGTCATCCGCATCGACCCGCCGGGCGGCAATATCGACTACCGCCGCCTGCCCCGCGCGCCCAGCGGCGACAGCCTGTACTGGGCTGGGCTGAACAAGGGCAAGAAGTCGGTGGTGCTGGCGCTCGACACGCCGCAAGGCCAGGCGCTGGCGCGGCGCATCGTCTGCGCGCCAGGTGCGCAGGCCGGCATCCTGCTCACCAACCTGCCCGCGCGCGGCTGGATGGACCCTGCCGCGCTGCAGGCGCTGCGGCCCGACCTCATCACCCTGCGCCTGTCGGGCAACGCAGACGGCTCACCTGCGATGGACTACACCGTCAACTGCGCCAGTGGTTTTGCCGTGGCCACCGGCGCCACGCGCGACCCCGTGAACCACGTGCTGCCGGCCTGGGACGTGGCAGCCGGCCTCTACCTCGCCATCGGCCTGCTGGCAGCAGAGCGCGTGCGGCGCGACACCGGGCAGGGGCAAGAGATCCGGCTTGCGCTGTCCGACGTGATGCTGGCCACCGTGGCCAACCTGGGCTATGTGGCAGACGTGCAGATCAACGGCGTGTCGCGCGGCCCGCTGGGCAATGACCTCTACGGCGCTTTCGGCCGCAACTTCGCAACCGCCGACGGGCGCGAGCTGATGCTGGTTGCCATCTCGCAGAAGCAGTGGCGCGCCATCGGCAACGCCACCGGCCTGAGCGAGCGGCTGGCCCTCATCGGCCCGCTGATGGCGCTGGACCTGGCCACCGAAGAAGGCCTGTTCGAGGCCCGCGACGCCATCGCAGCCGTGCTCAAGCCCTGGTTCGCGCAGCGCACGCTGGCCGAAGCCGCACGCGCGCTCGACACGACGGGCGTGCTCTGGGGCCCGTATCAGGACTTCGCGCAGCTGGTGCGCGACGACCCGCGCTGCAGCGCCGCCAACCCGATGCTGCAGCCGGTACACCAGCCCGGCATCGGCACCCTGCTGGCGGCGCGCAGCCCGCTGGCCTTCGCGGCCAGCGGCACGCCCGCGGCAATGCCGGCACCGGTGCTGGGCGCGCACACCGCCGCCGTGCTGCAGGACCTGGCCGGCCTGAGCGCCGGCGAGGTGCAGGCGCTGGCACGCGACGGGATTGCCGGCATGGCCGGCATAACCACCACCCGCCACTGACACAGGACCCACCACACCATGTCCCATCTTCCCGGCCTCAAGGTGCTGGACCTCGGCTCGGCACTGGCCGCGCCCTTCGCTGCCATGCTGCTGGGTGAACTCGGCGCCGAGGTCATCAAGGTCGAAAAGCCCGGCCGCGGCGACCTCATCCGCTTCACCGACGACTACGTGGGCAAGGGCGAGAGCGGCTACTTCCTCGGCATCAACCGGGGCAAGGAAGGCATCACGGCAGACATCCGCACCCCCGTGGGGCAGCAGATCATCCGCGCTCTGGCGGCCGAATGCGATGTGCTGGTGGAAAACTTCCGCTCGCACCGCATGGCCGAGTGGGGCCTGTCCTTCGAGCAACTTCGTGAGCTGAACCCGCGCTTGATCTACTGCTCGGTCTCGGCCTTCGGCAACGCCAAGGGCATGGAGGAGGACGGCGGCAACGACATCATCGGCCAGGCCTACTCGGGCCTGCTCGACGTCACCGGCGAAGCCGGGCGCGGGCCTTCGAAGACGGGCACGCCGGTGGTCGATGCGTCGGCTGCGATGCTGTGCACCATCGGCATCCTGGCGGCGCTGCACCGGCGCACGGCCACGGGGCTGGGCGAGCACGTGCGGGTCTCTTTGCTCGAGGCGGCCTATGCGCTGATGCCCAACTACGTGGTCAGCGTCCTCAACGGAGAACCCAACTACACACGGCAGGGCAGCGGCCACCCGCAACTCGTGCCGTACCAGGCGTTCCGGACGCAGGACGGCAGCTACGTCGTCGTCGGCGCCTTCCACCGCGCTTCCTGGCGCCAGCTGTGCCTGGCACTCGGGCGCGAGGACCTGCTGGCCGACGCGCGCTTCAAAGAGAACTGGGACCGTGTGAAGCACCGCCAGGCGCTCATCACCATCCTCGAACCGATATTCCTGCAGCGCAGCCGCCAGCACTGGCTGGACCACTTCGCGAACTTCGAGGTGATGGCCGCACCCGTGCTCAGCATCAAGGATTCGATGGACTTCTTCGCCGAGCGCATGGAAGGCCTGGTCATCGAGACCGAGCACGCCAAGCTGGGCACGCTGCGCGAGGTGCGTGCGCCCATCAGCTTCAGTTCCGACCCTGCCCCCGTGCTGCGTGCCGCGCCGACCCTGGGACAACACACCAGCGAGCGCTTGCGCAAGACCGGATTCAGCGACGCCGAAGTGGCCGAGTGGCGCGCGCAGGGGCTGGTGTAAGTCGCTGCTTTCGGCAATGCTTTCGGCCCTGCTTTCCAATCCATCCTGAAATCATGATCAATATTCCAATCTCTTCGTTCACGCGGCCTGAGATGTTCTCGCCGGATGTCATGACCCTTGATGAACGCTGGTACCCGCTGCCCCACAGGGGCAACGACCATCCGCTGGAGGGCTGGGTCCGGCCCCTGCTGTTCGACGTCACCAATGGCGGCTGGATCAGCATCCTCAAGGCCAAAGGCAAAGGCACGATCCAGCGTCACCGCCACGCGGCTGCTGTCACGGCATGGACCATGGAAGGCTCGTGGGGCTACCGCGAGCACGACTGGCTGGCAACGGCCGGCAGTTTCGTCTACGAGCCCGCGGGCCACATCCACACGCTCTTCATCGACGAAGAGGTCGGCCACATGACGGCGCTGTTCCATGTCTATGGACCGGTCATTCACCTCGATGCCGATGGCAACGTCACCAGCTATGACGACGTCTTCCTGCGGCTGGAGCGCTACCTGAAACACTGCCAGGAAAACGGCGCCGGGCAAGAGTGGGCGAAGTCGTTGATACGCTGATCAATTAACCGGCTGATGACTCGGCGCCGCATCCACAAACAAGCATCCCAGGAGACAGGCATGCCTAACTTCCGACCACTGGTGGCCGTTCTTTCGCTGCATCTCGCCCCGCTGGGTGCGCAGGCACAGGCGTTCCCGACCAAGCCCATCAACTTCATCGTGCAGTACGCAGCCGGCTCTGGCGCAGACCAACTGGCACGCGTGATCGCAGACGCCGTGCACAAGGCCCATCCCGCTGCCAACTTCGTGATCAGGAACACGCCGGGTGCGCTGGGCGTCATCGGCACCACTGCGCTGGTGCGCAGCCCGGCCGATGGCTACACCGTCGGCATCTGCAGCGCGTCAATCAACTCGATCGCCAACTCGATCAGCAAGTCCTTGCCCTACGACACGGTCACCGACTTCACGTTCATCGAACCTCTTGCCTCGTACACCTACGTCGTGACGTCCGCGCCCGAGCTGGCCTTTGACTCACTGGACGCCCTGGTCAAGCAGGCTGCGGCCAGGCCGGGCGCACTGAGCTACGTTTATGCCAACGCCACCGCGCAGGTGCTGTCTGCGGTGTTGACCAAGCAACTGGAAATGCAGGCCCTGCCTGTGCCCTACAAGAGCGCTGCAGAGGGGCTGGCGGATGTTTCGCAGAACCGCGTTTCGTTTGCCGTCACCGACGTGGGCAGCACCTTGCCGATGGTGAAATCCGGCCGCGTCAAGCCGCTGGCGGTGATCTCAGTGCAGCGCTCGATCAATCTGCCGGATGTGCCGACGCTGACCGAGCTGGGCAAGGCCCCCATCCAGGTCGTCGCGTGGGCCGGCATCTGCGGCCCCAAGAACATGCCGCCGGACGCCACGGCGTGGCTGCGCACACAACTGCGCAAAGCCAGGGGCGAGGCCGAGACGATCGACAAGTACAAGCTGCTGGGCCTGGACCCGCTGGAGCTGGGCAGCGTCAGCTTGACGGATTTTGTGATAGCGCAATCAAGGTTCTGGACAGGCGCCGCACGTGACGCCGGCATCAAACCCGAATGACCATGGAAACCAAACCCCAGATCCATCTCTTCCAGATGCTGCTGCACACCAGCATCACGCACACGCTGATGGCGTGGGCCGACCCTTTGGACCAGCAACTCGACGGCCTGGAGGACTACGGCTACTGGCAGGACATGGCGCGCACGCTGGAGCGCGGCTGCTTCGACGGCGT
>JANMVM010000431.1:0-28452 GCA_031392695.1 Rubrivivax sp.
CATCGCCAACCCGAAGGACTTCCGCAACGAGATCGTCAACTTCGTGCTGCGCGCGCGCGCCAACAACCAGGGCAACAACCCGCTCTGGACGAGCTACGAGAAGCTGCGTACCGTGATCGAGAAGAAGATGTTCAGCAACACCGAAGAGCTGTTGCCGGTGATCAGCTTCAACGCCAAGGCCAGCGCCGACGAGGCCAAGAAGCACGAGGACTTCGTGACCCGCATGGTGGCCAAGGGCTACACCACCAAGCAGGTCAGGCTCCTGTGCGAGTGGTACCTGCGCGTCAGAAAGAGCAGCTGATGAAGCTGCCGCCGAGCACCGCGAGGCGACCCTCGAGCGGGCGCCGAAAGCGCTAAGGGGGGACCAAGATGCAACAGATCATCGATCGCCGCCTGGCGGGCAAAAACAAGTCGATCGGCAATCGAGAGCGGTTCCTGCGCCGCTACAAGGATCAGATCAAGGACGCCGTCAAGCGCGCGATCGACGGCCGCGGCATCCGCGACATCGAGCGTGGCGAAGACATCCACATCCCCAAGAAGGACCTCGCCGAACCGGTGTTCGGCCATGGCCAGGGCGGCGTGCGCGACACCGTTCACCCGGGCAACAAGGAATATGTTCGCGGTGACCGCATCGAGCGGCCCAAGGGTGGCCAGGGCAGCGGCAGCGGCAAGGGCCAGGCCAGCGACAGCGGCGAAGGCGAAGACGACTTTGCCTTCGCCCTGAGCAAGGAAGAATTCATGCAGGTCTTCTTCCAGGACCTCGCCCTGCCCGACCTCGTCCGCAACCAGCTGGCCGAGGTGCCGGAATGGAAGAGCCACCGCGCCGGCTACAGCAGCGACGGCACGCCCAACAACCTGCACGTGGTGCGCAGCATGCGCGGCGCTCTGGGCCGGCGCATCGCGCTCGGCGCCGGTTCGCGGCGTGAGCTGCACGAGCTTGAAGAACAGCTGGCCGAGTGCCAGCGGGCGTTGCGGCCGGGCGATGCCGTCACGGAAGCGCTGATCCTGGACCTGACCGAGCGCATTCAGGCCCTGCGCGCCCGCGTCGAGCGCATCCCCTACCTCGACCCCATCGACCTGCGCTACCGCAGCCGCGTCAAGGTGCCGGTGCCCACCAGCAAGGCGGTGATGTTCTGCCTCATGGACGTGTCGGGCTCGATGGACGAAGGGCGCAAGGAGCTGAGCAAGCGTTTCTTCATCCTGCTCTACCTGTTTCTCACCCGCCACTACGAGAAGATCGAACTCGTCTTCATTCGCCACCACACCCAGGCTGCCGAAGTCGACGAGCAGAATTTTTTCCACGCCCGCGAGACCGGCGGCACCGTGGTCAGCAGCGCGCTGGTGCTGATGGAAGAGATCATCCGGGCGCGCTACGCGCCGGGTGAATGGAACATCTATGGCGCCCAGGCCAGCGACGGCGACAACTGGCACCACGACAGCGGCCGCTGCCGCGAGTTGCTGAGCGAGAAGCTGCTGCCGCTGGTGCGCTACTTCGCCTATGTCCAGGTGGCCGACGAAGAGCAGAACCTGTGGCAGGAGTACGCCCAGTTGCAGGGCACGCACAAGCAGTTCGCGATGCGCAAGGCCACCGAGGCGAACCAGATCTACCCGGTGTTCCGCGACCTGTTCAAGAAGCAAAGCGCCAAAGCCGCATGAAGGCCGTCGCATGAAACTCAAACCGATGGCACTGGAGCAACCCCTGCCGCTGGCCGAGCGGCCGGGCCGGCCGCTGCCCAGCCCCAGCGACTGGAGCTTCGATCTGGTGGAGCACTACCACCGCGTCATCAAGGCCACGGCCGAGCGATTTGGCCTCGACACCTACCCGAATCAGCTCGAGATCATCACCGCCGAGCAGATGATGGACGCCTACTCCAGCGTCGGCATGCCGGTGAACTACCGCCACTGGAGCTACGGCAAGGAATTCATCAGCACCGAGAAGAACTACAAGCGCGGCCACATGGGCCTGGCCTATGAGATCGTCATCAACAGCAACCCCTGCATCAGCTACCTGATGGAGGAGAACACGATGGCCATGCAGGCCCTCGTGATCGCGCATGCCGCCTACGGGCACAACAGCTTCTTCAAGGGCAACTACCTGTTCCGCATGTGGACCGATGCGGCATCGATCATCGACTACCTCGTCTACGCCAAGAACTACGTCTCGGCCTGCGAAGACAAGCACGTGCTCGATGCCGTCGAGGGTTTCATCGACAGCTGCCACGCGCTGAGCAACCACGGCGTCGACCGCTACCGCCGGCCCAGCCGCAAGAGCCTGGCGCAGGAGCTGGCCGAGCGCAAGGACCGCGAGGCCCACGCGCAACGCCAGGTCAACGACCTGTGGCGCACGCTGCCGCGCCGCATCGAAAAGGAAGGCGCCACGCCCGAGGCCAAGCGCTTCCCCGAAGAGCCGCAGGAAAACCTGCTGTACTTCATCGAGAAGAACGCGCCGTTGCTGGAGCCCTGGCAGCGCGAGATCGTGCGCATCGTGCGCAAGGTGGCGCAGTACTTCTACCCGCAGCGCCAGACCCAGGTCATGAACGAGGGCTGGGCCACCTTCTGGCACCACAAGCTGCTCAACACCATGTACGACGACGGCTTCCTGACCGACGGCGTGATGATCGAGTGGCTCAAGTCGCACACCAACGTCATCTACCAGCCGCCAGTGGGGCACCCCTCCTACAGCGGCTTGAATCCCTATGCGCTGGGCTTTGCGATGTACACCGACATCAAGCGCATCTGCGACTCGCCCAGCGCAGAAGACCGCGAATGGTTCCCCGACGTCGCCGGCAAGCCCTGGCTGCCCACGCTCGACCATGCGATGCGCAACTTCAAGGACGAAAGTTTCATCGGCCAGTACCTCAGCCCCAAGCTGATGCGCGACCTGCGCCTGTTCGCGATCCACGATGACGAAAAGCAGAGCGAACTCGAAGTCAGCGCCATCCACGACGACAACGGCTACCGCCGCGTGCGCGAAGCGCTGAGCCGCCAGTACGACCTGGGCTCGCGCGAGCCCAACATCCAGGTCTGGAACGTGAACCTGCGCGGTGACCGTTCGCTCACGCTGCGCCACTTCCAGCACAACGACCGGCCGCTGCACGACAGCGGTCAGGAAGTGCTCAAGCACGTGGCGCGGCTGTGGGGCTTTGGCGTGCAGCTCGAAAGCACCAACGTCAAGGGCGACGTCACCAAGCGTTGGAGCGTGCCGGCGCCCAGCGCCTGAAGCGAGAAAAGAAAAAGGTGGCCGGGGGGCCACCTTTGCCTTCCGAGGCAGGCTGCAGATGGGTCAGTGCGTGCGGCGGCGCAAGGCGCCGGCGGCCAGCAGTGCCAAACCGGCCAGCGCCAGCGAAGTCGGCTCTGGCACCGAGCGGGCGAAGCGCACACCTAGCACGATCTGCGGTGTGTTTGTGCCCACGAAACTCAGCGAAGCGAAGTTGACGAAGACGGTGTTGGTGTTGAAGGAAATCCGGCTCGGCGTGCCGCTGAAGAAGCCGGTGCTGTCGCTGAGGATGTCGACGCCGACGATGTCGTCGATGGTCGAAAAGACGTCGAAGAAGCCGTAGCCGTTGAATGTGCCCCCCGAGTGCGCCGTTTGTGCATGAGTGATCGTGATCGTGGTGTCGGCAAAGTCGAACGAGGGGCCGAAGAACGGCGTGAACATGCCGTCGGTGAACTCGATGCCGGCGCCAACGACCCGATTGACCGGGCCGGCATTGGTGGTGCTGCCGGGCGGCAGGTTGGGGAAGTAGGCGCGGGCCTCGACGGTGTTGCCCAGGTAGCCGGCCTGAGCGCCGAAGGAAGCGGCGGCCAGGGCCAGCGCTCCCAGGGCATGCTTCAAGATTGATGTTTTCATCTTGGATCTCCAGTGGGCAGGATCGCCACGTCTGGTCCAGCAAGCAAGCCGAGGGCCGATTTGGAAAATGTCTTAAAACTCAGGGGTTTACCAGTTGATTTCCAGCCCACCTTCGCGGCGGGTGTCAAATAGTTCGACACCGGGCGCCTTTCCCCAAAGCCTGCAGCCGACGCCACGGCTGATCTGTCTCGGGCTGGAGGCCTGGCTGGCCGCGATCGATCGATTGCTCACAAGACCACGACAGTCTTTGCCGCGAATTTGCATTGCTTAACCCCTGCCGATCGAGTCCGCGTGGAACATCGGCGCATCCCTCGGCTGTACCCCTGCCCATGAATATCGATACCACCACCCGCCCCGCGCCCCCGCCCGCAGCAGCCGGGGTCGAAGCTGCGCCTTCGACGCTGCCCTGGCTGGGCGCCGCAGCCGCTGCCAGCCTGGCGGCCTGCGGCGGCAGCAGCAGCGATGCAGCCCCGCCACCGCCGCCGCCGACCGCGCTGACGGCCGCCGAAGCGGCCCGCTTTCTCGGCCAAGCCAGCTTCGCCGCCATTGATGCCGAGATCGCCCGCGTGCAGGCGCTGGGCGCGAGCGCCTGGCTCGACGACCAGTTCACGCAGCCGCGTACCCAGGGGCACCACGACTGGATGGTGGCGCGCGGCTATGCCGTGGACACCAACATCAACAACTTCGCCGGCACCGACAACACGATCTGGCGCAAGCTGATCGCGTCGCCCGATGCGTTGCGCCAGCGCATCACGCTGGCGCTGAGCGAGATCTTCGTCATCAGCATGGCCGGCCTGCCCGTCAACTGGCGCGGCCTGGTCACCGCCGCCTACCTCGACGTGCTCGAGTCGCAGGCCTTCGGCACCTACCGCGCGTTGCTCGAAGCGGTGACGCTGTCGCCGGGCATGGGCCTGTACCTCAACATGCGGGGCAACCAGAAGGAAGACGCGCGCACCGGCCGCGCGCCCGACGAGAACTACGGGCGCGAAGTGCTGCAGCTGTTCTCGATCGGCCTCGTCGAGCTGGCCGCCGACGGCACGCCGCGCAACGGCGTCGTCACCGACACCTATGGGCAGGACACCGTCGCCGGCCTGGCGCGCGTCTTCACCGGTTGGGACTTCGACCGTTTCAGCCGCACCGACCCGTCGTGGACGCAGCGCCCGATGGTCTTCAACGCCAGCCTGCACTCCGATGGTGCCAAGGCCTTCCTGGGCACCACCGTCGCTGCCGGCACCGCCGGCCCGGCGGCGCTGTCGGCGGCGCTCGACACGATCGCCAACCACGCCAACGTGGCGCCCTTCATCGGCCGCCAGCTCATCCAGCGGCTGGTGTGCAGCAGTCCGAGCGCGGCCTACGTTGGCCGCGTGTCGGCGGTGTTCAACGACAACGGCGCCGGCGTGCGCGGAGACCTCAAGGCCGTCATCAAAGCCGTGCTGCTGGACAGCGAAGCCCGTCGCGCCCCGGCAGCCAGCGACACCGCGCGCGGCAAGCTGCGCCAGCCGATCCAGCGTTTCGTGCAGTGGGCCCGCACCTTCAAGCTCGGCTCGCCCACCGGGCTGTGGGACGTGGGCAACCTGTCGGACCCGGCCTCGCGGCTGGGCCAGAGCCCGTTGCGCGCGCCCTCGGTCTTCAACTTCTATCGGCCGGGCTACGTGCCGCCCAACTCGGCGCTGGGCAGGCAAGGCATCACCGCGCCCGAGTTCCAGATCACCAACGAGTCCACCGTCGTCGGCTGGGCCAACTACGCCCAGACCTTCATCGCCAACGGCCCCGGCGAGACGGTGCCCGACTACAGCGCCGAGCTCGCCCTGGCCACCGACGCGGCCGCGCTCGTGCGCCGCGTCGCGCTGCTGCTGGCCGCCGACGGCCTGGCGGCCGACACGCTGGCCACCATCACGAGCGCCGTGGCCAGCATCGCCGCCACCACCGACGCCGGCAAGCTCAACCGCGTCTACGCCGCCATCCACCTCGTGCTGTGTGCGCCCGAGTACCTCGTGCAGATCTGAAGGAACCCGGACCATGACCACGATCCCATCCACCCGCCGTGAATTCCTGCGCCGGGCCGGCAGCCTGTCGATGGCCGGTGCGGCCGCGCCCTGGGCGCTGAACCTGGCCGCCATGGCCGAAGCCGCGGCGCAGGGCGCGCCTGACTACAAGGCGCTGGTGTGCGTCTTCATGTACGGCGCCAACGACCACGGCAACACCGTGGTGCCTTACGACAGCGCCGGCCACGCCGCCTACCTGGCCATCCGCGGCAGCATCGGCACCGCACGCAGCGCGCTCGCCGCCACCGCGCTGACACCCAGCATCGCCCTGCCCGACGCGCGCCAGATGGCACTGGCGCCCGAGCTGGCCCCGCTGAAGACGCTGTTCGACGCTGGCCGCCTGGGCGTGCTGCTCAACGTCGGCACGCTGATCCAGCCCACCACGCTGGCCCAGTACAACGCCAGGAGTGTGCCGCTGCCGCCCAAGCTCTTCTCGCACAACGACCAGCAGTCAGTGTGGCAGAGCTCCTTGCCGGAAGGCGCCACCTCGGGCTGGGGCGGACGCATCGGCGACCTCTTCCTGTCGTCCAACACCCAGGCCACCTTCACCTGCGTCAACGTCAGCGGCAACGCGGTCTACATGAGCGGCACCAGCGCCGTGCAGTACCAGGTCTCGTCGACGGGGTCGGTGGCGCTGCGCGGGGTGCAGGCGCCGCTGTTCGGTTCCAGCGCCTGCAGCGCGGCGTTGCGCGCGCTGGTGACGGCGCCGCGCACCCACCTGATGCAGGCCGAGCACACGCGCGTCATGGCGCGCGCCATCGATGCCGACGCCGCGCTCACCACCGCGCTGGCCGGTGTGGCGCCGCTGAGCACGCCGTTCGACAGCACCAACCCACTGGCGATGCAGCTGCAGATGGTGGCGCGCATGATCGCCGCACGCTCACCGCTCGGTGCGCGGCGGCAGGTCTTCTTCGTCTCCCTGGGCGGCTTCGATCTGCACGACTTCCTGCCGCAGCAGCACCCGGGGCTGCTGGCCCAGGTGGCCGGGGCGCTGAAGAGCTTTCACGACGCCACCGAGGAACTCGGCGTCGCGCAGCAAGTCACGGCCTTCACGGCCAGCGATTTCGGGCGCACGCTGACCAGCAACGGCGACGGCAGCGACCACGGCTGGGGCAGCCACCACTTTGTCGTCGGCGGCGCGGCGCGCGGCGGCCGCTTCCACGGACAGCTGCCCTCGGTCACCGTCAACGGGCCCGACGACGTCGGTCAGGGCCGGCTGCTGCCCACGACCGCGGTCGACCAGCTCGCGGCCACGCTGGCCAGCTGGATGGGCGTGAGCGACACCAACCTGTCGCTGGTGGCGCCCAACATCGGCCGCTACAGCACGCGCAATCTCGGCCTGTTCAACGCCTGAGCAGGCGCGCGCCGTCGCGCGCTGCACGCTCGAAGCGGTTGTCGAGGTAGGCGTTGCGGCCGCGCAGTGCCTGCCATGCGCCGTCGATGAGGTAGGCCGGCACGAACAGCGGCCCCCAGCGCTCGTACTGGCGCACGTGGACCTGCTCGTGGGCGCGCAAGGCGTCGAGCCGGGTCGCGCTGCGGCCCAGGATGACGTGGCCGAGCGTGACGGCGTCGATGGGCAAAGGCAGGCGGGCCAGGGCACCTTCGCTGAACTCCAGTGCGCCCTGCACCCGCCTGGCGCGGCCGCCGCACACCAGCATGGCCGCGCCGAGCAGCAGGCCGATCAAGGACCAGGGGCCGGCCCACAGCAAGCGCAGCCCGTGCAGCATCACTTGACGGTGTCGGTGATCTCGATCTGCAGCCCGCTCGAGCCCACCGGCACGGGCTGCGAAAAGCCCTGCAAGTCGCCCGGCTGCGGCATCGCCTGCCCGGAGCGCGAGACGCGCGCTCCCACCACCACCTGCGTCGACGGCGACAGGCGCAGCGACGGGCTCATGGCCGTGCTCTCGTCGAGCTTGAAGTCCAGCGGCAGGTCGCCGGCGCGGCGCTTGAGCACCGCCACCGGCATGCGCGGGCCGTCGACGAGGCGCGCGAAGATGAGCACCGTGTCGTCAGGCTTGATGCGGCCCTGCAGCGCGGCGGCCAGCACGACGCGGCCGCTGACCTGGGCGCCCGCGCCGGCTGCCGCCGGAGCCGCTGCGCCCGGCGCCAGGCCGCCGCGGCGCTGCGCTTCTGCGACCCCGGCTTGCAGGTTGCGCCCCTCCTCGCTTTGCGCGTCCATGAGGCCGAGCGCGACGGTCCACTGGCGCACCGCTTCCTTGAAGTCGCCGCGGTCGAAGGCCATGGTGCCGGTCAGCTCCAGCGCCTTGACGTTGCGGGGATCGATTTTCAGCGCCTGCTTGAGCAACTCGGTGGGTTCGCCGTCGAAGTTGCGGTCGGCGGCAAAGGCCATCGCATCGGCCAGGTCGGCCAGGGCCTGTGCATCCTGGGGCTGCAGCGCGCGCCGCTTCTGGAACGCGGCCACCGCATCGGCCGGGCGTTGCAGCGCGACGTAGCTGCGGCCGAGCATCGACCAGCCTTGCGCGTCGCCGGGGTTCTTTTCCATACGCTCGGCCAGGCGCTGGACCATCGCTTCGATGCTTGGCGCGGCCTCGCCGGCGGGCGCTGCCGGCAGCGGGCCGAGCAGCAACTGCGGCTGGCCGCGCCAGGCGTAGACCGCCGCGGCGATGCCCAGAACGATCAACGCCAGCACGCCGACCAGTTGCCGTGACGGGCGCGTGGGCCTGGTTTCAGCGGCGGTCATGCTCGGGCTCTGGTGCGGGGTCGGCTTCAAACGCGCTGTCGGGCAGGCGCTGTCGGCGGCGCAATGTGAAGGCCAGCGCGCCCGCGCCGGCCAGCACCATCAGCAGCGGCCCGGCCCACAGCAGCGCCGTCACCGGCTTGACCGGCGGCCGGTAGAGCACGAAGTCACCGTAGCGCTGGGCCATGAAATCCTTGATCTCCTGATCGCTGCGTCCGGCGGCCAGCATCTCGGCAATGATGCGGCGCAGGTCGCGTGCGAGCCCGGAATCGGAGTCGGCAATGGTCTGGTTCTGGCACACCAGGCAGCGCAGTTCGGCGGCCAGCGCCTGCACGCGGGCCTGCATCTCGGCCTCGTTGGCCGGCGGCGCGGCCTGCGCCAGCGTCACGGCCAGCAGGCATGCCCACGCAGCCCTAGGCACTGAGGGCCTTCAGCAGCGGCAGGATCTTGTCCTGCATCACTGCCGGGGTGATGGGCCCGACGTGCTTGAAGCGCACCACGCCCGCCTTGTCGATGATGAAGGTTTCGGGCACGCCGTAGACCCCGAGCTCGATGCCGACGCGGCCGTCGGCGTCGACGAGCGTCTCGGCGTAGGGGTTGCCCCATTGGCGCAGCCAGGCGCCGGCCGCCGCGGGAGTGTCCTTGTAGTTCAGGCCGACGAGTCGCACCGCGCCGGGGCTGCGCCCGTAGTCCACCAGCAGCGGGTGCTCTTCGCGGCAGGGCGTGCACCACGAGGCCCAGACGTTGAGCAGCCAGACCTGGCCGCGCAGCTCCTGCACGCTGCGCTCGGGCCCGGCGTTACCCAGCTGCGGCGCGCTGAAGACGGGCAGCGGCTTGTCGATGAAGGGCGAAGGCACGAGATGGGCATCGCGGCCCAGCCCGCTGGCCAGCAGCGCCACCAGCGCCAGGAACAGCGCCAGCGGCAGCCAGACGCGCAGCGGCACCGCCGGCATCACGTCGCGGCCCCGGCCGGCAGGGCTTGCTCGGCCGGCTTGCGCGCGCGGTAGCGGCGGTCGCTGGCGGCCAGCCCGCCGCCCAGCGCCATGAGCACGCAGCCGCCCCAGATCCAGGTCACCAGGGGCTTGACCTGCAGGCGCAGGATCCAGCCCTTGTCGCCCGCCGCTTCGCCCATCGAGACGTAGATGTCGCCCCAGAGGTGGGTGTCGATCGCGGCTTCGGTCATGAGGTTGTCGCTCATGCTGTAGCGGCGCTTCTGCGGGTGCAGCTGGGCCACGGTCTGGTCGCCGCGCTGCACCAGCACGTCGCCCTGCAAGGCAGCGTAGTTGGGGCCCTGGACCTCGCGCAGGGCCTGCAGCGTGAAGCGGTAGCGGCCGAGTTCGGCGCTCTGTCCGACCTGCATCTCGACGTCGCGCGAACTCTCGAAGGTCTTGACGCCGGTGACGCCGAAGGCAAACACCGCCACCCCCAGGTGCGCCAGCCACATGCCCAGCGTGGCGCGCGGCCAGGGCGTGCGGCCGCGGCTGATGATCTCGGCCGCCACCGAAGCCACGATCCACCAGCCCATGGCCAGCCCGCCGGCGGTCGCCACCGAGAACTTGCCGCCAGCCCACAGCGACAGCACCGTGGCGACAGCGGCAAACAGCGCCGGGCTGCGCACCCGGCGCAGCAGCGCGGGCAACTCGTCGCCCTTCCAGCGCGCCACCGGGCCGAGGCCCATCAGCACAACGAGTGGCGCCATCAAGAGCGCGAACACGGTCTCGAAGTACGGCGGGCCGACCGAGATCGTGCCCAGCCCGGCAGCCTCCAGCACCAGCGGGTACAGCGTGCCCAGCAGCACCGCGCCCATGGCGGCGACGAGCAGCACGTTGTTGCCCAGCAGCAGCGATTCGCGCGACACGGCGCCGAAGCGCTGGCCCAGGCCGACGCGGCCGGCCCGCGCCGTGAACAGCGCCAGTGCGCCGCCCACCATCACCGCCATCAGCACGAGGATGAAGATGCCGCGCTTGGGGTCAGCGGCAAAGGCATGCACCGATGACAGCAGCCCCGATCGCACGAGGAAGGTGCCCAGCAGCGACAGCGCAAAGGCCAGGATCGCCAGCAGCACGGTCCAGCTCTTGAAGCCGCCGCGCTTTTCAGTCACCGCCAGCGAATGGATGAGCGCGGTGCCAGCCAGCCAGGGCATGAAGGACGCGTTTTCCACCGGGTCCCAGAACCACCAGCCGCCCCAGCCGAGTTCGTAGTACGCCCACCAGCTGCCCAGCGCGATGCCGATCGTCAGGCACAGCCAGGCGGCGGTGGTCCAGGGCCGTGTCCAGCGCGCCCAGGTGGCGTCGAGCTGGCCGCCGATGAGGGCCGCCACGGCAAAGGAGAAGGCCACCGAAAATCCCACGTAGCCCATGTAGAGCATGGGTGGGTGCATGACCATCCCCGGGTCCTGCAGCAGCGGGTTGAGGTCGCGGCCGTCGAGTGCTGCCGGCAGCAGCCGCTCGAAGGGGTTGGAGGCCACCAGAGTGAAGAGCAGGAAGCTCACTGCCACCCAGCCCATGACGGCCAGGATGCGCGCCACGAAGGCCTGCGGCAGCGTGCGGCTGAACAGCGCCACGGCCAGTGTCCAGCCCGCCAGCATCAGGATCCACAGCAGCAGCGAACCTTCGTGCCCGCCCCAGACCGCCGCCACGCGGTAGGCCAGCGGCAAGGCCCGGTTGCTGTGCGATGCCACGTACAGCACCGAAAAGTCCGATTGCACAAAGGCCGCGGTGAGACAGGCAAACGCTGCTGCCACGCACAGCGCCAGCACCCCCGCCAGCGGCCGCGCCAACGCCATCCAGTCGGCGCGACCTTGTTGCGCGCCGGCCAGCGGCACCACACCCAGCACCAGCGCCGCGCCCAGCGCCAGGGCGAGCGCGATCTGTCCGAGCTCGGGGATCACTTGCCGGTCCCCTGCGGCGAGCGCAGCGCGGCGGCGGCTTCGGGCGGCATGTAGTTCTCGTCGTGCTTGGCCAGCACCTCGCGCGCGACGAACCGGCCGTCGGGCTCCAGCTTGCCCTGCACCACCACGCCCTTGCCCTCCTTGAAGAGGTCGGGCAGCAGGCCTTCGTAGCGCACGGTCAGCGTCTTGACGTTGTCGGTGACGTCAAAGCGCACCGCCAGGCCCTCGCGCACCAGGCTGCCGTTTTGCACCAGGCCGCCCATGCGGAAGGACTTGCCCTTGGGCGCTTCCTGCGCCACCACCTGGCTCGGGGTGTAGAAGAAGACGAGGTTGCTGTTGAAGGCATTGAGCACGAGGGCCACCGCCAGCCCCGCGGCCGCCAGCACCCCGAGCGCCAGCGCCGCCTTGCGATGGCGCGGCTTCATGCGCGGCCCACGGCCGCTTGCGCGCGGCGTTGGCGGCGGTGGACGAGCCAGGCTTCGGTGGCCAGGCCGGCCAGTGTGGTGCCGTAGGCGCCCCACACGAACAGGCCGTGGCCACCCAGGTGCAGCACGTCTTGCAGAGAAGTCCAGGTCATGTCGTCGCGGGTCAAGTCTTCGGCAGCGTGGCAGACCGGGCCTGCACCCAGTCGTGATCGTGTTCCTGTTCGAGCACGATGGCCCGTGCCCGAGTGAAGACTACCGCAAACGTGTAAGCCCAGAATGCCAAGGTCATCAGCAGCAGCGCCACCAGCATGGGCGTGGCCATGCGCGCACCGCCGGGGGTGAGGGTCGAGCCCTGGTGCAGCGTGTTCCACCAGCGCACCGAAAAGTAGATCAGCGGCAGGTTCACGACCCCTACCAGCGCCAGCAGCGCGCCGGCGTTGGAGCCGCGGCGGAAGTCGTCGATCGACTCGGTCAGGGCGATGTAGCCCAGGTAGAGCAGCAGCAGGATGAATTGCGTCGTCAGGCGCGCGTCCCACACCCACCAGGTGCCCCAGGTCGGCTGGCCCCAGAGCGAGCCCGTGGTCAGGCTGAGCAGCGTCATCAGCGCCCCGGTGGGCGCCAGGGCGCGCGCGTACATGCTGGCCATGCGCGCGTTGAGCATCCAGCCCCAGACCGCCCAGAAAGCCATCGCCAGGTAAACGATCATGGCCATCCAGGCCGCCGGCACGTGGATGAAGAGGATGCGGTAGGCCTCGCCCTGGGTGGCGTCGGTGGGGGCCACGGCCAGGCTGAACCACAGGCCGGTGGCGGCGAGGATCCCGGTGGCAGCCCACAACCAGGGCAGGGCCGCACCGGCCGCGCCATAGAAGCGCACCGGCGCCGCGAAACGGTTCCAGGTCATCGGCTGCGCATCAAGCCTTGCGGCAGATATAGGTGTCGACGGCCAGCGAGCCGCCGGGGGCGATCAGGAAACCGGCCGCCGGCGAGGTGTGGCAACCGCTGAGCGCGCAGGTGCTGGTGCCGGCGGCCCAGTTGTTGTGCGCGGTGCTGTTGCTCTTCTGGATGGCGCGCGCCTGGGTGCAGTTGAGGTAGTCCACCTGGTAGGTGAAACTGGTGGTGGACGACACGTTGCCGGCGGCGTCGAAGCGCCGCGCCGTGACCCTCACGCCGATGTTGGTGGTGGCGCTCACCGACAGCGAAGAAATGAAGGCCGGCGGCGGGATGCCGGTGCCGATGGGCCGTGTGAACAGGGTCTGCCCCACTGTGTTGGCGGTGAAGGTGGCCGAGCGGGCGGTCGGGCAGTTGCTGACGCAGTCCTCGGTGATGTCCACCCGCTCGCCACTGGCCAGTGCCGTGAAGGTGATTTCCGTCACTGGGGTGACGTCGCTGGTGGTGTTGCCGGCAGAGAACTCCTGGCGCACCGGATCGACGGCCACGGCCAGGCCCTGGAAGGGCTTGTTGTCGGCGTAGAGCCGGATCGTCGGCGCTGCCGGCGGCACCGTATCGACGGTGATCGTGGTGCTGGCGCTCTGCGCGCCTAGCGCCGTGCCGGCCTCGGTGCGCGCGAAGTAGCTGTGGGTGCCGTCCGCCACCACGCCGTCGGTGACCGAGCAGCTCGGTGCGCAGGTGCTGAGGGTGCCCACCAGCGTGCTCAGGCTGTTGCGATAGACCTTCACGGTGTAGCCGGCCGGCAGGGTGGCGCTGAGCGTGACGTTGATCGTCGGCGTGTTGTCGTTGGTCAGGCCCCCCGAGGCCACGGCGACCCCGTTGCCGACCACGGTGAGCGTGCTCACCGTGGGCAGGTTGGTGATCAGCACCACGCTGCGCGACGTGCCCACCGTGAGCGAGACGTTGCCGGCGGCATCGATCACGCGCGCGGTGTAGGTGTAGGTGGCGGCGGTGCTCAGGGTGTCGGTGAAGGACCATGTGCCGCTCACCGGGGGCGTGGCCACCACGCTGCCGTTGCGCAGCAGTTGCAGCGTCTCGCCCGAGCCCAGGGCGGCACTCAGGGTGCCGCTGATGGTGGGCCTGGTGTCGGCGGTGTTGCCGCCGTTGGCCAGGCTGCCGCTGAAGCTGTCGGCGATCAGCGTCACGTTGGCGGTCTGTGTCGGTGGCGTGGCGTCGATGGGAGCCGTGACCGTGCCGCTGGAGGCACCGAACACCGCCGAGTTGCTGCCCAGCTCGACGCGGGCAAAGAAGGCGTAGCTGCCATCGGCCAGCGTGGTGTTGGTGTAGCTCCACGAGGTACCGGTGACGGTGGCGTTGGCCACGCCTGTGCCGTTGCGGTAGACGCGCACCACTTCACCGCTGTTGAGGGCGCGCTGCACCGTGCCGGCCAGCGTCGGCGTGTTGATGTTGCTCAAGGGCACGCTGCCGCTGGCCGCGACGCCATTGACGGTGGCCAGGGTGACCGCCGCGCCGGGCAGCGGCAGCGCCGACAGGTTGACGGTCACCGCCAGCGTGCCGCTCAGGCTGCCGGTGTTGCCCGCCGCGTCGACCACGAAGGCCTGGTAGGTGTAAGTGCCGGCGGCCAGCAACGATGGTTCGTTGTAGGACCAGCCCGTGCCGGTCGGCCTGGGCGTCACCGTCACGTCGACGAGGGTGCCCGCGCCGGACAGCACGCGCCGCAGCCTCAGGTCCTCGCCGCTGCCCAGTGCGGCGCTCAGCGTGCCCGAGATGGTGGGCGTCTGGTCGGCGGTGCTGCCGCCGGCGGGCAGCGCGCCGATAAAGTCGTCGGAGATCAGCGTCACGGCCGGGGTCTGGGTCGGCGCGATGCTGTCGACGCTGAAGGCGTAGGCCCCGCTTTCGCCACCGATCACCGCGCCGGCCTCGACGCGCACCGTGTAGCTCACGGCGCCCTGGGGGGCGTTGTCGGTGTAGCTCCAGCGCGTGCCGCTGACGCTGGCGCTGCCGGCGCTGGCGCCGTTGCGCAGCACGCGCACGAGGTGGCCCGTGGGCAGCGCGGCGCTCAGCGTGCCGCTCAGCGCGGGGGTGGCGTCGCGCGTCAGGCTGCCGGCGGCGATGGCGGCATTGGCGTCGTCGAGCACCGCCGTGATGCTGGCCCCGGCCACGCCGTTGATGAGCACAAAGCTGCGCACAGCGCTGGCGCTGCCGGGGTTGCCGGCGGCGTCGATCAGCCGCACCTGGTAGGCGTGGGCGCCCAGGCCCAGGGTCGCCGGTCCGGTGAAGGTCCAGCCCGTGCCGTTGACCGCGGCCGTGCCTTCGAGCAGGCCGTTGCGGATGACCTGCAGCAGCTCGCCGGTGCCCGGCGCGGCGCTCAGCGTGCCGGCCAGCGTGGGCGTGCTGTCGCTGGCAAAGCCGCCGTCGGCGATGGCCCCGAAGACGTCGTCGCTCAGGCTGGCGATGCTGGCCGTGGCGCTTGGCGGCACGTTGTCGACGCGCACCGTGTAGGTGTTGCTGGTGGCGCCGAAGCCGCTGGCCTGTACCACGCGCACGGTGTAGACCAGGGTGCCTTGCGGCGCGGCGCCGTCGGTGAAGGTCCAGCTCGTGCCATTGGCCACCGCGTTGCCGATGACGGCGCCGTTGCGTGAGACGGTCAGCGTCTGCGCGCCGCCGAGCGCCGCGGCCAGCGTGCCCTGCAGCTGCGGCGTGGTGTCGCGCGTGTAGGCGCCCTGCGCCACCGTGGCGCCGTTGTCGTCGACGACAGCTGTGATGGTGGCCACCGCCGGCAACGTCGGCAGAGCACTGCCGCCGGGCTGCACGCAAGGCGGGACGAGGTCCTGCAGCGCGCGCGCCGCGACGCTGTTGTGGCAGCTCGAGCACACCGTGCCCGGCGGCGTGAAGACGTGGCCCACCGGGACGCTGCAGACGGTCGTGATCGCGGTCGCCGCCACCGTGTCGCGCGGCGAAAGGTTGGTGGGCTTGTTGCAGTTGGGCCAGCCGCCTGAGCCGACGAAGGCCGGCGTGATCAGCCCCACATAGGCCGGGTTCAGCCGGGCCGGGTTGTGGCACTGGATGCACTCGGTCTCGGCGTGGATGAAGGACAGGCCGTTGCTGCCGACGTGGGCGCTGCCGGGCGGCGCGCACACCGCGGCGCCGGGCGCCACCGGCGCTTCGGCGAGCTGGCGCGCGCGCAGGGTTGGCATCGTCTGGTCGAGGAAGGTGTGGCAGGTGGCGCAATCCGACGAGCGCGGCACGCCGGTCTGTGGCCTGCGCTGCACGGTGGGGTTGGCGGGGTCCAGGCTTTCGGCGACGCGGCCGCGGATCTTCCACATGCCGCCGCTGTAGTCCACGGCCACCGCGGTGAGGCGGTCGAAGGGGCGCGCGCCGTAGCCGACAAAGCCACCGGGCATGAGGTCGCGCACCGGCGGCAGGCCGAGCACGCGCGCTGCCGTCAGGTCGCGCAGCACGGCCTTGGCGCTGAGGTCGAAGTGCACGCCCCAGGTGTAGACCTGTCCGTTGCTCAGCAGCGCGGCAAAAAGGCCCTGCTCGGTGATGATCTTGCGCACTGGCACGCGCACCTGGCGAGCGCCCACGGTGACGGTGGGCAGGCCGGCCACGGCTGCCGGCACCAAAGTGCCGCCGCGGTAGGCGCTGCTGAGGTCGCCGTCGGTGTAGGCGTTGGCGTCGGCCGGGTGGCTGCCCCACTGCCAGATGCTCTGGTCGCGCTTGAGCACCACCACGTCGTTGTCGCGGGCGCTGATCTGCACCACGTCGGCCAGGCCCGCCACCTGCACCGGCGACGTCTGCAGGCCGCTGGCCTGGCCGTTGCCCAGCAGCCCGAAGCCGCCGTTGCTGCCCCAGGCGTAGACGCTGCCGTCGGCCATCAGCGCGTAAGACGCCACGCTGGTGGCGGCCACCGCCACGGCGCCGCCGGCGCCGACCGGCAGGTTGACCTGCAGCGGCGTCGTCGAGCGCTGCAGCGTGTTGCTGTCCACGCCCTGGCCGAGCTGGCCGAAACTGTTGTCGCCGAGCGTGAAGACGCGGCCATCGGCCAGGCGCAGCACCGAGTGGGCAAAGCCGCCCGCGGCGTGCGTGAGCGGGCCGGGCAGGGTCACTTCGACGAGGGCGCGGTTGGTGGAGGTCTGGTTGCCGGTGCCGAGCTCGCCGTTGACGTTGTCGCCCAGCGCATAGACCCGGTACACCGGGGTGGCCGTGGTGTCGGTGCTGTCGATCTTGAAGAACGCACCGCCGTGGCCGAAGTTGCTGAACATGCTCGTCACCGACTGCCCGGCCGGCAGCGCCTTGGGCAGCTCCTGGCCCACCGACAGGTTGAGCGAGTTGCCGGCCAGCCAGCCGGCCACGGTGCTGACGGCGCTGCGTGAGCGCTTCACCGAGCTGTCGAAGAGATAGCCTTCGTAGCGCGTGCCGCCATAGTTGACCCAGGCCGGCAGCGTGTCCTTGACGGCCTGATTGCCAAATCGTTCGGCCTGCTGCGCCAGCGCAGCGGTCAGCTCGCCGGTCAGGCTCTGCGGGTCGTAGGTGCGCTTGTCGGCGTTGGCCGCGGAGGCGCTGCCGTTGCGCCCGTCGAGCACGCCGTCGCGCAGGTCTTCGGCCAGTTGTGCCACGGCGTCCAGCGTGGGCGTGCTGCTGGCAGTGTTGAACAGCGCCGCCTGCTTCGAGAAGGCCCCGTTGACGACACCGTAGACGCCGCGCGCGTTGGTGCTCAGCGAACCGGGGGCCACGTTCTGCGACTTGATGAACGGCATGCGCGTGATGTCAGCCACCTCGAGCGCCTTGGGGAAGTGCTCGTTGAGCAGTTGCGCCACGCGCTGGTTGGCGGCGGCGATCTGCGCCGGCGTCGGGTTGGCGCCGGCGCTTTCGGGCGCGCTGCCCTGCGTCAGCAGCTGGTAGGCGGCTTCGGTGAAGGCCGTGATGCCGATGTTCTTGTCGATGCGCGGCACGATGACGCGGATGACGCGGCCAGCCGGGAAGGGCACGAAGGCGTTCTTGCCTTCCTCGAAGTATTCGGCGTTGGGGCCGCCGCTGAGCTCGACGCGCAGCGAGCCGCGGTAGGCGGGGCCGGGGCGGATCGTGACCATGCCCTTGACGGCGTCGGTGGGCGCGCTGCCCAGCAGCGTGCCGTCGTCCTTGTAGACGCTGATGGTGACGTTGCGGAACTGCCCGAAGTCGCCCCCCGCGCCCACGCCGCCGTCGCCCGAGGCGCTGCCGTCGCCGCTGCCGACGCCGCCGCTGCCGTCACCGCCGGCGTTCCAGTCGAGGTTGCCGGTGTCGGGGAAGCCGGTGCACACGCCCAGGTACTCGTTGATCCGGCTGCTGCACGAAGCGCCGGCCGGCGGTGGCGGCGGCTCGGGCTCGCTGCCCCCACCGCCGCCCCCACCGCAGCTGCCCAAGGCCAGCAAGGTCATCAAGCTGCCGATGCGGGCAAGGCTCGGGCGAACGTTCATGGGGATCCCTCTCGTGGGCAGGAAGCCCGGCGTACGCCGGGCTTCCATCCTGACTCTGGTGATGCTGGAGCTTAGCCCACGCCACCGACCCCAACAACGCGGGCCTATCCCCTGTTTGATGGGTGAAAAGCCGGCGGCCCGGCGCGACAGCCGAGCTACAGCCGAGCCACGGCAAAGTCCGGGATGCCACGTGGCGAGATGAACACCGGTCGCTGGCGGCCCGAGGTCAGCCGCGTGACCTCTTCGGACACGAAAAGGTTGAGGCCGGCGTAGGTGACGCGCCCGGCGCGCATGAAGTCGGCCTTGCCGCCGATGCCGTCGAGCAGCGCCTTGGTGAAGGCGCCGTTGCCCCATTCGTCCTTCTCTTCGGATTCCTCGTGCCCGGTGCTGGAGGCAAACACGACGACGCCGTTTTCCGACGACGAGAGGTCGTTCATGAGCTTCTCGGTCTGGCGCCCGGCCTTGGACAGCGCGCCCAGCGCGTTGCCTGCAAAGCAGGTGTCGACGAAGAGGATCGTCTTGCCGCGGATCTTGGACAGGCCGGAGACGATGGCGTCCTGCGGCACCGCGGTGGTCAGCAGGCGTTCGTGCTGGCCGTCGTAGGGCAGGTAGTAGTAGGTGCCGGCGCTGTCGTTGATGCCGTGGCCGGCGATGAAGACCATCGCCGTGTCGGCGCTGGTGACGGTGCCGCGCAGCGTCTCGAGCTCGCGCAGGATGGCCGCGCGCGTGGCCTGCTTGTCGGTGAGCGTGCGCACGATGACGCGCCGGTACTGGCGTCCTTCCTGGCGCTGCATCATGGCCGCGAAGTCGCGTGCGTCCTTGGCCGACAGCCCGAGCTTGTACTCGGCGCGCTGGTACTCGGCGACGCCGATCGACAGCACGTAGAGGTCAGCGCCCGGCGCCGCGGGCGGACGTACGGCGCCGGCGATGGCCGGCAGCGCGTCGCGGTCGATGATGAAGGCCAGCGGCTCCGACACGCCGTAGCCGTTGATGGCGATGATCTCGATCTGCGTGCGGCCCTCGCCCACCTGCAGCCGCGCCAGGCCCTGCGAACGGCCGTCGACCGACTTGGGCATCACCAGGTCGGCAGGCTGCGCCGGGCGACCATTGATGCGCACCTGGACCTGGACCTCGCCGCCGGCGGCTGCCGAGACCATCGCAAAGGGCAGCGACACCTCGGCCGAGGTGGCCTTGATGCGCAGCGCCGCCACGGCCTGCAGCGCGGGCGGGAACTCCACCGCCTTGAGCGCCTGCAGCGCCTTGCGCGCCTCGGCCGTGGCCTGCTGCTGGGCGGCTTCGCGTGCGGCGGCCCGCGCCGCTTCTTCGCGCGCCACGGTCTCGCGCGCCGCGGCCAGGCGCGCCTGTTCGAGCCGCGCGGCCAGGCGCTGGGCCTCGAGGGCGGCCTCACGCTGCGCCGCTTCGCGCTGCGCCGCGGCCTGCGACTCGGCCAGCAGGCGCGCACTGTCGCGCTCAGTCGCCTGGCGCTCGGCGGCCTCGCGCGCCGCCTGCTCACGGGCCTGCTCACGGGCCTGCGCCAGGCGCGCCGCCTGCTCGCGCTCCTGCGCCACGCGGGCCTGTTCGGCCGCGGCCACGGCAGCGCGCGCCGCCTGTTCGCGCTCGGCTGCGGCGCGCGCCTGGGCGAGCTTGCGTGCGGCTTCGCGCTCGGCTTCGTCGCGCACGGCCTGGGCGGCCTGGGCGGCCTGGCTGGCGACGGCCAGGCGGCGCGCCTCGGCCAGCCGCGCTTCTTCGGCGCGCGCCGCGCTGTCACGGGCGGCCTGCTCGGCGGCGGCGCGGGCCTGGCCCTCGCGTAGCGCAGCCAGCCGTGTCGCTTCGGACTGCGCGGCCTGCTCGGCGGCGCGGCGCTCGGCCGCGCGCGCCGCTTCGAGTTCGGCGAGGCGCGCGGCATCGGCCCGGCGCGCTGATTCGACGCGCGCGATCTCGGCGCGCTGCGTCGCGTCGCGTGCCGCCTGCTCGTTGGCGGCGCGCAACTCGGCCTCGCGCAGCGTTGCCAGCCGCGCCTGCTCGGTGGCCGTGCGCTCGGCGGCACGGGCCGCCTCGGCCTGCTCGCGCGCCTGGCGCTCCAGCGCCAGGCGGGCTGCTTCTTCGCGCCCGGCCAGCGCCGCCAGCGCAGCAGCCTCATCGAGTTGCGTGAAAAGGGCGTCGATGAGGTCGGGGCGGTTGAAGCGGTCGCGGAAGCGGTTGAGCGAGAAGTAGCTCATCGCCTGCTGCTGGCCGCGCGGCAGCGCCCAGCCGACGACGCGGTCGGCGCCGGCGCTGGCGTCGTAGTAGCCCGAGGGCGTCCAGACCACCCAGCGGCCATCGGCCTGGGCGAGCAGCGTGAGCAGCTGGCGGCCGTCGCTGGCGCGCCACCAGCGCAGCGTGCCATCAGCCATGGCGCCGACGAGCAGGCGGCCGTCGCTGCTGGTGTTGAGGGCCCGGATCTCGGTGTCCATGGCCACGCGCCAGCTCACCAGGCCCTGTTCGGTGACGCGGTACAGCGCCCGGTTGGTGCCGACGATGGCCGCCGGCGGCGTGCCCGGCGCCGGGCTGCGCAGCACCGCCAGCGCGCGCCCGCGCTCGTCCGCGGCCAGCGCCATGGCGCGGCCGCCGATGAGCGGTGGCCGCGACTCCTGGTTCCAGTCGGCCGGCGCGCTGAAGGGGCCGAAGCGGGTGTCGGGCGCGCGCAGCGCGGCCGTCGGCGCCAGCTGCAGCCGGCGCTTGTCGAAGGCGAAGCCGAAGCCGCCGCCGGTGCCGCGCGCGCCCCAGCGCACGGCGCGCGCGTCGTCGCTGAGCTCCAGGTCGAGTGGCGCATTGCCGCGCACCGTGACCACCGGCGCGCCGACGCGGCGCAGCACCTGCAGCGGGCCGCGGCCAGGGCCGGTGCCGATGAGGCCCCAGGAGCCGTCGAAGCTGGTGTAGGCGAGTTCGCCCGAGGGCAGGGCCGCGAGGTCGGTGATGCTGTCGGCGGCGGCATCGATGCTGGCCAGCACGCGGCCCGTGGCAGCGTCGAGCTGCAGCACCGGGAAGCGCAGCGCCTGCGTGTAGGCGGTGCCGCCGGTGTAGAGCGAGCGGCCGTCGGCCGACCAGGCCAGCACGCGCCAGTCGCCGCCGAACAGCACCTCGGCCGGCAGGCGGGCCAGGCTGCGCAGCGTCGTGCTGTCGAAGATCTCGGGCCCTTCGCGCGGCGTCGCATAGGCCACCGCGAGGCGGCTGCCGTCGGGGCTGAAGGCCACGCCGGCCGGGCGCCGGCCGCTGATCAGCACGCCGCCCTCCACGCTGGCGGCGCCGCCGCCGACGCGGTAGCTGCGCAGCGTGCCGTCCAGGGCCACCGCGGCGGCGCGGCCGCCGGCGCCCACGGCGAGGCCGAACACCGGGCCCGGCGTGCGGTCGTCGAGCAGCGGCTGGCCGTCGAGCGCGAAGGCGCGCACGCCGTGGCTGCCGCTGTAGCCGGCCAGCAGCACCGTGCCGTCGGCCGACCAGACGAGCTTGCGGATGTCGCCGGCCTGGGCGTCGATGGTGCGTTTGAGCGCCCCGGTGTCAAGGTCGAAGAGGTAGATCAGGTGCGCGGTGTCGGCGCTGCCCGAGGTACCGGCCACCGCCACCAGCGGCTCGCTGGGGTGGATCGCGCTGCCGTACAGGCGCCCGACCTCGGTGCCGCTGGCCAGCGGGCGCAGCACATGGCGCAGCTCGCCGCTGGCCAGGTCCCAGACGCGGGCGGTGCGGTCGTCGGACGCCGTCACCGCCACGCCGCGGCCGGTATGGACGTCGATGCGGCGCACCGGGGCGCTGTGCGAGCCGAGCTCGATGACGAGCGTCGGTCGTTCGGCCTCGGTCTGCGCCGCCGCCGGCAGCGCGCTGCCGGCCAGCACGCAGGCCATGACGGCCCAGCCGGCCCAGCCGGCGCAGTGGGCCCAGGCGCGCAGCGCGCCGGACTTTGCAATGCCGGCCGCCGTGGCCTGGATGCGCGCTGTCAGCATGACCCTACTGTAACGACGCACGCGGCCTGCGCAGCCACCGTTGTCAGGTGTCGAGCGCGATGCGCAGCGCGGCGGCGGCGGCCACCGGGGTGCCCAGCGCGGCGGCAATCGACATCGCGGCCAGCAGCGACAGGTGCGGCGACGCGCTCAGGCCCGACTCCACCGCCGCCACCGCGCCGGCGCCGAAGATCAGCGTCGGCACCGCCAACGGCAGCACCAGCACCACCAGCAGCACGGTGCCGGCGCGCAGGCCGAGCGTGAGCGCCGCGGCCACCGCGCCCAGGCCGCTGAGCACCGCGGTGCCCAGCACCAGCGACAGCACGAGCACCGCGGTGGTGTCCAGCGGCAGCCCGAACATCAGCGCCAGCAGCGGTGACACCAGCACCAGCGGCCCGCCCTGCGTGAGCCAGTGCGCCAGCACCTTGGCGCCCACTAGCAGCGGCAGCGGCTCGCTGGCCAGCAGCATCTGCTCGAGCGTGCCGTCCTGCAAGTCGGCGGCGAACAGGCGCGGCATCGACAGCATCGAGGCCAGCAGCGCGCAGACCCAGACGATGCCCGGTGCGATGGTGCGCAGCATCTGCGGCTCGGGGCCGACGGCGAGCGGGAACATGCCGGCCGCGGCGACGAAGAAGGCCAGCGGCATGAGCAGCTCGGTGCGCTGGCGCGCCGCCAGCCGCAGCTCGCGTTGCAGCGTGGCGCCGATGCCGCTCACGCCGCCATCACCAGGTCCAGGTGGGCCAGTCCGGGCAGTGTCAGCGCGTGGTGGCAGGTCAGCAGTACGGCGCCGCCAGCGTCGGCGTGGGCGGCCATGAGCGCGTCCAGCCGCGCGCTGCCCTCGGTGTCGAGCGCGGTGTGGGGTTCGTCCAGCAGCCACGCCGGCGGCGGCTGCGGCAGCGCCAGGCGGGCCAGTGCACCGCGGCGCCGCTGGCCCTGCGACAGCGTGCGCACGGCGGCCTCGGCCCAGGGCTTGAGGCCGAAGGCGGCCAGCGCCTCGTGCACCGCATCGACATCATGCGGCTGGTCGGCCAGCGCGGCCTGGAAGGCGAGGTTCTCGGCCAGCGTGAGGTCGGCCGACAGGGCATTGGCGTGGCCGATGAAGAGCAGCCGCGCCGGCCGCGCCACGGCGCCGCGCTCGGGCTGCGCCAGACCGGCCAGCAGGCGCAGCAGGCTCGTCTTGCCGGCGCCGTTGGGGCCGCGCAGGTGCAGCAGCGCGCCTGGCTGCAGCGCCAGCGAGAGCTGGCTGAAGAGCAGGCGCCGGCCGCGCCGGCAGGCCAGGCCTGAGGCAGACAAGAGGGCGTCGGGGCTCAAGGGCGATGGCAATGGCAATGGCAATGGCAATGGCGCGCCGCGGTCATCAGGCCGTGAACACCTTGCCCGGGTTCATGATGTTGCGCGGGTCGAGTGCGCGCTTGATGCTGCGCATCATCTCCACCGCGCCGGCGCCGGCCTCTTCCACGAGGTAGCCCATCTTGTGCAGCCCGATGCCGTGCTCGCCGGTGCAGGTGCCGCCCAGGCGCAGCGCGCGCCGCACCATCTGCACGTTGAGGCGCTCGACCTCGGCCACCTCGTGCGCATCGGCGGGGTCCATCAGGTAGCTGAGGTGGAAGTTGCCGTCGCCGACGTGGCCGACGATCCAGTACGGGATGCCCGAGGCTTCGGCCTCGTCGACGCTGTCGTTGATGCTCTCGGCCAGGCGCGAGATCGGCACGCAGGTGTCGCTGCTCTGGCAGCGGCAGCCCGGGCGCGTCTGCAGCGCGGCAAAGTAGCTCTGGTGGCGCGCCGCCCACAGCTTGCTGCGCTCCTCGGGCGTGCGCGCCCACTGGAAGGCCTGGCCGCCGTGCTCGGCCGCCAGCGCCTGCACGGTCTGGGCCTGCTCCTGCACGCTGGCCTCGCTGCCGTGGAACTCCATCAGCAAGAGCGGCGACTCGTGCAGCGACAGCTTGCTGTGCTGGTTGACGGCGCGGATGGCATTGGCGTCGAGCAGCTCGCAGCGTGCGATCGGCACCCCCATCTGGATGAGCTGGATCGTGGTCTGCACCGCGGCGTCGATGCTCGGGAAGTTGCACACCGCCGCGCTCACCGCCTCGGGCAGCGGGAAGAGCTTGAGCGTGACTTCGGTCATCACCCCGAGCGTGCCCTCGCTGCCGACCATCAGCCGCGTCAGGTCGTAGCCGGCGCTGCTCTTCCTGGCCCGTGTGCCGGTGTGGATGAGCTCGCCCTGGGCGGTGATCACCGTCAGGCCCAGCACGTTCTCGCGCATCGTGCCGTAGCGCACCGCATTCGTGCCGCTGGCACGCGTGGCCGCCATGCCGCCCAGCGACGCATTGGCGCCGGGGTCGATGGGGAAGAAGAGGCCGGTGTCCTTGATCTCGCGGTTGAGCTGCTCGCGCGTCACGCCGGCCTGCACGGTGACGGTGAGGTCATCGGCATTGATGCTCAGGATGCGGTCCATGCGCGAGACGTCGACGCTGACCCCGCCCTGCACCGCCAGCAGGTGGCCTTCGAGCGAGCTGCCGGTGCCGTAGGGGATCACCGGCACGGCGTTGTCGTGGGCCAGCCTGACGACGAAGACGACGTCGTCGTTGCTCTCGCAGAAGACCACTGCTTCGGGCGGCGCCGCGTCGTACACCGACTCGCCGCGGCCGTGCTGGTCGCGCACCGCGGCGGCGGTGCTGCAGCGATCGCCGAAGCGCAGGCGCAGCGCGTCCAGCATGGCCGCCGGCATCGGGCGCAGTTCGACGCGGGGCAGCACGTGGTCGGGCAGGGGGGCGTTCATGGGCTGGACTCCGGCAAAAGATGCCAGTGTGCATCGTAGGCCAAGACCGGGCGGCGGCGGTGCATCATGGCCGCATCCACGCCACGCAGCTCGAGCCGCATGATTCCTTTCTTCAAGCACCTGCGGGTCCATCCGCGCCTGGCAGCCGCCGTGCTGGCGGGGCTCGTCGTGGCCTTGTTGGTCCCGGCCAGCCAGGGCTGGGTCACCCGCGCCTTGCTGGGCTGGAACGTCACCGTCTGGCTCTACCTGCTGCTGATCGGCTGGGTGATGGCGCATGCCGATCACGGTCACCTGCGGCGCATTGCCCTGGCCCAGGCCGAAAGCGCGGGCACGGTGCTGGCCATCGTGATCATGGCCTCGCTGGTCAGCCTGCTGGGCATCGTCGTCGAGCTGTCGGCGGCCAAGGGGCAAGGCGCACCTCACGGCTGGCCGCACGTGCTCTTTGCGCTGTCCACGGTGGTGGGTTCGTGGCTGCTGCTGCTGACCGAGTTCGCGCTCACCTACGCCAGCCGGTTCTACCGCTCGCCGCCTGGCAGCGGGCTGCAGTTTCCGGCAGCCGACGCAGGCTTCAAGCCGGACTACGGCGACTTCCTGTACTTCTCGGTGACCATCGCCGTGGCCTCGCAGACCGCCGACGTGAACGTCGTGACGGCGCCGATGCGGCGGCTGGTGATGCTGCAGTCGCTGGTGTCGTTCGGCTTCAACACCGCGATCCTGGCCTTCACCGTCAACCTCGCGGCCAGCATGTTCTGAGCGCGCTGGCGCGTGCTCAGCGGGCCTGCAGCCGGGCCTGGCTCAGCGTGACGAAGCGGTAGCCGCGGGCCTGCAACTCGGGCAGCACGGCAGCCAAGGCTTCTGCGGTCGCGCCCCTGGGCTTGTTGAGGTGGGCGATGACCACGTCGCCCGGCTGCACGGCGCGCAGACGGGACACGATCGCCGCCTGCGGCAGTGTGGCTCCGGCGTCGGCGTTCAGCGAGAAGCCCGCGATGCGGTAGCCCATGGCCTGGATGGTGCGCATGGCCTGCGCGTCGTAGACCGCCGTCGCACCGCGATAGTAGGTCGGTGCGCGGCCGGTCAGCGCCTGGATGGCCTGGGCGCCGCCGCTCACTTCGGCTTCCAGGTGCGCCACGTCGGGCTCGCCGGCGATGCCGTAGACCCGCCGGCCGGCGCCGATGACGGCAGGCACGTGCGCGCTGCCGTGGTCCTGCAGCTCGAACAGCTCCGGGTGGGCCAGCAGCGCGGCAGTGCCCGCAGGGTTGCGGTCGAGCCACTTCTTGGTGACGAAGACGGTGGCCGGAATGCGCAGCAGCACCAGCGTGGCGATCAAGTCGGCGTCGAAGGCGCCGCTGCAGGCGTCCAGTGTGAGTGCCACCTTCGGGGTCTTCTCGTCCGCGGTCTGAAGCAGACGATCGTGCAGCTCGACGCCCCAGCGCGGCAGGGCCGACGCCGCGCCCGGCAAGAGGCCGATCAGGGTCGACAGAACGATAGGGGCCAGAGCGCGCAGCATGCCCATCCAACGCGCTCGGCCCCGGCCTGGATGACGACGCTTGGTGCCCAAAGGGCCGATCGGCGCGACAAGGTCGCGGTCCGAAGGGCGTCTGCACCCAACCGACCCATTGCAGCGGGCTCGGAAGAAACCCGCTGCCCAAGCCACGGTTCGAGGTGCAAAGTCGGGTGCGACACGGATGCCGCATCGGGCATCCGGTCCACCCGAGGAGCGAGCAAGATGAAGAGATATTCCATGCTGCCGACGTCGACGGTCCGGTTGCTGGCCATCGCGGTCGGCCTGTGGGGCACAGCGGGGCTGGCCCGTGCCGCATCGGACTGCGCCGGCCTGGCCGCGGTGACCACCGCCGATGCGACGATGACCGCGGCCACGGCGATCAGCGCGCCGGCCGTCATTGGCGGCGCCGCGGTCGGCGTGCCCTTCTGCCGCGTGCAGGGCGTTGCACGGCCCTCCAGCGATTCGGAGATCAAGTTCGAGGTCTGGCTGCCGCCCAGCGCCGGCGACTGGAGCGGCCGCATGAAGGTCAACGGCACCGGCGGCTACGCCGGCGCCGTGCCCTACGCGCGGCTGGCACAGGACGTCGGCGACGGCTTCGTCAGCGCGGGCAGCAATATGGGCCACGTCGGCGGTGAATCGGCGACCTGGACGCTGGGCCATCCCGAGAAGGTCAAGGACTGGGGCCTGCGCGCGCACTACTCGGTGGCCACCGCGGCCAAGGCGCTGAGCCAGGCGTTCTACGGCAGCCCGGTCCGGCACTCGTACTTCGAGGGCTGCTCCAACGGCGGCCGCCAGGCGCTGATGATGGCGCAGAACTACCCGCAGCTCTTTGACGGCATCGTCGCCGGCGCGCCGTCCAACTTCTACCCCGACCTGCTGATGTGGCTGCTGTGGACGGGCAAGAACCTGACGCCCTCGGCACCCTTCGGGCCGCCCTCGGTGAGCACGGCCAAGCGGCAGGCGGTGACCGCACGCGTGGTGCAGGCCTGCGACGCGGCCGACGGCCTGGTCGACGGCCAGATCACGAACCCGCGCGCCTGCAGCTTCAACATCGACTCGATGGGCCCCGCCGGCGACGGCACGCTCACCGCCGCCGAGACGGCGGTGTTCAAGGCCATGTATGCCGGCACCACCAGCGAAGCCGGCGTGCAGCGCTACACCGGCGCCCGGCTCGGCTCCGAGGCCGACTGGAGCCCGCTGTTCGCCGACAACGGCGGCTACGGGCCCTTCATCGGCCACTACGTTTACTCGCTCAACACGCCGCCCTTCGACTGGCGTCGCGACATCAACTTCTCCGACGTCTACGACGCCGTGAAGCTGAGCCTGACGCCCATCACCGCGGCGCCGAGCCCCGACCTGCGCGCCTTTGCCGGCCGCGGCGGCAAGCTGATCCAGTACCACGGCTGGAACGACTCGGTGGTGCCGCCGGACGGATCGATCGGCTACTTCTACGCGCTGGCCGCGTTCGAGCACCTGCAGCAACTGCCCAAGGCGGTGGCCGACCGGCAGATCGAGAACCTCAAGCCGCAGGTGCTGGCCGCGCACGGCCAGGCCTTCGGCGACCGCGTGCGCCAGTACCACCGGCTGTTCATGCTGCCGGCGGTGGGCCACTGCGGCGGAAGCACCGGGCCCAGCGCCATCGGCGGCGGTGCGCCGGAGCCGCCGAAGACCTACCGCAACGCCAACACGCACGCGGTCAGCGCCGTCATCCAGTGGGTCGAGCAGGGCGTGGCGCCGGAGAAGATCGTGGCTTCGCGCTTCGACACCACCGGTGCGCTGCTGCGCCAGCGGCCCGTCTGCCCGTACCCGGCGCAGGCGGTGTACTCGGGCGCCGGCAGCATCGACGACGCGGCCAACTTCAGCTGCCAGACACCGAACCTCAAAGACCGCGGCGTCGACGAGAGCGACCTGCTGCACGC
>JANMVM010000007.1:0-2390 GCA_031392695.1 Rubrivivax sp.
GACAAGTTGAAAACGATGGATTCGTTCGCCAGGCTAGGCGCAAACCACAGCGATACCTTCTGGTATCGCGAGGATTTGCAACGACGCATGGTGGACGAAGACGCGTTTTCATGTCTCGAAATCTGTGGGTTGGAGTACTAGATCCGGCCCAGCGCGCGCAGGATCTTCTCCGGCGTGATCGGCTGCGACGACACGCGCACGCCGAATGGCGCCAGCGCGTCGTTGATGGCGTTCATCACCGCCGCCGGTGCGCCCGCGGTGCCGGCCTCGCCGGCGCCCTTGGCGCCGAGCAGTGAACTGCGCGTCGGGCTCTGCACGTGGCTGACCACGATGTCGGGCATCTCGGCGGCCATCGGCACCAGGTAGTCGGCCATGTTGCCGTTGCGCAGCGTGCCGTCGGTGTCGTACAGGCATTCCTCGAACAGCGCGCCGCCGATGCCCTGCACGATGGCGCCGCGCATCTGTTCGTCGACCAGCATCGGGTTGATGACGCGCCCGCAGTCCTCCACCGCCCAGTGCTTGAGCAGCCTGACGAAGCCGGTGTCGGTGTCGACCTCGACATGGCTGACCTGCACGCCGTTGGTGAAGATGAAGGGGTAGTCGCGCTGCGCGTAGTGGCGCGTCACCATCAGCTCGGGCGTGAAGGTCTTGGGCAGCGTGTCGCTGCGGAAGTAGGCGATGCGGCCGAGCTCCGACAGCTCCAGCAGCACCGCGCCGCTGCTGCCGTCGACCACCGCGCCCCGAAACACGCACAGGCCCGCGGCGTCGCGCTGCAGGATGGCCGCTGCGGTGGCCACGATGTTGTCGCGCAGCACGCGCCCGGCCTGCAGCACGGCCTCGCCGCCGATGCCGGCGCCGCGGCTGGCCCAGGTGCCGCCGCCGTAGGGCGTGGCGTCGGTGTCGCCGGTGAGCACGCGCACGCGGGCCAGGTCCACGCCCACCGCGTCGGCGGCGATCTGCGCGAAGATGGCCTCGGCGCCCTGGCCCTGTTCACCCACGCTGCTCATCACGGTGAGCGCGCCGCTGGGCTCCAGCCGCAGCGTGGCGCCGTCCTGGCTGGCAATGCGCGCGCCGCCCACGCCGTAGAAGGCGGCACTCGGGTTGGTGAGTTCGATCAGCACCGCCACGCCGATGCCGCGGTAGACGCCCGTCTGGCGCAGCGCCGCCTGCTCGGCGCGCAGCGCGTCGTAGTCCACCAGGCGCTTGGCTTCACGCAGGCAGGCTTCGTGCGACAGCACTTCGAGCTTGATGCCCGAAGCGCCGGTGGCCGGATAGGCGTCGTCGGGGATCACGTTGTGCTGGCGCAGCGCGATCGGGTCGATGCCGAGCTGGGCGGCCAGGCCGTCCACCAGCGCCTCGGTCACGGCGCAGGCGATGGGGTGGCCGACGCCGCGGTACTGGCAGGTCGGCGTCTTGTTCTGGAACACCACCTTCAGCGCCGCGCGATAGTGCTGGTGCTTGTAGGGCCCGCCGGTGAGGTTGACGACCTGGTTGCCTTCGATGCCGCTGGTGCGCGGGAACATGCTGTAGGGGCCGATGCCGGTGAGGTCGTCGATCTCGAAGGCCAGGATCTCGCCCGTGCGCGTGGCCGCGATGCGGCCCTGGATGCGGTGCTCGCGGGCATGGATGTCGCTGACGAAGCTCTCGAGCCGGTCGGCCACGAACTTGACCGGCCGCTGCAGCAAGATCGACAAGGCCACGGTGGCGAAGTCGTCGGGGTAGGCGTGGACCTTGATGCCGAAGCTGCCGCCGACATCGCGGCACAGCACGCGCACCTGCTGCTCCTGCAGGCCGAACTGGCGGCAGTACAGATCCTGCATCATGTGCGGCGCCTGGCAGGAGTGGTGCACCGTCAGCTTCCCTTCTTCCAAAGTTCGGCCCGGGTTCCAGTCGGCGATCTGGCAGCGCGGCTCCAGCGTCACGCCGGTGTGGCGGCCGAAGACATAGGTCTCCTCGAACACCGCGTCGGCGCGCGCGAAGGCCTCGTCGACGCCGCCGGTGTCGAGCCGGCGCTCGAAGCACAGGTTGTCGCCCAGCTCGGGGTGGATCAGCGGCGTGGCGGCGTCCAGCGCGGTCTCGGTGTCGAGCACCGCCGGCAGGTCCTGCCACTCCACCCGCAGCAGCGCCAGTGCGTCTTCGGCCAGCGCGCGCGTCTCGGCCACCACCGCCACCACCGGCTCGCCCTGCCAGGTGGCGCGCTCCAGCGCCATCGGGTATTGCGCCGCGCTCTTGATGCCGGCCAGGTGCGCCAGCGTCGCCACCCAGGGCTTGCAGATGGCCGCGATCTCGGCGCCCACGACCACGGCGACGACGCCCGGCAGGGCCTGCGCCGCGGCGCGCTCGATGCGCGTGATGCGCATGTGCGCCACCGGGCTGCGCCAGAACACGAC
>JANMVM010000027.1:0-13605 GCA_031392695.1 Rubrivivax sp.
GCCTGCACTGGACAGCACTCGACGGTGCTGCGTTTGCCGAAGCCGTGGGGGCCCTGCGGGCCTCGCCGCCGGAGCATCGCGCGAGCCACGCGTTGCGGCTGCGGTGCTCACCCGTGCCCTACCAGGGTTACGCCATCCGGCGGGGCGCCGACGGCGCCGTGGTGGCCTGCGGACAGTTCGCGCTTGAGGCCGACCTGGTGGGCCTGTACGATGTTTTCACTCAAGAATCAGTCCGGGGCCAAGGCTTGGCTAGTCTGCTGTGTGAGCGCATGCTTTCCATTTCTGGACAGCAGGGTGCCAGGATCGGATACCTGCAGGTCGACTCCGAGAATCAGCCGGCGCTGAAGGTCTACGCACGCCTGGGATTCAGCGACGCCTATCGCTATCACTACCGCGAACTGCCATCCGCCACTTGAGCCGGGCCCCGACTCGAGCCCGAAGCTACAGGCCGAGGCCTTCGTCAATGCCCAGGTGGACGTTCATCGATTGAACGGCGGCGCCGCTCGCGCCCTTGCCCAGGTTGTCCAGTCGCGCCGCCAGGATGGCCTGGTGCTGGTTGGCAAACACGAACAGATCGACACGGTTGGTGTCGTTGCAGCCCTGCACGTCGAAGTAACCGTCCTCCAGCGTGGCGGGGTCGCGCAGCGGCATGACGCGGATGAAGCGCTCGCCGGCATACCTTGCGGCCAACGCGGCATGCACCGCTTCTGGCGTCGTACCCAGCACGCTCAGGTGTAGCGGCACGGTCACCGCCAGACCCTTGTAGAAGTTGCTCACGACCGGCATGAAGATCGGCGCCATGCTCAGGCCCGTGTGGGCCATCATTTCCGCCACGTGCTTGTGCGTCAACGTCAGTGCATAAGGCCGAGGTGAAGTGAGCGCAGGCTCAGCGCCAGAAGCTGCGGCGGCGGCATACTGCTCGATCATTTTCTTGCCGCCGCCCGAATAGCCGGTAATCGACGTGGCGTTGACAGCCAACGCGGCCGGTACCAGCCCCGCGTCCACGAGCGGCCGCAGCAGGAGGATGAAGGCGCTGGCGTGGCAGCCCGGGTTGGCGATGCGATGGGTGGCGCGCAGCGCGGCACGCTGGCCGGGCTTCAGCTCGGGCAGGCCGAACACCCACCCAGGCGCGGTGCGATGGGCGGTGCTCGCATCGATGAGGCAGGTGCGTGGGTTGGTGACCAGCGACGCGGCTTCGCGCGAAGCCGCGTCGGGCAGGCACAGGAAGGCCACATCGGCGGCGTTGAGCAGCCGGGCCCGTTCGGCTGTGTTCTTTCGCTGCTCTGGGGCGATTCGCAGCACCTCCACATCGCGGCGCGCGGCCAGGTATTCGTGGATGCGCAGCCCTGTGGTGCCTTCCTGGCCATCGACGAAAACGGTGAATGCCATGCCAGCCTCGCTCACAATGCCTGTGCAATGCAGCAAGCATATAGGCAATGGACTCGCTGCCGCGGGTGCTGATCCTGCCCGGGTGGCAGGACTCCGGCCCTGCGCACTGGCAGAGCCGGTGGCTGGCGCTGCACGGTTTCGAGCGCGTGCAGCAGGCCGACTGGCGCTGGCCTCGCCGTGGTGACTGGATGGCCCAGCTCGAGGAAGCGGTGCTGGCCGACCCCCGCCCCACTGCGCTGGTCGCGCACAGCCTGGGCTGCCAGTTCGTGGCCGCCTGGGCTGCACACACCCGGAACGCGCGGCACATCCGCGGGGCACTGCTGGTGGCGCCGCCCGACACGGCGCGCGCCGACATGCCGCCGCAGCTGGCGACCTGGCGCGCCATCGTGCGCGAGCCTTTGCCTTTCCCGGCGCTGGTGCTGCACAGCAGCGACGACCCGTTCTGCGAGGCCGGTCGGGCGCAGGCCATGGCCGCGGACTGGGGTCTGCCCGCCGTCAGCCTGGGTGCTGCCGGTCATGTCAATGCCGACACCGGGCTGGGTGACTGGCCCGAAGGCCTGGCCTGGCTGCGCCGCGTCCTCGAGGTGCAGTCGTGAAGTCGATCGCCGGCCGTGCCATCGTGGTGGCACTGGCCATGGCGGCAGTCGCCGGGCTGCTGCACCGCTGGGGTGTTGGCCGTCAATTGATGCTGGCGCTGGTGATCTGCCTCGGCCTCGTCGCCTGGATGCTTCCCTTGTACGGTGTGCGTTGGCTCGAAGCCGCGATCCTGTGGCTGCGCGGGCTGTACTGGGCGCGCGAGCAAGGACGATTCCACAGTTTTGCCGGCGTCTCGCTGCACATCGAGGACGACGGCCGTCATGTCTGGCTCGATGGCCCTGGCCTGCTGCGCGTGCTCGCCCGGCGTGAGCCCGAAGACGTGCTGGCAGCCCGCCTGACGGGCCAGTGGCGGCGCAACCGAGAGGGTCTGCTGCTGCTGCGCGTCGACGGCGTGGTCAGCTACCTGGCGCACATGCCCGATCGCAACGACCCCCGGGTGCAGAAGTTCAGGCGCTACCTCGAGCGTGAGGTGCTGTTCCCGGCGGCGCAACGCCGCCGGCGCGCCTGAGCCGCGGCGCCGCGGGCCGCCTCGGACACAATCGCCCCCCATGGTCACCAAGAAACCCAAGGGTCTGGGCCTCGGGCTGGAAGCATTGCTCGGCCCCCGGGTCAGCGACGCACCGGCCGCGGAAGGCTTCCCCACCAGCTTGCCCTTGAGCACGCTCAAGCCCGGGCGCTACCAGCCGCGCACGCGCATGGACGAAGGCTCGCTGTACGAACTGGCCGAGAGCATCAAAAGCCAGGGCGTGATGCAGCCGATCCTGGTGCGCCCGGCCGAGCGCGGCGGCTACGAGATCATCGCCGGCGAGCGGCGCTTCCGCGCCGCCCAGCTGGCCGGGCTGGACAGCGTGCCGGTGCTCGTCAAGCCGGTGGCCGACGAGGCTGCGGCGGTGATGGCGCTGATCGAGAACATTCAGCGCGAAGACCTCAATCCGCTCGAAGAAGCGCAGGGCCTGCAGCGCCTGGTGAGCGAGTTCAGGCTCACCCACGAGCAGGCGGCGCAGGCCGTGGGGCGCTCGCGCAGCGCCGCGTCGAACCTGCTGCGGCTACTCAAGCTCGCCGAGCCGGTGCAGCAACTGCTGCTGGCCGGCGACATCGACATGGGCCACGCGCGCGCCTTGCTCGGCCTGCCCGCCGCCGAGCAGGTGATGGCAGCGCAGGAGATCGTGGCCAGGAAGCTGAGCGTGCGCGAAGCCGAGCGCCTGGTGGAGCGGGCCGGCCGTGAGAGCACCGCCGCGCCGCGGCCCAAGGCCAAGTCGCGCGATCTCGTCCGGCTCGAAGAGCGCCTGGCCGATCGGCTCACCGCGGCCGTCGAGATCCGCGTCAAGCGCCGCACCCGGCGCGGCGAAGCGGGTGAGATCGCGATCGCCTTCGGCTCCCTGGAAGAGCTCAACGGCCTGCTGGAAAAGCTCGGCGCCGGCGAGCTTCCCTGAGGCTCGCGTAACAGGCGCCGTGCGCAGGATGCGGGTCGGCCCGCGTGCAGTGCAGCAAGGGCTGGCGCTACACTCGTTGCGCAATGTGTCCACTGCCCTCTCCCCGGGCTGGCAGAGGCGCTCGCACGGGAGGCACTCAGATGCAAAAGGTCACCATCGTCGGGGCTGGCATCGCCGGCATGAGCGCGGCACTGCGATTGCTGGAGCGCGGTTTTCACGTCACGCTGCTGGAGCAGGATGATTTCATGGGCGGCATGATGCGCGCCTGCGAATTTCCGCACACGACCAACCGCGACCGGCACGAGCACAGCTACCACATGCTCATGAACTGGTACCTCAACCTGTGGGACATCATCGACGAGCTCGACCTGCGCAAGAACTGGGCGCCGGGCTACGCCTTCTACTTCATGCGCAAGGGCCAGACGCAAGAGCCCAGCATGCTCAACGTCGGTTCGCCGTTCGAACTGCTGCGCAACATCACCAGCGGCGCCGCGCCGGTGCCAGACATGTTCCTCTTCATGTACTCGATGATCGACCTGCTGTCGACGCCGCTGCACAAGGACCGCTTCCTCGACAAGTACTCGGTCAACGGCTTCATGGCCTCGCGCCCCTACGCCACCGACCGCGCCGCCGAGCTGCAGCAGCGGGTGTGGGAGACGGTGTGGGCGATCCCCTCGTACAACGCGTCGGCCAAGAGCTACAAGACCTTCCTGAAGTACGGCAACTTCGCGCCCACGCCGCAGATCTGGCTCTTTCAGAAAAACAAATACGACGCGTTGATCGGCCCCATCGAGGCCCGCCTGCGCTCATTCGGCGATCGCTTCGTGTTCATGCCGCTGTCCTACGTTCACGGGCTCCTGCTCGACGAGCGTGGCTGCGTCACCGCCTTGCGCTGGTCGAAGATGGACCACTCGCCGTCGATCGACCCGCGCGGCTGGAAGAAGCCCGCGCTGCCCGACGAGCCCAACCGCGATCCGCTGCCCGTCGAGGGCGACCTGATCCTCGCCGTGACCCCGGGCGCGATGACGCGCATGGTCGACGGGCCGCTGTTCGAGCGCGCGCCGCACCTGGGCGACCTGCACAAGGTGCACTCGGTTCCGATGGCCTCGGTCGAGCTGCATTTCAAGAAAGGCGTGTGGCTGAAGAACGTGCCCAAGGACGTCTGCGTGCTGATGGACGCCAAGTACCAGATGACCTTTCTGGACTACTCGCAGCACTGGCCCGATCAGACCTCGACCTTCCTCTATGTCACCTGTTCCGACTGCGAAGCGCTGATGAGCGTGGCGCCCGAGCAGCGCAGCGACAACGGCGCGCTGGTGCTCGACCTGCGCCACCCCACCACGGCCATCGAGTTCCTGCTGCAGCAGTTGCACGAGTCGATGCCCTTCGATGTGAACCAGGTGGACCTCGAACGCACGGGCCTGCAGACCAACCGGGGCGAAGATCTCTTCGCCAACGAAACCGGCAGCGACGAGTTCCGCCCCAACACGGTGACGAGCGTTCCCAACCTGTTTCTGGCCGGCACCTGCGTGCGCAACTACGCTGACGTGGCCACCATCGAGGGCGCGGTGACGAGCGGCCTGATGGCCGCCGAAGAGGTGCGCCAGCGCGCTGGTGTGATGCCGCCCATCACGATCAAGAAAGCCGGCTACCACCACGAGTCGGTGTTTGCCGCGCTCAAGGTGCTGTGGGCGCCCTACGCCTACGGCGCCAAGTTGTGGTCGATGGCCAACGACGCCTACGGCACGCCGGGCGGCGACGTGCTGAGCCCCTGGATCAGCGCCTGGGCCAGTCTGGCCAGCCTCGTCAACCCGGGCCAGGCCAACGCCGGCCGGTCACCCCTGCAACGCAGCCAGCACCCCAACCCTCCCTGAAGCCAGCACAGTCCATCCGCCGCATGAATCCCCCTGAAGGATCCCCCACCAACGACCCCCTGGTCGACATGATGCGCAGCTGGGTCGCCATGGCCTCGGCCGTGATGCCCAGGCCCGAGACCCTGGCGCCGCTGGCCGCCGCTGCAGGCCTGAGCCCAGGCCTGAGCCCCGGCGTCAGCCAGGGCGGCGGCAGCGTCCTCGCTCAGGCGCATCTGGTGGCGGCTGGCGCCTCGATGCGCGCCTGGACGCGCTCGGCGCAGTCGCTGGCGCAGTACCAGCAGGACAGCAGCGCGGCCGGTGCCGCGGGTGCCGCGGGTGCCGAACAGGCGGGGCGCCAGACCGATGCGGCGCGCGCCCACCTGCGTCGGCTGGGCGAGATCGCGATCGAAGAAGCCCACGCCCTCGACACCCAGTTGCAAGGCCTGGGCGAACAGCTGCGGGCGGCGATGGAAGATCCAGCAGTCACAGCCGACCTGCGTCAGCACCGCTACGCCAGAGCCAAGCCTTGAAGGCAACTGATCGCAGCACAAGCGACCCGCACTTCCGGCCGGCAGCCCGCAAAAGAACAATGCCACCGAGCAGCAATCACCGATGAGCGACGAACCGCCGCAGGGCGTGAACCAATGGCTCGAGGGCCTGGGCCTCGCGCAGTACGCAGAGACCTTCGCGCGCCATGCGATCGACTCCGAGGTGTTACCCGAACTGGGCGAGCGCGAGCTGGATCAGCTCGGCGTGCAGTTGCTCGGTCACCGACTCAAGCTGCTGCGCGCCGTCGCGGCACTGGGCGGCGGCAGGGCCTCGTCAGTGGCCTTGCCCAGGGCACCGGCGCGCCAGGAGCCGGGTGCTGGCCCCGAGCGCCGCCAGCTGACCGTGATGTTCTGCGACCTCGTCGGCTCGACCGCCCTGTCGCAGGAGCTCGACCCCGAAGACCTGCGCGCGCTGATGCAGCGCTACCAGCGCATCTGCGGCGCTGCCGTCGAACGCCATGGCGGGCACGTGGCGCAATACCTGGGCGACGGGCTGATGGTGTACTTCGGCTGGCCGCGCGCCCACGAAGACGCGGCACACCGGGCGCTGCAGGCGGCGCTCGAGATCGTCGACACCGTCAAGGCGATCTCCGCCGAGCGGCCGCTGCGCGTGCGCATCGGCATCGCCACCGGCGCCGTGGTGGTGGGCGAGACCGGCGACGGTGACGCCTCGCTGCCCAAGACCGCTATCGGCGAAACGCCCAACGTCGCCGCGCGCGTACAGGCGCTGGCCGAGCCCGACCAGATCCTGGTCGCCGCCACGACGCGCCGCCTGGTGGCCGACGCCTTTGAATGCCAGGACCTCGGCCAGCATGTGCTCAAGGGCATCGCCCAGCCGCTGGGGGTGTGGCGCGTGCTGGGCGAGGGCCGTGCCGATGGCCGCTTCGCCGCCGCGCATGGCGCTCGCCTCACGCCTTTGGTCAACCGCGACGCCGAGATCTCGCTGCTGCTCAACCGCTGGTCGCGCGCCATGCTCGGCCAGGGCCAGGCGGTGCTGCTGGTGGGCGAGCCGGGCATCGGCAAGAGTCGCATCACGGCTGAGCTGTGTGCCCAGGTCGGTGACGGCGTGACGCTGTTGCGCATGCAGTGCTCCGAGCTGCACAGCAACTCTGCCTTCTACCCCGCCATTGCCGCGATGCAGCGCGCCGCCGGCTTCGAGCGCAGAGACACGTCGCAGCAAAAGCTCGACAAGCTCGAGGCGCAGCTGCAGCGTTTCGGTGTGCCGCTGGAGCGCGTGGCGCCGCCGCTGGCGGCCATGCTGTCGCTGCCGCTGGACCGCTATCCACCACTCTTGTCCAGCGCCCAGAAGCAGCGGCGCGACATCGTCGAGGCGCTGGTCGGCGTGGTGCTGGCCGCGGCGCGCAAGACCCCGGTGCTGCTGATGTTCGAAGACCTGCACTGGATGGACCCCACGACGATGGAAGTGGTGGATGCCATCGTCGCGGCCATCGCCCAGGCGCCGGCCTTGCTGGTCATGACCTCGCGCACCCCGATCGAGTCACGCTGGCAAGCCCACACGCACTGGGTTGCGCAGCCGCTCACGGGCCTGAACCGCAGCCACAGCCTGCGCCTGGCGGTGGCGGTGGCGGTGAAGTATGGTTTGCCGCAACACCTGCTGCAGCGCATCGTCGAACGCACCGATGGCGTGCCGCTGTTCCTCGAAGAGCTCACGCGCACGCTGCTCGAATCGGACTCCCTGCGCCTGGGCGCTGCCGGCGCGCTGCCGCAAGCCGCACTGGACGCCATCGAGATCCCGGCCACTTTGAAGGACTCGCTGGCCGCGCGGCTCGACCAGCTCGGGCCCGCCAAGCGCTGCGCCCAGTACGGCGCGGTGTTTGGGCGCCAGTTCAGGCACGACGCCCTGGCCGCCCTGTCGGGCCTGCCCGACGCGGCGCTGTCGGCGCACATGGAGCAGCTCGTGGTAGCCGGGCTGGTGTCGCGCAGCGGTGAAGCGCTGGGCCTGACGTACACCTTTCACCACGCGCTGTTCCAGGACGCAGCCTACGACACGCTGCTGCGCAGCGAGCGTCGCGCCCTGCATGCGCGGGTCGGTGACTTGCTCGGCGAACTCTTCCCCGAGCTCGCCGACACCGAGCCCGAGGTGCTGGCCCGCCACCACACCGCCGGCGAAAGCCCCGCCAAGGCGGTGCCGCTATGGCTCAAGGCCGGCCAGCGCGCCTGGCAACGATCGGCGGCCCAGGAAGCGATCGCGCACCTCAGCGCCGGCCTGGCGCTGGTGGCCAAGCTCGACCCCGGCGTCGAGCGCGACAGCCTCGAACTGCGCCTGCAATCGGCCCTCGGGGTGGTGTACTTCGCCGCCGTGAGCTATGCCTCGCCACAGGCGCATGCCGCATTCGATCGTGCCGCCGTGCTTTGCGAGCGCGTACCCGAGGTGGCACTGAAGGTGCCGGTGTTGTACGGCCTGGGTGCGTTCCAGACCATGAAGGGCGACATCCGTGCGGGCCACGAAGCCTTTGTCAAGCTGGCGGCCGTGGCCGAGGCGGCGGCCCAGCCGCGGCTGCGGCTGTACTCGCATTCGGTGCTGACCTGGTCCAACTACAACACCGGCCGTTTCGCGCCGGGACTGGCGGCGGCCGATGAGACCGCGGCCTTGTACGCCGCCGGCGCCTTGACGGGGCCGCGGCTGTCGGCCGCCGACCCCAAGATCATCAGCGAATGCTTTCGCGCTGCGGGGCTGTGGGCGCTGGGCCGCGTCGACCAGGCGCGTCAGGCCAGCGAGGCGCTGCTAGCCCATGCCCGAGCGCTGGCCGACCCCTACAGCCTGGCCTACACCCTGAACTACGCCGCCGTGCTGGTGCCCGAAATGTGTGGTGAGCATCAACTGGTGCTCAAGAGAACCGAAGAAGGCATCGCCCTGGCACACGAGCTCGGCTACCCCTTCCTGGAGTCCCAGGGCCGGCTCCACCGCGCCTGGGCCCAGGGCCAGGCCGGCGAGCCGCAAGCGGCGCTGCAGGCGCTGAACGAAGCCATGGCGCGTTGCGAAAGCCTGGGCGTGCGCTACAACTGGCCCCAGCTGCTGGCGCGCCGCGCACGGCTGCAGCTGCGCACCGGCCAGACGAGCGCGGCGCAGCTCGAAATCGCCGAAGCCCTGGCCCAGCTGGAGACCTCGGGTGAGTTTTCGCTGGCCACCGACATCTACCTGGCCGAAGGCGATGTGCAGCATGCCGCAGGCGGCGAACAGGATGCGCTGGCCGACGCGGCCTACCAGTTGGCGCTGGACGTGGCGCGCGAACAAGGCGCCGCATCCTGGGAGCTGCGCGCAGCGACCGAGCTGGCTCAGCTGTGGGCGCAGTCGGGTCAGCGGCAGCAGGCACGCCAGTTGCTGGACCCCGTGTTGAGCGGCATGACAGAAGGCCACACCACCAGCGACCACCAGCGCGCCACCAGGCTGCTGGCCACCCTGAATTGAGCCCCGCCCGTGCATCCCCACTTCAAAGGCAACATCACCGACGACCTGGGCCTGGCCAACGAGATGGCGCAACTGCGCCAGGCGATCCAGGGCTGGGCGGCGCAGACGCACCCCGAGATGCACGAGCCGATGGCATGGCAGTTCGGCGCCGGCTCCAAGTACTTCCGCCCGCTCACGCTCTTCAGCTGCCACCGCGCCATGTCCAGCGCGCCGATCACGCGCGGCCTGATCCACGCCGCGTTGGCGGTGGAGATGGTGCACAACGTGTCGCTGATCATCGACGACATCGTCGACAAGTCCGACACGCGCCGCGGCAAGCCCACCATGCACCAGCGTTTCGGCGAGCTGCAGGCCTACATGGTGTCGGGCTACATCGTGGCCGACGGCTATGAGATCGTGTGCGACCCCGAGTCCTACGAGCCGCAGGAGTTCGACCCCGCGCTGGTGCGCCTGAACGTGCGCCTGCTGTCAGAGCTGCTCAAGCGCCTGGGAGTGGCCGAGTGCATGCAGTGGCGGTTGCGCCGCCAGCCGCTGGGCGTGGAGGACTGGCGCCTGATCGCCGGCGAGGACACGGGCTCGATGTTCGAGGTCTGTGCCTGCCTGGGCACGCGCTCACAGGCGCTGCGCACCTACGGCCGCCTGCTGGGCATGGTCTACCACGGCTGCGACGACGTCGGCGACGTGCGCGGCGCGCTGGCCCTGGGCGGCGGCGGCAAGGAAGACGTGCGCGACGGCATCCTGACGCTGCCGGCGGCACTGGCCATCCGCCACCCCGAGATTCGCGCCCTCTTCTGCAAGCCCCAGCCCAGCGACGCCGAGCTCGAGCTGCTGACGCGGGCCAACACCGATCAGCTCGACGAGGCCGAGCAGCTGCTCGACCAGATCGCGCAGCAGGCGGTGGAGCAGGCGCAGCGCCATGCGAGCGACCCGCAGCGGCTGATCGCGCTGGTGGAGCACACGCGGCGCTTGTCGCAGCAGTAAGCGGCTGGATCGGCCGCCGGTGCGGCAGCTCAGGCGATCCGCTGCCGCACCGCGGCCCGCCTGCGCTGCAGATGCAGCCACAGCAAGGCCGTCGACACCAGCGTGATCGGGATCAGGGAGCCGAGGTTCAACCAGGTCCAGCCCTGCGTCGTGATGAGCGCACCGGATGAGAAGGAGCTCAGGGCCATGGTCCAGAACACGCAGGTGTCCATGACGCCCTGGGCGCGGTTCTTCTCTTCGGGCCGGTAGCTCTGCGTGAGCAGTGTGCTGCCGCCGGTGTAGAGGAAATTCCAGCCCACGCCCAGCGTGAACAGCGCGACCAGGAACTGCATCAGCTCGACGCCGCTGAGCGCCACCACGACGCAGACCAGATTGAGCAGCGCGCCCACGCCCATCACCGGCAAGGCGCCGAAGCGCTTGATCAGAGTGCCGGTGAAGAAGCTGGGCACGAACATGCCCAGCACGTGCCACTCCAGCACCAGCGCAGCGCTGTCGAACGGATGCTTGCACTGCTGCATCGCGATCGGTGTCGCGGCCATGAGCAGGTTCATCACGCCATACCCGAGCGCCGCGGCGATGACGGCGACGACGAAGGTCGGCTGGCTGGCCAGCTCGGCCAGCGGGCGCCCGGCGGCGGCACCGGGCAAGGGCGCCACGTGGGCCGGGAAGCGGATGAACGACATGATCACGAGGCCCAGCAAAGCCACGCCCACCAAGGCCAGATAGGCGCCGGCAAAAGGCACCGCCAGCCAGCCCCGCGTGGCGCTGGCCAGGTTGGGCCCGATGAAGGCGCCTGCCACGCCGCCGGCCAGGACCCACGACAGCGCCCGCTCCTTGAAGGCCGGTGCCACCAGCTCCGGCCCGGCGAAGCGATACAAGGCCCCGTTGGCACTGTAGAAGCCAGCCACCACCGTGGCCGACACCAGCAGCCAGAAACTGCCCAGCGTGACCGCCAGCGCACTCAGTGCCGCGGACAAGGCCGCCACGATGAGGCCGATCTGAAACGACCGCTTGCGCCCGACGCGCGCCTGCAGCCGCGCCACGGGCATCGCCGACAGCGCCGCGCCCACGACGTAGCCCGTGACCGGCAGTGTCGCCATCCAGGCCAGCGGCGCCAGCGACCAGCCGACGAGGCCGTTGATGGCGATGAAGGTGACGTTGTTGGTCAGGAAGAGCGCCTGGCACAGCGTCAGGAGCAGCAGCTGGGGATTCATGGGCCCGAGTTTCGCACCCCAAGGAACCACTCGTGGCGTCGCTTGCTCCATCGCGGTGCAAAGGGCGGGTCAGCCGCCAGGGCCGCCGACGCGTTAAGCTGCAAAGACCTTGGCTGCAAGCTGCATGGCAATTGCAACGAGGTGTGGGGCCCGTGAGCGTTCTCACGGGGCCTGCGGATGATGGAAACAAGGTGGTCTTCCGCGCGTTCATCGAGCGCTTGCCGGGCGCAGAATGAATCATCCTGAGATCACATCGCCGTTGGTGACCAGACGTCGCCGATAGCCGGAAAGCTCTGATGGAGCCTGGGCCTGTACAGCCGGGACTTCATCAGAACTTCCCAGGCGCGGTCAGGGGCAGGGTCGTCCTCCCCACCGCGTGCTGGCTCCGGAGGCACGCATGGATGTGATCGGCCACTTTGCAGCGCGTTTCGAACGCACTCGTGAAGAAGAAATCTCGCTCGAGGACTACCTCGCCGAGTGCAAACGCAACCCCCTGGCTTACGCCACCGCTGCTGAGCGGATGCTCAAGGCCATCGGTGAGCCGGCGACGGTGGACACCCGCAACGACCCGCGCCTGAGCCGGCTGTTTGCCAACAAGGTCATCAAGGTCTACCCGGCCTTTGCCGAGTTCTACGGCATGGAAGATGCCATCGAGCAGGTGGTGTCCTACTTCCGGCACGCAGCGCAGGGCCTGGAAGAAAAGAAGCAGATCCTCTACCTGCTGGGCCCGGTGGGCGGCGGCAAGAGTTCGATCGCCGAGCGGCTCAAGCAGCTCATGCAGGACGTGCCTTTCTACGCCATCAAGGGCAGCCCGGTGAACGAGTCGCCGTTGGGCTTGTTCGACGCGGTCGAGGACGGCGCCATCCTGCAAAGCGAGTACGGCATCCCGAGGCGTTACCTCAACCGCATCCTGAGCCCCTGGGCCGTCAAGCGCCTGGACGAGTTCGGCGGCGACATCCGCAAGTTCAAGGTCGTCAAGCGCCGCCCCAGCATCTTGAAGCAGGTGGGCATCAGCAAGACCGAGCCCGGCGACGAGAACAACCAGGACATCTCCAGCCTCGTGGGCAAGGTCGACATCCGCAAGCTCGAGACCTTCTCGCAGGACGACCCCGATGCCTACAGCTACAGCGGCGGCCTGTGCCTGGCCAACCAGGGCCTGCTCGAATTCGTGGAAATGTTCAAAGCCCCGATCAAGGTGCTGCACCCGCTGCTGACGGCCACGCAAGAGGGCAACTACAAGGGCACCGAAGGCTTTGGTGCCATCCCTTTCGACGGCATCGTGCTGGCCCACAGCAACGAAAGCGAGTGGAAGACCTTCCGCAACAACAAGAACAACGAAGCCTTCCTCGATCGCATCTACATCGTCAAGGTGCCGTATTGCCTGCGCGCCAGCGAAGAGATCCACATCTACGAGAAGCTGCTCAGGAACAGCTCGCTGGCCGCCGCCACCTGCGCCCCCGGCACGCTGAAGATGATGAGCCAGTTCGCGATGCTCACGCGCCTGAAGGAGCCGGAAAACAGCTCGCTGTATTCGAAGATGCAGGTCTACGACGGCGAGAACCTCAAGGACACCGACCCGCGCGCCAAGAGCTACCAGGAGTATCGCGACTACGCCGGCGTCGACGAAGGCATGAGCGGCATCAGCACCCGCTTTGCCTACAAGATCCTGTCCAAGGTCTTCAACTTCGACAACACCGAAGTCGCCGCCAACCCGGTGCACCTGATGTACGTGCTGGAGCAGCAGATCGAACGCGAGCAGTTCGCCAAGGAGCTGGAAGACAAGTACGTCGGCTTCATCAAGGAACTGCTGGCGCCGCGCTACGCGGAATTCATCGGCAAGGAGATCCAGACGGCGTACCTCGAGAGCTACAGCGAATACGGCCAGAATATCTTCGACCGCTACGTGACCTACGCCGACTACTGGATCCAGGACCACGAGTACCGCGACACCGACACCGGCGAAGTCTTCGACCGCGGCAGCCTGAACGCCGAGTTGGAGAAGATCGAGAAGCCCGCCGGCATCGCCAACCCGAAGGACTTCCGCAACGAGATCGTCAACTTCGTGCTGCGCGCGCGCGCCAACAACCAGGGCAACAACCCGCTCTGGACGAGCTACGAGAAGCTGCGTACCGTGATCGAGAAGAAGATGTTCAGCAACAC
>JANMVM010000389.1:0-2447 GCA_031392695.1 Rubrivivax sp.
CGCACCAGCGTGCGGAAGAAGTAGTGCTGCGGCGGCACCGCCTCGCCGCGGGCCAGCCGCGCCATCACCGCAGGCGGGCCGTGGCGCAGGCCGTCGCTCTGCACTTCGACCAGAGCGCCGTCGTCGGTGCGGATGACGTAGTGGGCGCTGATCTCGGTCACGCCGTCGGCGCGCAGCACCTGCCAGTCCACGCCGCCGGGCAGCAACTCGCCGCTGAGCTCCGGCCCGCGGGCCTGGCCGCTGAGGATGGGCACGAAGCGCCGCTCGCCATGTGGTGCCGGCCCACCCAGCGACACCGCCGCAGCGACCTCGCACACGACGCGGGTCAGCAGCAGCAGGGGCGGCGGGGCCGGGTCAGGAGGGATGCTGGCTGCGAGCATGGCGCGCGACTGTAGCGCTTCAGCCGCGGGCGGTCCGCGGCGACGACGCCGTGGGCGCTCGATCCAGGTCCAGGTTCAAGTTCAGGCCCAGGTCCAGGTTCAAGTTCAGGTCCAGGTCCAGGTCCAGGGTCAAGCGAGGGTCACCCACGCCGGTCGCTGGCATCGCCCCGTTGGCTCCCGGGTGGGGCTCAAGAACCCGAATCTGCTCACAAAGCACTTTCAATTTCCCACCCAAGTCCTTCATTTGGAAGGAGTTTTTTAACCGACTGGTTGGGTGAACAGTGGTCGGTAAGTGCTTGATTTGATTGACATTTTGCCGGCACACGGCATTGACCCAGAGACTGCGAACGGATAAAGTGGGGATTCGTGTGGGTTAATGGGTTTTGGTGCAAATCATGATTTTCAGGGGTGGTCCGGTGCTGCTGCTGGACGGGAAAGGGCGCATCACCGTGCCCACCCGTTGGCGGGAGCTGCTCGTGGCCAACGTGAATGGTCAGCTGGTGGCGGCCAAGAACCCCGACGGCTGTTTGTCGCTGTACCCCTTGCCGGTGTGGGAGAAGATCGAAAACGAGCTGCTTTCGCTGACCTCTGAGCACGACGCCTGGCGCCGCATCCTGCTGGGCAGCGCGACCGAGGTCGAGATCGACAGCGCGTCGCGCGTGCTGATCCCGCCCGAGCTGCGTGCCTGGGCTGGGTTCGATCGCGAGGTCAAGTTCATGGGGGTCGGTCCGCACTTCGAATTGTGGGACCAGGCGCGCTACGAAGCACGCGAAGCCGTGGCCATCGCCGCGGGCCGGCCCGAGCCGCTGCGCAACCTGGTCATTCGGTGAACACCGCCAGCACATGGTCCCACACCACCGTGTTGCTCCCCGAAGCCGTTGCGGCCTTGGTGACGCAGCCGCAGGGCACTTACCTGGACGGCACCTTCGGCCGTGGCGGACACGCGCGCGCCGTGCTGGCGGCCCTGGCGCCGCAGGGCCGGCTGGTGGCTTTCGACAAAGACCTCGAGGCCGTGGCTGCGGCGGCGCTGATCAGCGACCCGCGCTTTGTCATGTGCCACGCCAGTTTCGCCGACATGGCGGGCGAGTTGAGTGCCATGGGCATCGACCGCGTCGACGGCGTGCTGCTCGACCTGGGCATCAGCTCGCCGCAGATCGACAACCCCGAGCGAGGTTTCAGCTTCCGCCACGACGCGCCGCTGGATATGCGCATGGACACCACGCGCGGCGAGACGGCGGCCGAGTTCCTGGCCCGCGCCGAAGCGCGCGAAATCGAAGGAGTGATTCGTGATCTCTCAGAAGAACGGTTTGCTGCTGCGATTGCAAAGGCGATTGTCGCTCGCCGCGAAGCTGGGCATCCCGTGCGCAGCACACTCGAACTTTCCGCGCTCGTGGCTGGTGCAGTCAAAACCCGCGAGCCGGGCCAGAACCCTGCAACGCGCACATTTCAAGCTCTTCGGATTCATGTCAACGCCGAGCTTGAGGCGCTGCAACAGGGCCTGAAGGCGACCCTGGCCCTGCTGGCCCCGCACGGACGCCTGGTCGTGATCAGCTTCCACTCGCTCGAAGACCGCATCGTCAAGACCTTCATCGCCGGCGAAAGCCGCGACGTGGTCGACCGCCGCGCCCCGATGGCACCGCCCAAGGCGCTGCGGCTCAAGGCAGTGGCGCGCATCAAGCCCGGCGCCGCCGAGGTGGCAGCCAACCCGCGCTCGCGCTCGGCGGTGCTGCGCGTGGCCGAGCGCACCGAGACCGCCTGATGCACAAGATCAGCATCCTCGTGCTGGTGGCCTTGCTGGCCAGTTGCCTGGCCCTCGTGCGCAGCGCCTACGAGTCGCGCCGGGTGTTTGCCGAACTGGACAAGGCGCGCCAGGAGCAGCGCCGCCTGGACGCCGAGTTCAAGCGCCTGGACGCCGAGCGCCAGGCCCAGGCCACGCACGGGCGTGTCGAGAAGATGGCGCGCGAGAAGTTGCGCATGAGCACCGCCACGCCAGGGGTCACGACCTATGTCGAGGACAGCGTCGCGCGGGCGTCCACACCCGCCACACCGGCCGCACCCGGAGCGCCG